>DASWPX010000032.1:0-8476 GCA_036398395.1 Pseudolabrys sp. | reverse complement strand
CGCACGCGTTCGCAGCGGTACGCGCCTCAACGGCCAGGCCCGCATAACGCCCCAGGCGGCGCGGCAAGGCCGCTTTGCCAGCCGGTTTGCCGGCGCCAACGCCAACGTTCGTCAGGGACGCGGCGGCCGCTTCGCCGCCCGCGACGCCTGGCGCCATCATGAACGCGCCGGCTTCGTGTCGTGGTACGGACCGGTGTTCTGGCCCTATGCCTATTCCGACATCTTCGACTACGCGTTCTGGCCCGGCGGCTATGACGACGGCTTCTGGGACTATGCTTATGACGACTTCTTTGACGGCGTATTCTTCGGCGAAGCCGGCCCTGCCGAACTCGACGACGGCGTAGCATCCACGGCGCAGCCCGCTCCGCAGGCTACTTACGCCTCGGTGCAGGCGCTTTGCGCGCAGCCCGGCAGCGGCGTCACCGCATGGCCGGTCGCCGAGATCAGCAGCAAAGTCGGTCTCAACGACGACCAGAAGCAGTTGCTCGCCGACGTGAAGACCGCCGGCGACAAGGCCGCCAGCGAGTTCAAGGCGTCCTGCCCGTCGGAAGCCGCGTTCCCGCTGACCCCTCCGGGCCGGCTGAGCGCGATGACCGCGCGCGTCGACGCCACGCTCGAAGCCGTGCAGACCGTGCGGCCGGCATTGGAGAAGTTCTACGCCTCGCTCTCCGACGAACAGAAGGAGCGCTTCAACGAGGTCGGGCCGGCCAACGTTAAGACCGACGCCAAGGCGGCGCCGGCCGAAACCACCGGCACGTCGGCGAACAGCGCCGACAGCTGCAAGCAGCCGAAAGTGGGCCTGACCAACCTGCCGATGCAGAACGTCGAGGACGCGGTCAAGCCGACAGAGGCGCAGCAGGGCGAACTGAAGAACCTCGAGGACGCCACTGGCCAGGCCGTGTCGATCATGCAGGCAGCCTGCCCGGATGAAACCCCGCTGACCCCTCCGGGCCGGTTGGCGGCGATGGAAAAGCGCCTGCAGGCCATGAGCGAAGCGGCCAAGACCGTGAAGCCCGCGCTCGACAGCTTCTACGCTACGCTGTCGAACGAGCAAAAGGCGCGCTTCAACCGCATCAACGGCGCGCTGGCGCAAGGCGACTGAGCGCCTTCACATGCAAACGAAAAAGGGCGGCCTTATCGGCCGCCCTTTTTTATTGCCGGCGTTGCCGGAACGTCAGCCGTTCACGGCGCGCTTGATGTCTTCCGGCTCGCTGACGCCGTAGCGCAAGCCCGGATTGCCGATGAAATCGTGCGAGCCGGTGTGGACCAGACCGCCTTCGACGTCGAGCCAGATCTTGCCGCCGAGCGCGCGCCACAGCTGGCAAAAGCCAAAGTCCTCGCTGAGATATTCCCGCGTTTGCGGATCGATCCGGCACTCGAACAAGGCGTAATAGGTCCGGTCCGTCTTGACCGGCGTGTAGACATGGTCCGACCGGTAGGCGCATTCCGGATAGGCCGCGATCATATCCTCGATGACGCGCCGCTTGATCATCAGGAAGCCGGTGGCGGCGTAGATGCCGGTCGCAAAAGCGCCACGCCGCTCCAGTTCGTCGCCTTCGCAGAATTTCCCGACATATTGCAGCGTCGCGGTTTGCGGCGGTTCGCGCATGCCGATCTTTTCCGGCGGATTCCAGTTCAAGGCCTTGGCGGGATACATGCCGCCGACCACGTCCTGGTCGAAGGCGAGCATGCGATGCACCAGCTCGGGCTCGAATGTGATGTCGGAGTCGATGAACATCAGGTGCGTCGCTTCCGGCGTCATCAGGAATTGCGAGACCAGCGTGTTGCGCGCCCGCGTGATCAGGGAATCCCGGCCCAGCATGTTGAGGCTGACCGAGAAGCCCCGGCTTTCCATGTTCTGCATGAGCTTGAGCACCGACATCATGTAGCCGGTGGTGACCAGCCCGCCGAAACAGGGCGTCGCGACGAAGATCATGGGTGCCGCTTGGTTCGTTTGCATGGCCTGTCTTCCATGAATGGATGCGCCCCGCGCATAGGGTTCGGCGGAATGCGAGACAGGGCCGCCTGGCCATACCCATTAGAACTGCGCGAATCATTAATGAGCGATTACCGCGCGCGGGGTTCGGCGCCGTTCAATCGCAAACAATAATGGAAAGGGCGGCCACAAGGGCCGTCCTGTTTTATTGGCCGTGCGGAAAAACTACTCCGCCGCGATCCGGACCTCGGGCGCCGCCGCCTTGATATCCGGCGTGACGTGCTTCTCGAACTTGGCGAAGTTCTTCTGGAACATGCCGACCAAAGCGCGCGCGGTCTTGTCGAACTCGGCCTTGTCCTTCCAGGTCTTGAACGGGTTCAACAGATGCGGCTCGACGCCCGGCACCGAGGTCGGCACCGCGAAGCCGAAATAGGGATCGGTGCGGAAGTCGGCGTTCTTCAGTGATCCGTCGAGCGCCGCGGTGAGCAGCGTACGCGTCGCCTTGATCGGCATGCGGCGGCCGACGCCGTACTTGCCGCCGGTCCAGCCGGAATTGACCAGCCAGACATCGACGCCGTGCTTGTTGATGTAGTCGCGCAGAAGGTCGGCGTAGACCGACGGATGGCGCGGCAGGAACGGCGCGCCGAAGCAGGTCGAAAACTCCGGCTCGACGCCGACGAGACCCTTCTCGGTACCGGCGACCTTCGCCGTGTAGCCCGAGAGGAAGTGGTACATCGCCTGCGTCGCGGTGAGCTTGGCAATCGGCGGCATCACACCGTAGGCGTCGGCGGTGAGGAATATGATGTTCTTCGGATGACCGGCGCGCCCGCTGCGCGAAGCGTTCGGGATGAACTCCATCGGATAGGCCGAACGCGTATTCTCGGTCTTCGAACCGTCGTCGTAATCGGGAACGCGGGTGACCGGATCGAACACCACGTTCTCCAGCACCGCGCCGAAGCGGTTGGTGGCGTCCCAGATCATCGGCTCGGCTTCCTGGGAAAGCTTGATGCATTTGGCGTAGCAGCCGCCCTCGAAATTGAAGATGCCCTCCGGGCCCCAGCCGTGCTCGTCGTCGCCGATCAGGATGCGTTTGGGATCGGCGGACAAAGTCGTCTTGCCGGTGCCCGACAGCCCGAAGAACAGCGCGCTCTCGCCTTCATGCGACACGTTGGCCGAGCAATGCATCGGCACCACGTTCTGCGCCGGCAGGTAGAAGTTGAGTGTCGTGAATACCGACTTCTTCATTTCGCCGGCGTAGGAACTGCCGCAAATCAACACGATCTTGCGGGTGAAATCGATCGCCACCATGGTGTCCGAGCCTTCGCGGCCGCCATGACGTTTGGCGTCCGGCTTGAACGACGGCAGATCGACGATGGTGAGTTCGGGCACGAAGCTTTTGAGATCGGAACGCTCCGGGCGGATCAGAAGCTGGCGAATGAACAGCGAATGCCAGGCGAGCTGCGTGAATACACGCACCTTGATGCGATAGGTCGGATCGGCGCCGCCATAAAGGTCCTGCGCGAACAGCTTCATGCCTTTGGCATGGGCCTGGAAGTCGGCCAGCAGATTGTCAAAATTCTCTTTCGTCATCTTGCGGTTGCCGTCCCACCACACCGAATTTTCGGTGAGCGCATCGACAACCGTGTGCTTGTCCTTGGGGCTGCGGCCGGTGTGGTGGCCGGTCTCCGCGCAGAGCGCGCCGCCTTCGACCAGCGAGGCTTCGCCCGCCGCGATCGCGTGTTCGTAAAGCGCCGCCTCGGTCAGGTTCCAATGAACCGAGTCGAGCCCCTTGAAGCCGAATTTGTCGGCGCCATAGGCGTCGTTCCGCACACCTTTTTCTTGCACGCGCAAACCTCCCACGCAGGCGGGCCGCATGGCCGCCATTGTCTAGAACGGGCCTCGCGGCCCTTTGCGGCTATAGAATTTAGTATAGCCCCTCGTCGAAAAGCGCGCGACCATATGCACGAACGCCCTGAAATGCCAAGGCTAAATGCCATGCAACCGCGCCGGCCCGCATTGCGCTGCGTCAATGCGTAGAGAAAATCGCCCGCATGCTTACCCCGTCTGGCTTCCGTCCGCGCCGCTTTTGTTTCCGCAGGTTTTCCGCTCCGCGCGAATTCGAGATAAAGAAGCTGGCTGCCGGCCGTCCGGCGTGGCGGGGAGGGTTCACGAATGAAAAAGCTGATCGTGGCCGCGTTGTGCGCCGCATCATTGCTGGGCGCGGGGAAGGCGCGGGCGGAGGTCTATCCGTCGCGGCCCATCATCATGATCGCGCCGCTCGGCGTCGGCGGTTCGACCGACGTGGTTGCGCGCATCGTCGCACAGGGCATGGGCCAGGTGCTCGGCCAGAACATCGCGGTCGAAAACGTGACCGGCGCCGGCGGCACCATCGGCGAGGCCCGCGTCGCCCGCGCCACGCCCGACGGCTACACCATCGGCATCGGCCAGTGGGGCACCAACGTCGCCAACGGCGCGATCTATCCGCTCACCTACGACCTCATGAAGGACTTCGAGCCGGTCGGCCTGGTCGCGACCCAGCCCTTCCTGATCGTCGCCCGCAAATCCATGCCGGCCAATAACCTCAAAGAGCTGATCGAATGGTTGCGCGCCAACGCGGGAAAGGCCAACGAAGGCAATTCCGGCGTGGGCTCGCCCAGCCATGTCGCGGGCTTGCTGTTCCAGAAAGCGATCGGCGTGAATTTCACCATGGTGCCTTATCGCGGCGCCGGAGAATCGACGACGGCGCTCGTCTCGGAGCAGATCGACGTGCTGCTCAACGTGCCGGGCATTTCGATGGGTCAGATCAAGGCCGGCGCGATGAAGGCCTATGCGGTCACCGCGCCGACGCGTGCGACCATGGCGCCGGATATCCCGACCACCGACGAAGCCGGACTGCCGGGTTTCTACTTTTCCTTCTGGCACGCGCTCTGGGCGCCGAAGGGCACGCCCAAAGACATCGTCGCCAAGCTCAACGACGCGCTGGTCAAGGCATTAGCGGATCCAGCCACCGAAAAGCGGCTGATCGATATCGGTCAGGAAATTTTCCCGCCCGCGCAGCAGACGCCGGAGGCGCTTCGCACTTTTCAGCAATCCGAGATCGACAAATGGTGGCCGATCATCAAGGCGGCCAACATCAAGGCGGAGTGAGCGCAATGACCGCCGATCTCATTTTGCGGAACGGCCGTTTCTGCACGCTCGATATCTCGAACCTGGTGGCGACTGCTGTCGCCATCAGCGACGGCGTTTTCACCGCCGTTGGGCACGACGAAGACGTGATGCCGCTCGCCGGTCCTTCGACAACGACCATCGACCTGAAGGCCCGGCGCGTGCTCCCGGGTCTCATCGACAATCACCTGCATATCATTCGCGGCGGCCTGAACTTCAATCTCGAACTTCGCTGGGATGGCGTTCGCAGCCTCGCCGACGGCATGGCAATGTTGAAGCGTCAGGTGACGATCACGCCGCCGCCGCAATGGGTGCGCGTGGTCGGCGGCTTTACCGCGCATCAGTTCGAGGAAAAGCGGCTCCCGACTATCGAAGAACTCAATGCGGTCGCGCCCGACACGCCGGTCTTCCTGCTGCATCTCTATGACCGCGCCATATTGAATGCCGCAGCGCTGCGCGCAGTCGGCTACACCAAGGATACGCCGGGGCCGCCGGCCGGTGAGATCGTCCGCGACGTCCATGGCAATCCGACCGGGCTGCTGCTGGCCAAGCCTAACGCCAATATTCTTTACGCGACTTTGGCAAAGGGACCGAAGCTGCCGTTCGAGTATCAGCTTAACTCGACGCGGCATTTCATGCGTGAGCTCAACCGCCTCGGCGTCACCGGCGCCATCGACGCCGGCGGCGGATTTCAGAACTTTCCCGAAGATTACGAAGTCGTCCGCAAGCTGAGCGAGGCCGGCCAACTCACCATCCGGCTCGCTTACAACCTTTTCACTCAGAAACCCAAAGGCGAGAGGGCCGACTTCCTGAACTGGACGCAGACCTCAAAATACAAGCAGGGCGACAATTACTTCCGCCATAACGGCGCCGGCGAAATGCTGGTATTCTCCGCCGCCGACTTCGAGGACTTCCGCCAGCCGCGTCCCGACATGCCGCCGGAGATGGAAGGCGAACTCGAGGAGGTGGTGCGCATACTCGCCGCCAACCGTTGGCCATGGCGGCTGCACGCAACCTATGATGAGACCATTTCGCGCGCGCTCGATGCATTCGAACGCGTCAATCGCGACATACCGCTTGCCGGACTAAATTGGTTCTTCGATCATGCGGAGACGATTTCGGATCGGTCGATCGACCGCATCGCCGCGCTGGGCGGCGGCATCGCGCTTCAGCACCGCATGGCCTACCAGGGCGAATATTTCGCCGAGCGTTACGGTCCCGGCGCCGCCGAAGCCACACCGCCGGTCGCCAAGATTCTCAAAAGCGGCGTCAAGACCTCGGCCGGCACCGACGCCACGCGCGTCGCTTCTTACAATCCCTGGGTTTCTCTTTCATGGCTCGTCACCGGCAAGACCGTCTCCGGGATGCAAATTTATCCGCGCAGCAACTGCCTCGACCGCGAAACCGCGTTGCGGATGTGGACCGAAAACGTCACCTGGTTCTCGAACGAGGAAGGCAAGAAGGGGCGCATTCAGGCCGGACAATTCGCCGATCTCATCGTGCCGGATCGGGATTATTTGACCTGCCATGAAGAAGACATCGCCGACACCACGTCCGACCTGACCATCGTCGGCGGCAAGGTTGTCTATGGCGCCGGCGACTTCGCGTCCCATGACCGAAGCGCGCCACCGCCGGCGATGCCGGATTGGTCGCCGGTGCGAAGCTTCGGCGGCTACGCCGCGTGGGGCGATCCGAAAGGCGCGGGCCAGGCGGTGCATCGCCGCAAGCTCGCCACGAGTTGCGCCTGCGCGAACACATGCACCATCCACGGCCATGAGCACGCGACCGCCTGGTCGGCCAAGCTGCCGATCGCCGATCTCAAGTCGTTCTGGGGCGCTCTCGGCTGCGCCTGCTGGGCGGTATAACCGGCGCCAAGCGCCGCCACGTCATTCCACCAGGCCTTTATCCACCAGCCACTTCTGAATCACCCCCGCGACCTGATCGCTGTTCCTGTCCTGCATCATCATGTGCGAGTTGCCCTTGATGCCGATCTCGGGGAGATTGATCCAGTCCACGGTACCGCCCGCAGCCCTGATGGCATTTGCATAGTCGGTATCGATTTTCTTGAAAGCCGCCCAGCGCGGGTGCTCGTCGACATTGTCGCCGAAGATCATCAGCACCGGCGTGTTAATCAGCTTCGGCGCGTTGGCGACGATACCGGCGGTCGCGGACTCCACCGCGACGATAGCTTTGATCTTGTCGGGCCGTTTTTCCGCGACTTTGAAGCCGAAGGAACCGCCCTGGCTGTGCAACAATAGTACGCAGGGGCAGACCTTGTCGACCAGCGCGACATAGGCATTGATGACCGCATCGTCGGTCGACAGCCAGCGCGGCACCGTCTGCCGCATGTAGTTGTCGTAAGCCTCCACCGGGAACTGGCTGCCGGGTATCACTTTGCGCTGGGCGGGATCGTCGTTCCATGAACCTTCGCCCTGGCCGATGCGGAAGCGCTCGAACGGATCGGCATAAGGCAGGAACGTCGGCTCCGACGGCCAGACATCCGGCGACGCAAAGCCCGAGCGGCCGCGCTCGACCGCGTCCGAATTATAGACGTCCCAGCCCTTGCGGATGAAGAAGTTGAGCCATCCCTCGCGGCCATCCGGCGTGCTTTCGTAAGTCACGCCAGTCAGCCCGCCGCCGTGCCACATCAACAGCGGCAGTTTTCCCTTTTTGTCTTTCGGCAGGAAGTATTGCACGTACATCTGCTCGACCATGAATTTGCCGTTGGGATCGAGCTTGGTCAGCGGCCCGCCGGGCTGACGTACGATCATGCGCACTTCCTTGCCGGTCACCTCGGCAATGCGCCCGCCGACATGGAACGAACCCATGCCGCGCAGCACGATATCGTCGGCAGCGAGTGCCGGCGCAGCCAGCACGGCGAGCAGCAATCCGGTGATGATACGGTTCACGATCGGCCTCCTTCGCTCAGACCTTTGGACACCAGCCACTTTTGGATCAAATCCGCGATCTGGTCCGAGTTCTTGTCCATCATCATCAAGTGCGAGTTGCCCTTGATGCCGGCATCCGGCAGATCGACGAACGTGAAGTCGCCGCCCGCCGCCTTGAACACCTCGGCATAGGCAACGCTATGCTGCCGGATGTTCTTCCAGCGCGGATGATCCTTGGCGTTGTCGCCGATGATGGTGAGGATCGGCGTGCCTTTCACCGACGCGATCTTGTTCTTGTCGCCGGCAAGGGTCGGCTCGACGGCAATGAGTGCCTTGATCTTGTCCGGCCGCGCCTCCAGCACCTGGTAACCGAAACTGCCGGACTGGCTGTGCACCAGCACCACGCAGGGGCAGATCTTGTCGACTAGCGCGATGTAGGCTTGGACGATCTCGGCGTCGGTCGTAACCCAGCGCGGCACACCCTGCT
>DASWPX010000031.1:0-6761 GCA_036398395.1 Pseudolabrys sp. | reverse complement strand
CGCAGCGTATCGCATCGTCGGCGCGCAGCACGCCTTTGACGATCACGGGGATGGGCGAGCGCTTCACCAGCCATTCTAACTCACGCCACGTGGCGGGATAGACAACTTTCCCGGCAAAATCCGGATGGTACGCCGTTCGCGCCATCGGCGAGCCGGGCATATTGATATTGAGAATGTCGGGCGACGGCTCATGCTGTTCGCGCGCGGCGCGCGGGCTCCAGCCGCCGACCGGCGCGTCGACGGTCAGGGCCAGCGCGCCGAACCCGGCCGCCACAATCCGATCGATCAGCGCTTCGACCTCCGAGCGGTTTTCCCAGTAGTAAAGTTGAAACCACTGCGGCGCATTGCGGCGCTCCGCCGCAACGTCCTCGATGGTGATATTGGAGTTGCTGGCCATAACATAGGCGCAGCCGGCAGCCGAGGCGCCGCGCGCCGTTGCCTTTTCGCCTTCGTCGCTGAACAGTTTGTGACGCCCGGTCGGCGCCACCATGATCGGCGTAGGCAATTGCGTGCCAAGCAGGGTGACACGCGTGTCCACATGGGAAATGTCATTGAGAATGCGCGGCCGTAAACGCATGTCTCGCCAAGCCGCAATGTTTTCGGCCACGCTAATTTCGTCGTCCGCGCCGGTCGCACAGAAGGCCCAGGACGCCGGCACCATTTTCTCCCGCGCCTGGTGCTCTAAGGCATCAAAATCGACACTGTCCAAATCTTCCTCCATCCTCGTGTAGAACCCACATTGGCCCAGGCGGACGACCACCGCCAGTACTTGCCGGTCGTGTCATAATCTGCGCGCTCTGCGTGGACCCGATTGCAATTGCGGCTCTATCTGGCGCATCCTGCCGCGATAATTTCGGGGCGGAAACAGCATGGGCATCCGGGCCGCAAACCGCGAATACGAGCGCTGGCTCAAGGCCCAGTTGCACGGCGCGCTGGTCGAAAGCGACCTCAAGAAGAAACACAGGAAGACAGGCGAGAGCGCCTTTACCTTCCTGCGCGCGACCTATTGGCGCTGGGCTGAAACCATCCTCGATGTGTGCCCCGATCTTGCCGGTGCCCCGGCGCTGCTGGCGGTCGGCGATATCCATCTGGAAAATTTCGGCACCTGGCGCGACCAGGAAGGCCGGCTGGTCTGGGGCGTCAACGACTACGACGAGACCGCCGAGATGCCCTACATTCTCGACTTGGTCCGGCTGGCGACCAGCGCCGCGCTGGCGAGCACGCCCGACCAGCTTTCGCTCAAGGCGATCTGCTCGAACGTCTTCGAAGGTTACGAGCACGGCGTCGAAAGCCCCGAGGCTTTCGTGCTCGACCGCCAACACATGTGGCTGCGCAAGCGCTTCGTCGTCGGCGAGGCCGAGCGCGCGAAATTCTGGCAGAAGGTCGAGAACGAGTACCTCGAATTGCTGGCAAAAAAAGATCCCGAGCAACCGCCGGCGCGCTGGCTCAAAGCGTTCACCGAAGCATTGCCGGAGCCGTCGGCCACGCTTGGGTTCTGGCGCCACACCGCCGGAACCGGCAGTCTGGGGCGGCCGCGCTGGCTCGGCTACGGCACCTGGCACGGCGGACCGCTGCTGCGCGAGGGTAAGGCGCTGGTTCCATCCGGCTGGACGCGCGTGCATGGCGGGGGCGGACGCCAGCGCCTCAACGATATCGCGGGCGGGCGCTTCCGGTCGCCCGATCCGTGGTACGCGGCGAGCGGAAATCTGCTGATGCGCCGTCTGTCGCCCAACAACCGCAAGATCAACGTCGCCGACCGCCGCGACGCCGCGCAGCTCCTGCACCCCGACCTGCTCTGGGCCATGGGACGCGATCTCGCCGCCATCCATCTCGGCGTCCGCGACCGCCGCGAGTCGTTGAAAAAAGATCTGGCAAAGCGCAAGCAGCGCTGGTTCCGCACGAGCGTCGAAACGGCGGCGGAATTCGTCGCACGCGAATTCGCCGAATGGAAAAAATCGGCTAAATAGCTCTGCCTGACTCGGCCGCCGAAGGATTTACGATGAGCATCGCCGACAAACGCGCCGCGTTTCGCCGCCTGCATGAAAGCGGCTGTTTCGTCATTCCGAACCCGTGGAACGTCGGCAGCGCCCGCTATCTGCAAGGGCTGGGTTTCAAGGCGCTGGCGACGACCAGTTCCGGGTTTGCCCATGCGCAGGGTTTTGCCGATGGCGAACAATCCCGCGACGAGGTGCTGGCGCACTTCACCGAGATCGCCGACGCCACCGACGTGCCGGTCAACGCCGACTTCGAGGGCGGCTATGCCGACGATCCCGACCGGATGGCGGCGAATGTGACGCGCTGCATCGCGACCGGCGTTGCCGGCCTGTCGATTGAAGACTCGACCGGCGATCCCGACCAGCCATTATACGAGTTCGACTTGGCGCTTGCCCGCGTCAAGGCCGCGCGCGCCGCAATCGACCAATCCGGCACCGGCGTGGTTTTCACCGCGCGGACGGAAGGTTTTATTCGCGGGCGGCCCGACCTCGAAGAAACCATCCGGCGGCTGAAAGCCTTCGCCGATGCGGGCGCCGATTGCCTGTATTCGCCCGGTATCAGGACGCGCGAGCAGATCGAGGCCACCGTGCGGGCGGTAGCGCCAAAGCCGGTCAATTTCCTCAACAGCGGCGACTTCGGCTTCACGGTCAAGGATATCGCAGACATGGGCGTGCGCCGGATCAGCGTCGGCGGCACGCTGGCGCGCGTGGCGATGGATGCGTTCATCAAGTCGGCACGCAAGATCGTGGACGTAGGCACATTCGAGAGCTTTGCCGGCATTGTTTCGAACGCAGAACTCAACACTTTCTTCCGCGACGACTTCGTGCGCCGACCGAAATCATGAGCAATGTCCATCCGGAAACGGGCCAGCCGATCGGCGTGCCGGTCGATGCCACCATGAGCGCTTCCATGCAAGCGTCCGACGGCCTCATCCAGCAGCGGCCCTTTGTCTTGTTCTGGCTGGCGCGCCTGAACGCCACCATGGGCTATCATATGCTGGCGCTGACCGTCGGCTGGCAGATCTACGCGCTCACCAACAGCGCCTTCGATCTCGGGCTGGTCGGACTGATCCAGTTCGTGCCCGCGGTCGTGCTCACGCTGGCGATCGGACACGCCGCCGACCGCTACGACCGGCGCCTGATCGTGCGCATCGCGCAAAGTATATATGTGGTCGCCGCCATCATGATCACCACGGCGTTGCTTGGCGGCTGGCTGAGCCGCGAGCTGCTGTTCGTCGCCGTATTTTTGATCGGTTGCGCGCGCGCCTTCGAAATGCCGACGGCGCATTCACTGGCGCCGTCATTGGTACCGGGCCCGATGATCCCGCGGGCGGTCGCGGCGTGGACCTCAGCCAACCAGATCGCGGTGATTTGCGGTCCGGCGCTGGGCGGCTTGATCTACACCGTGAGCCCGGTGCTGGTCGGTGGTTTCTGTCTGGTGTTTTTCACAACCTCAATCACGCTGATCAGTTTCGTCAAGGTCAACCGCCCGGCTCCCAGCCGCGATCCGCCGACTTTCGCTTCCGTACTCGCCGGATTCGAATATGTGCGCGCCCGCCGCCGTCTGCTCGGCGTCATCACGCTCGATCTTTTTGTGGTGCTGCTGGGCGGCGTAACCGGACTACTGCCGATTTTTGCCAAGGATATCCTGAGCGTCGGGCCGATGGGACTTGGGCTCCTGCGCTCGGCGCCGGCCGCCGGCGCGTTGTTAACGGCCATCACCCTGTCGCGCCATCCCGTCGAACGCCATATCGGGCGCAAGATGTTCGCGGTCGTCGCGATCTATGGTGTCGCGACCGTCGTGTTCGGGCTGTCGACATGGTTTCCGCTGTCGTTGTTCGCATTGGCGTGCCTTGGTGCGTCCGACGCACTCAGCGTCGTAATCCGCTTTTCGCTGGTGCAGATCGAAACGCCCGACGCTATGCGTGGACGGGTGAGCGCGATCAATTATCTGCTGGTCGGCTCGTCGAATACGCTGGGCGAATTCGAATCCGGCATGATCGCCGGCTGGCTCGGCGCGGTGCCCTCGGTGCTGATCGGCGGCATCGGCTCGCTGCTGGTAGCGGCGACCTGGATGGGATTGTTTCCGGATTTGCGGCGCATAGACCGGTTTGAACCGGCGGATAAGTAAAAGGCGGGAGGGACCGATGCATATTCTCATCACCGGCGCCGCCGGCATGATCGGCCGCAAGCTGGCCGCGACGCTCGTGAAAGACGGCACGCTCAATGGCAAGCCGATCGACAGGTTCACGCTGATCGATGTGGTCGCCCCCGGGAAACCCGCGGACTTTGACGGTGCCGTCGAACTTGCCACCAGCGACCTCGCCGCGACCGGCGCCGCAGCCAAGGCCATCGCGGACCGGCCGGACGTGATCTTCCATCTCGCCGGCGTGGTGTCGGGCGAGGCGGAAACCGATTTCGAAAAGGGCTATCACGTCAATCTCGACGGCACTCGCGCGCTGCTGGAAGCGATCCGAACCGCCGGCGGCTACAAGCCGAAAGTGGTTTTCAGTTCATCGATCGCGGTATTCGGCGCGCCTTTCCCTTATGCGATTCCGGACGATTTTCACCTGACGCCGCTGACGTCCTACGGCACGCAAAAAGCCATCAGCGAATTGCTGCTGGCCGACTATACGCGCCGTGGATTTCTCGACGGTGTCGGCATTCGCCTGCCGACCATCTGCGTGCGGCCGGGCAAGCCCAACAAGGCGGCGTCCAGTTTCTTCTCGGGCATCATCCGCGAACCGCTCGCGGGGCTCGAAGCCGTGCTGCCGGTGGCCGACAGTGTCCGCCACACACATGCCAGCCCCCGTTCGGCCGTCGGCTTCCTGGTCCATGCCGCTGGTTTGACGCGCGAGCAACTAGGGCCGCGCATGAACCTCGCGATGCCCGGCGTGTGCTGCACGGTGGCCGAGCAGATCGAAGCGCTTTCGCGCATCGCCAGCCCCAAGGTCGCCGCGCGCATTCGGCGCGAGCCGGACGAACTCGTCGCACGCATCGTCAGCGGCTGGTCCGAGCGATTCGACGCTAAACGCGCCGCTGCGCTCGGTTTCAGGGCGGAGGAAACCTTCGACGATATCATCCGAGCGCATATCGAGGACGAGTTGGGAGGCAAGATCGCCTAGCCTTTCGGCCCGCTTGCGCCGCACGGCCCAAGGCTTACATTACAGGTATGACCTACATCGACGCCGTCGTCGCTCCTTTACGCAAAACCGGCCAGATCAAGATTCACGACCCCGTGGCCTTTGCCGGCATGCGCAAGGCCGGCCAACTCGTGGCGCGCTGCCTCGACATGTTGACCGAGCACGTTCAGCCCGGCGTGCCGACCGACCGGATCGACCGGCTGGTGCACGATTATGCGATGGATCATGGCGCGCTGCCAGCGACACTGATGTATCGCGGCTACCGGAAATCCACCTGCACCTCGATCAACCACGTCGTCTGTCACGGCATCCCGGGCGACAAGCCGATGAAGGACGGCGACATCGTCAATATCGACGTGACGCTGATCCTCGACGGCTGGCACGGCGATTCCAGCCGCATGTATCCGATCGGGGCAATCCCGCGCCGGGCCGAACGGCTGATCGAGGTGACGCATGAGGCCATGATGCGCGGCATCGCCACCATAAAGCCCGGCTCAACCTCCGGCGATATTGGCCACGCAATCCAAAGCTACGTGGAAGCCCAGCACATGAGCGTGGTGCGCGACTTCTGCGGTCACGGCCTCGGCCGGCTGTTCCATGACGAACCCAATATCGTCCACGTCGGGCGTGCGGGTGAAGGCATTGCGCTCAAGCCGGGCATGTTCTTCACGGTCGAACCGATGATCAATCTCGGCCGGCCGCACGTGAAAGTGCTGTCCGATGGCTGGACGGCGGTGACGCGCGACCGCTCATTATCGGCCCAGTTCGAGCACACCGTGGGCGTCACCGACAAAGGCGTCGAGGTGTTCACCTTTTCGCCGGCCGGGCTCGACAAGCCGCCCTATAAAATCTGAGACAATTCGCCCCGGCTGCTGAAAACCTCTCTCGCTGATTGCATCGTCCTGCACTACAATCGTACCGTTCAGAACGGCGCGGGCGTGGTTTCATGGCGGAAAAGCAGGCCAAGGCTGGAGCGAAAGACGGCCTCGCGGAGATTCCGCCGCATTATCACGGCCATCGCGAACGCCTGCGCGGTCGCTTTCGCGAAGCCGGGCCCGAGGCCGTCAGCGATTATGAATTGCTCGAACTGGTGCTGTTTCGCGCCATTCCTCAGCGCGACATCAAGCCGCTCGCCAAGGAGTTGATCGCCAAATTCGGCTCATTCGCCGAAGTGGTGGCCGCGCCGCCGGCGCGTCTCGCCGAGGTCAAGGGCATGGGCGATGCCGCCATCACGGAACTCAAGGTCGTGCATGCGGCGGCCAGCCGGTTGGCCCGCGGACAAGTGGGGAAGCGGCCGGTGTTATCCTCCTGGTCGAGCGTGATCGACTATTGCCGCACCGCCATGGCCTATGCCGACAAGGAACAGTTCCGGCTGCTGTTTCTCGACAAGCGCAACCAGCTTATCGCCGACGAATTGCAGCAGACCGGAACCGTCGATCATACGCCGGTTTATCCGCGCGAGGTGGTCAAGCGGGCACTCGAACTGTCGGCGACCGCGCTGATCCTGGTGCACAACCACCCGTCCGGCGATCCGACGCCGTCTCGCGCCGACATCCAGATGACGCAGGCCATCATCGACGTGGCAAAGCCGTTAGGAATTTCCGTGCACGACCACATCATCGTC
>DASWPX010000030.1:0-19111 GCA_036398395.1 Pseudolabrys sp. | reverse complement strand
CGGCAGCGAGAGCTTGGCCGGCAGCGCATAGGCCTTCTCCTCGGCGCGCGACAGCCGCTTGTGACGCATGTCGTCGCTGTAGACGCGCAGCGCATCGGTGATGCTGGAGCCGAGGTCGATCGACTGGTTGATCAGCGTGGCAAACGAGCTCGCTTCCTCCAGCGCCAGCCGGTCGGCGAAGCGCTCGAGCGCGTCCTTGAGCGGGCGGCCGGCGCGGATCTCGAGATTGGCCATGTGGATGTTGGCGGTCAGCGACGGATAGCTGTCGCCGAGTTCGCTGGCGACGCGCGCCAGGGCCGCCTCCATCGACAGGCCGGAGTCGGCGCAGACCACCAGCAGGTCCATGAAATCCGGAAAGCCCGCGCGGTGCTCGATCTTGCGGGCGGCGACGCGGCGGTCGATGTACATGCTGGGGCCGACGTAACCTGCGACGCCGCCGACGATCACCATCAGCCATAAAAACGTGCCGCCGAGCGACGTCACCGCGGGCAGCGTCACGAACATCAGGAAGGCGAGGCCCACCGCCAGCGCGGTGCGCGCCATGAAGAAGAACGCCACCGCGCGCGGATCGTAGATGCCGGCCTGGATCAGGCGGCGGCGCAGCACCTTCATGGTGTCGCCGTTGGTCGAGGCGTAGTGCTTCGTCGTGTATTCGATGAGCTGCGTCACCGCCTTGACGCTGGAGTAGCGCAGCGACCGCGCCGGCCGCGCCGCGCGCTCGCCGTCGTCGAGAATGAGCGACGTGCGCCGTTTGACCGCGCCGCGCACGCGCACGAAGGCCATCGCCGAAAACGCCGTGGTGCCGGTGGCGAGGAACACCAGCAGCGCCATCAGCATGGTGGCGTTGTCGTGGAAGATGTGGCCGAAGGTCTGCGCGATCGTGTCCATCGGTCAGACCCTGAAATTGACCATGCGGAACATGATGACGTTGCCGCAGCCCATCCAGGCGCCGGCGGCGGCGAGCGCGATCTTGGTCAGGCCGAATTGCCAGACGCTGGCGTAAAATTCCGGCGTGACGAAGTTGATGATGCCGAACATGGCGATCGGCAGCGACGACAGGATCATGGCCGAGGCGCGGGCTTCGGCGGCGAGCGCGCGGATCTTGCGGCGCATCTTGAAGCGCTGGCGGATGACGCCGGACAGGTTCTCCAGGATTTCGCCGAGATTGCCGCCGGTCGAACCCTGGATGGCGATGGCCGTGACGAACAGCGGCAGGTCGTCGGTACCGACGCGGAAATACAGGTTGCGCATCGCGGTTTCCAGGTCCGCGCCATAGGTGATCTCGTCGACGACGATGCCGAATTCGCTGCCGATCGGGTCGGCCATTTCACGCGCCACCATGGTGACCGCGATCGGCGTCGGGTGGCCGGCGCGCAACGAGCGCACGATGATGTCGATGGCGTCGGGGAACTGCGTGCCGAATTTCTTCTGCCGCCGCTTGCGCAGGAATTTCAGCACCAGCACCGGCAGCGCGGTGGCCGAGAGCAGCGCGGCGACGACGGCGTGCGACAGCTTGCCGTCGAACGTCATCATGCCGGCGAAGGCGAAGATCATGCCGACGATGATGACGAGCACCAGCCGGCCGAAGCCGATGGACAGCCCCGACTGCAGCAGCAACTGGTTGAGGTTGATCAGCGGCAGCCGGTATTCGCCGCCGCTGGTGAGGCCGCG
Source organism: Pseudolabrys sp. (assembly GCA_036398395.1). Classification (GTDB taxonomy): domain Bacteria; phylum Pseudomonadota; class Alphaproteobacteria; order Rhizobiales; family Xanthobacteraceae; genus Pseudolabrys. The sequence goes on along the minus strand of DASWPX010000030.1, from coordinate 17,440 downwards.
CTCGCGCCGCAGCTGCACCAGCACGCTTTCGCGGTCGGGGGCCGCGTCCATCACCTTGAGGCGGCGATTGATGTTCTTGCGGTAGGACGCCTTGTTGTGCAGCAGCAGATAGGCGCCCTCGGCGAAAATCGCCGCCGAGATGCCGATCAGCAGGTAGACCAGATAGATGGGACTGAACTCAAACATCAGAGCGGCTGCGAGGGATCGAAATAGCTGCCGGGAATCTTGATGCCCTGGTTGACGAGTTGCGCCAGGAAGCGCGGCCGCACGCCGGTCGCCTGAAAGTGTCCCTGCACCTCGCCGCCGGGCCCGGTGCCGGTGCGCACGTATTTGAAGATTTCCTGCATCTGGATGATGTCGCCTTCGAGCCCGGTGATCTCGGCGATCGACGTCACCTTGCGCTTGCCGTCGGACTGGCGCGACAGCTGCACGATCAGCTGGATGGCGCCGGCGATCTGGCCACGGATCGAGGCGGTGGTCATCGGCAGGCCGGCCATGCCGATCATCTGCTCCAGACGCGAAATGGCGTCGCGCGGCGTATTGGCGTGCACCGTCGCCATCGAGCCTTCATGACCGGTGTTCATGGCCTGCAACATGTCGAAGGCCTCCTCGCCGCGGCACTCGCCGAGGATGATGCGGTCGGGCCGCATGCGCAGCGCGTTCTTGACCAGTTCGCGCTGGCGGATCTCGCCCTTGCCCTCGATGTTGGGCGGGCGCGTTTCCATGCGGCCGACATGCGGCTGCTGCAACTGAAGTTCGGCGGCGTCCTCGATGGTGATCAGGCGTTCTTTTTCCGAGATGAAACCGGAGAGCGCGTTGAGCATCGTGGTCTTGCCGGAGCCGGTGCCGCCGGAAATGATGGTGGTGATGCGCGCCTTGACCGCCGCCGCCAGCACGTCGGCCATCGGCGGCCGCAGCGCGCCGACGTCGACCAGCTTCGAGAGGTTGAACGGCTTCTTGGAAAATTTGCGGATCGAGACCAGCGGGCCGTCGACGCCGATCGGACGTACCGCGACGTTGACGCGGGAGCCGTCCTGCAGGCGCGCGTCGCACAAGGGATGCGATTCATCGACCCGGCGGCCGACCGCCGAGACGATTTTATTGATGATGCGCAGCAGATGCTGCTCGTCCTTGAAGCGCACCTGCAGCGGTTCCAGCATGCCGGCGCGTTCGACATAGACGCTTTCATGGCCGTTGATCAGGATGTCGCTGATGGTCGGGTCCTTGAGCAGCGGCTCAAGCGGACCGAGGCCCGTCATCTCGTCGAGGATTTCGGAAACGAATTCGGCCAGCTCCTGCGCGTTCAATGCAAGCCGCTCGACCAGCACATATTTCGCGACCAGCTGCTGGACATGGCCGCGGATTTCGTCCTCCGGCAGTTTTTCCAGCGCCGAGAGGTTGATCTCCTCGATCAGCCGGCGATGCAGGCGCACCTTGGCGTCGAGCAATTTATCGCTGAGCAGCGGATTGCCGGCCTGCGACGGCGGCGCGATTTCCGCCGGCGCTTCCGGGGCCGATTTCCACACCACGCCTTCCGGCGCGAGCGGCAACGGCTCCGCCACCGCCGGCAGATCGGGCGCTGCGACGCGTTTGGCGGTGAAACGGCCGGCCATCTGAAACTCGCTATTTAACCGCGGAAAGCTTCAACTTCGGAATAATCGCCGCGGCTTTCGCGGCCGCTTTGCCGGGCGCGGGATCGATCACCAGCTTCTTGATCTCGGCGGTGACCTTGTTGCCCGGCTTGACCTCGTCGAGTGGCACGCCGCGGTCGATCGCCTCGCGCACCAATTGGTAATCGTTGGGGACGGCGCCGGCGAAAGCATCGCCCAGCGTCTGTTCGAGGTCGCCGCGGCGCAGGCCGGCCGAGAACATGCGCTGCTCGAAACGGTTGACGATCACCTTCGGCTTCGGGCCGTCGCCGAGCCGCTCCTTGATCGCAGCCACCAGTTGCTTGGCGTGGCGCAGCGCCGGCACCGTGGTTTCGCTGACGATGAACAACTTGTCGGAGCCGAGCAGCACGCTGTCGGTCCAGGAGAACCAGGTGCGCGGCATATCGAACACGACATATTCGAAATGGCTTGAGACGAGATCGAGCAGCCGCGTCACCACGTCGGGATCGAACAGCCGCATTTCCGCCGGCCGGTTCGGCGCGGCGACCACGGCCAGACCCGAGGCGTGATAGGACAGCATGACTTCGAGCAGCTGCCGGTCGAGACGGTCGGGGCGCGGCTCGATTTCCGCCAGATTCAGGCGCGGCTCCAGGTCGAGATAATCGGCGACCGCGCCGTGCTGGAAATCCAGGTCCACCAGGCAGGTCGACGGCTTCACGCGCGGGCCGCCGCTGTTGAGCAGCAGCATCGCGGTCTGGACGGCGAGCGTGGTGACGCCGGCGCCGCCGACCGCGGGAAGAAACGTCGTGATCTTGGCTTCGGTCGGCTGCGCGCCGCCGGACTGGCCTTGCGCGACGCGGGCGCAGGCGCGCACCAGATCGATCGCCGCCACCGGCTTCACAAGGAAATCCGTGACGCGCATCTGCAGCAAAGTGCGCGCGACATTCTCGTCGAAGCCCTGCGTGACCGCGATCACCGGCGGCCAGGCGCCGATGCGGGCCATCAGCCGCGCCAGCGCCTGCATCTCCTCGGCGCGGCCGGCGTCGAGATCGACCACGACAACCGTCGCACCCGTCACATCGAGCGCGTCGCCTTGTTCGGCGGCGCTGCCCGGCACGAACACGAGCTCGATGGCGCTGCTGGCGCCAAAGGTGATCTGCGCTAGACGCTCGAAACTCGCGTCGGCGGTCAGCACCGCCACGCGGGTATGATTGGTACTGGGGCTGCGGCCGATGCGCATAAAGTTATTTCACCGGCGCCTGGGTGATGCTCTGGCCGACCGGCGCGACGTTGTTCTGCACCGCCGGCGCCTGATAGCTGGAGGCCGTGCCGATGCCCTGCGGCGGAGTCACCTTGTTGGTGCGATAGCGCTCGACGGCGGTCTGCATCTTCTCGCCGTTATAGGCGATCTCGCGGTTGGCGCTGTCGCGCGGCCACGGATCGACCGTCTGGGTGACACGGTCGCTAGCCCCCGCATTGCCGGCGGAGAGCGCGATGGTGTCGCGGCGGTCGAGATATTCCGAGCAGCCGGCGAGCGTCGCGATCAAGACCGCGAGCGCAATCTTGGCCGCAAATTTAGTGAATGGCTGCATCGGAACCCCCTCGCGGCAGATCGAGCATGTGGCCGGTGAAGGGCTGACTGCCGGCGACGGCAATGCGCGCAATCGACGGCGTCATGGCGCGCGCTTCTTCGTGCGTCATTTCCATCTTGCCCATCAGGAAGAAATCCGGATCGCTCGGCGGCAGCGTGTCGTCGGCCGGCGTCTTGACGACGTCGCCCGGACGCGCCGGCTGCACCAGGTGCGGCGTCACGACGATGACCAGATCGGTCTCGTCCTTCTGATAGGACTTGCTGGAGAACAACGTGCCGAGCACCGGCACGCTGCCGAGCCAGGGCAGCTGATCGATCGAGTTCTGGTTGTTGCTTTGCAACAGACCGCCGAGCATGAAGCTCTGGCCGTCACGCAACTCGACCGTAGTCGAAGCGCGGCGCACGATCAATGATGGCACTGAGATAGTGGCGGTAATCGCCACGGGATGCGTGTAGTCGATCGAGGAGACTTCGGGCTCGATCTTCATATTGATCAAGCCGTGACTCAGAACAGTCGGCGTAAAAGCGAGACCGACGCCGTATTTCTTGTAATCGACGGTGACCTGACCCAGCGAACTGGACACCGGAATCGGGTATTCGCCACCAGCCAGGAAGCTCGCGGTGTCGCCGGAAAGCGCGGTCAGATTGGGCTCGGCCAGGCTGCGGGCGATGCCCTTCTGCTCAAGCGCGTTGATCGCGACGTCGGTGAGCGCGCCGCCACCCGCGATGCGCGCGATAGCAAAGCCAAACGGAGAAGCGCCGGACAAGACGCCCGCCGCCGTTTCGCCGACTGGAAACGTTCCGCTATTGGGCGGCGCCGAGATCGGCAGGTTGCCGGCCGGCTGCATCGAGCCGACATTGGTCGTGCTGCTGCCGCCGAAGCGATTCCACTGCACGCCCAGCTCGCGGCTGGCGGTGCGTTTGATCTCGATAAAGCGCACTTCCAGCATGACCTGCTGCGGCGAGGCGACCGAAACCGAATTGATGATGTCCGGGCCGAACTGGCGCGCGATGACGACCGCCTTGTCGAGCGTCACCGCGTCGGCGACTTCGCCGGACAGCATGATGCGGCCGTTGACGGCCGACGCCTGCAGGCTCGAGCCGGGGAAACGGCGGCGCAGTTCGTTGCTCAGCCTTGTGACGTCATAGGTGACCTCGACGTCGAAAATCCCGATCGGTTTCTTGCCCTCGGCATAGACCGAGACGCGCGTGGTGCCGATCTTCTTGGCGAGGATCGAGATCGAATGGTCGGTCAGCGGATTGACGTCGGCGACCTCGGGATCGCCGACCGTAACGTCGACGAAGCTCGAGGCGGTGCGCACGTCCTGCGACTTGCCGATGGCGACCGTCACCATGGCGGTGCGGCTGCTGCCGCTGATCTGGATGACGCGGTCCTGCGCGTAGGCGCTGCCCATCATGCAGATGAGCGAGATCGCCAGCGCGACGGCCAAGGCGACCGCCACATCGCGCAGCCAGTTGCCGCGTTTCGCGGTCCTGTCCGGACGCCGCCAGTCGAAGCCGGCGGCGAATTCATGATTATTGTTGTTCACGACGCACCCCCACCCATCACACTTGGTACGGTTACCGAGCCACCTGCTTGCGCCCCGCCTCGGCCAAGGCCCCATTGCCTTCGACCGGCACGGTGTAATCCTGCTTCGACGACGCGCGCGTCACCGACACCGTCGCGGTATCGGATTTCTCCTGCCCGGCCGGTTCGATGCCGCCGAGATCGTTGAGCGTGATCTTGCGCGTCTTGGCCTGCGCGGTTTCGCCGGCCTTGCGCAGCAGCAGCGACAGGCTGCCGACGGACGAGGCGAGCCAGACTTTCTGCGCCTCGACGGTGTCGACTTCGAGCGTCACCGATTTGGCGACGGAGGCCTTGAAGGTGCGCTCGTCGGCGGACTGATCGACCGCCAGCACGCGCGTGTTCTGCAACACCACCTCGGTGGTGGCCGAGCCCTTGTCGATCTGGCGCGTCAGCACGACGTCGACGTGGTCGCCCGGCAGCACGAAACCGCCGACGCCCTCGACGTCGTTGACGCGGATGGTCACCGCTTTCATGCCGGGCTTGACGAGCGCGGACAATGTCGCGCGTTCGCCGGCGCCGGTGATCTTGAGCGCCAATACGGGCTCGTTGGCTTCGAGTGCGGCGAGCACGACGCGGCTGCCGCCGGAAACGACGTCATTGATCGTCGAGAAGGCGCCGCTTGGCATCGAGTCGGCCGGCCACGGCACTTCCTGCAGCATCGACGCGTTGAGCTCGGTGCCGAAGCGCAGCGGCTCTCTGGCGACGACGATAGTGCGCGTCGCCACCGGCTTCTTGTTCGCCTCGTAATTCTTCGCCTGCATGCTGGCTTGGTTGTTCAGCCAGACCTGCGCGATGAAAACCGCGAGCAGGCCGAACACGACGGCGAAGGCAGTCATGATGATGGTGCTGGCGCGCAACGTTTGGCTCCACCTGACGCGGCCGGAAACATTTCCGGTCTATAGGTAGAAACCCTAGCGGCTCAGACGGTGTGCAAATGCTAATGGCGCGCGGCCTTCTCGCACTATGCTGAAGGGCTGGCGAATTTCTATTGTTTACGGTTGGTGTCCGAAACCGGATGAACTTTAGCGTAACCATGCGCGAAATTAACAAAGCCGGATCGATTGCCGGCGCGCCGGTAACGATCGATTCAGCCTGATGGGCCGCGGCGGTCTCAAAGTCAGGGGCCGGCGCCCACGCTCGCGTGCCCGACACGGGAAAAGTGCATCTTTCTCAAGGCGAAAGCAGTAGAACGGCGGCGTTGCCCGTGCGGCGCGGTTGCGGCAACATGCGGCGGATCAAGAAACTGCCGGGAAGAACGCCAATGCCGAAACCACGCGTTAGCCATGTCAATCCGGCTTCGGTTAAGAAGGCAGCCGCGTGACACATCAACAGACGACCGCATCCGCCTCCAGCGGCGGCGCATCGGGCGCCGCCGAACCGCGCATCCGCGTCCGCGGCCTGGGCAAGCATTACGGCGCGCTCGAGGTATTCCGCAACATCGACTTCGACGTCGGCGCGCGCGAGATCGTCGCCATCGTCGGGCCGTCCGGCTGCGGCAAGACCACGCTGCTGCGCTGCATCGACGGCCTGCTGCCATTCGACGTGGGCGAAGTGCTGGTCGGCCAGGAACGTGTGACCGAGCCGATCGCGGGGGTCGCGATGGTGTTCCAGCATTTCGGCCTGTTCCCGTGGAAGACGGTGTACGAAAACGTCGCCTACGGCCTGCGCATGGCCGGCGCGCCCAAGGCCGAGATCGCGCGCAAGGTGCCGGGCTTCGTCAAGCTGGTCGGGCTTGCCGGCTTCGAGCACGCCTTCCCCTACCAGATGTCCGGCGGCATGCAGCAGCGCTGCGGGCTCGCGCGCGCGCTCGCCATCGAGCCGAACGTGCTTCTGATGGACGAGCCCTTCGCCGCGGTCGACGCGCAGACGCGCGAAATCCTGCAATTCGAACTGCTGCGCATCTGGGAAGAGCGGCCGACGGCGATGATCTTCGTCACCCATTCGATCGAGGAGGCGGTGCTGCTCGGCCACCGCGTGATCGTGCTCAAGGGCCGGCCATCGAGTATCCACGAAACCATCACCATCGACCTGCCCGAGCCGCGCACGCGCGACACGCTGCGGCTGCCGCGCTTCGCCGAATTGCGCGAACAGGTCTGGGGCACCTTGATGCGCGAAGCCCGCGAGGCCGAATTCGTGCTGGAACGCTGAAACAAGAAACGCATCAAACAATAAAGAGGTGGGATTCATGATCCGGAGAAACTTCAATCTGACGGCCGGAGCGTTACTGGCCGCCGCCACGCTGATGTGCGCCGCGCCGGCCATGGCGCAGGCCAACAAAGTGTCCATCGCGGTCCCCGGCATTCCGCCGATCTATTCCGTGACCATCACCTATGTCGCGGAAAAGCAGGGCTTCTTCAAAAAGGCCGGCGTCGACGTCGAGATTCGCCCGTTCGACAACGGTACTGCCGCGGCGCGCGCGGTGCTGGCCGGCGACGTCGACATGGCCTGGTCGCCGACGCCGCCGGTGATCAACCAGATCTCCAATGCCGGCGTGCCGCTGGTCGCGATCTACGGCATGCCGAACCCGGACTGGGTGCTGGCGACCACCGAGACCGGCAAGAGTTGCAAGGACGTCAGCGGCCAGAACGTCGGCGTCGATTCGGTCGGCGGCGCCCGTTCGGTCGCGCTGCGCTCGATGCTCACCGGCTGCCAGGGCGTCAAGATCGAGGACACCAAGCAGATCGCGCTCGGCTCCAGCATCGCCCCGGCGATGATCGGGAATCAACTGCAATACGGCGTGTTGCACCTCGACGATGTCGCCGCGATCGAGACGCAGGGCAAGAAGCTCAACACGCTCCTGGCGATGACCAACACCAACCCGACCAGCCATTATCTGATGCTGGTGGTGCGCAAGGATAATCTGGCGGCCAAGCGCGCCGCCATCGTCGGCACGGTCGCCGGCCTGCTCGAAGCCGCGAAATTCATGCAGGACCCCAAGAACGCCGACGCGGTGGCGGACAGCGCCACCGTCACCGGCAACAGCAAGGAAATCGCCAAGGCCGCGCTCGCGCAGTTCCTTGCCATCGACTTCTGGGCGACCAAGGACGACGGGTTGCCGCGCTCGAAGCTCGAAGCCACCGCCGCCCTGATGAAGAAGATAGGCGGCATCAATGCCGACAAGGAACCGGTGACCTTCGAAAACCTCGTCGACGCCAGCGTATGGAAGGACGCCAACGCGATGGTGAAGTAGTTCGCCTTCGGCGAGCACACTCAAGTTCTTCCGCGATCAAAGTCAGCAGGTTCAAGTCCGTGCTCCCCACCGCCATTCGCCGCCACGCACCGTTCTGGCTCAGCCTCGCCGCCGGCATCGCCTTGTGGGAGATCGCCGGGCGTTCGACCAGCCGCGCCTTCATGGTGCCGTTCTCGGAGACGGTGCTGAAGCTGTGGCAACTGGTGCGGACGCGGGAATTCCTCGGCCAGCTGCTCGATTCCGGCGTGCTGTTCTCGACCGGCTTCGTCCTCGCGCTGGCGATCGGCATGCCGCTCGGCATGCTGCTGGCGCGGGCGCGCGTGCTGCGCGTCGGGCTTGAGCCTTACATCATGACGCTCTACGCGACGCCGATGGTGGCGCTCATCCCCTTCATCCTGTCGCTGATGGGCTTCGGCTTCGCGCCGAAAGTGCTGGTGGTGTTTCTGTTCGCGGTGTTCCCAGTGCTCTACAACACCGTCGAAGGCGCCCGCAGCATCAAGCCGGAGCTAATCGAGGTGGCGAAGTCCTACCGCTCCGGCGAATGGGCGCTGTGGCGCGAGGTCATGCTGCCCTACACGCTGCCCTACGCCATGACCGGCGTGCGCCAGGCGATCGGCCGCGCGCTGGTCGGCATGATCGCGGCGGAATTCTTCCTGTCGTCGACCGGCCTCGGCCAGTTGATCATGAGCGCTTCGCAGAACTTCGACACCGCCGGCGTGTTCGCCTCGATCCTCATCATCGGTCTCATCGGCGTCGGGCTGATGCGGCTCGGCTTGAAGATCGAGCAGCATTTCGCGCGCTGGAGGCAGTAGCCGATGAGCGAGCAGAGCATCGGCGTCGCCGCGCCCCTCGCCGCCGCACCCAAACCGGCTCCGAAATCCAAGCCGCACGACAACCGGCTGTACGAAACCTATTTGCCGCGCCTGGTCGCCGGCGTCGTCATCCTGCTGGCATGGGAATTCATCGTCCGCGCCCTGGCGCCGGCCTATGTCGCCAAACCAAGCTCGGTGCTGCTGGCGTTCCCGCGCGTGATCGCCGATCCGACCTTCCTCAAGGCCACCGGCGCAACCTTGGCGGCGGTCGCCCAGGGTCTCGGCATTACATTGGTTTTCGGCACCGTCATCGGCGTGCTGATGGGCCGCAGCGATAATTTCGACCGCGCCATCAGGCACTACATCAACGGCTTCAACGCCATTCCCATGATCGTGGTGCTGCCGCTGTTCTCGCTGTGGTTCGGCTATTCGTCCAACACGCGGATCGCGACCATCATCTTCGCAGCGATCTTCTCCATCATCATGAACGTCGCCGACGGCGCCCGCTCGGTGCCGCGCGAGTACCTCGAAGTCGCCCGATCGTTCCGCGCCAGCAGGCTGACCGTGCTGTTCGGCCTCGTGCTGCCGGCGTCGATGCCTTATCTGCTCGCCGGCATCCGGCTCGCCGCCGGGCGCGCGCTGGTCGGCGCGGTGGTGGCGGAGTTCTTCCTCTCGATCGGCGGGCTCGGCTATTACATCCTGCTGAACTCGCGCACCTATCACCACAACGAAGCCTTCGTCGGCGTGCTGCTGCTCGCCGCATTCGGCGTCGGCTTCGAGTTGCTGGTCAACGGGGCGACCCGGCGCTTCATGCCGTGGTATCGCCGCGAAGACAAAACGAACTAATCTTACAAATCCGTCCAAGGAATTTTCATGTCATCCGATCCCCTGCTGAAGGCCGCCATCGCGCATTGGGGCGCGCGCTTCGTCGCCAATGGCGTCGTGCTCACCGATTTCGAGGAAGTCACGGCGTCGATGTCGTCCTACGACGACTGGTGCAGCGCCTGGTCGAAGCGTGCCGCGCATCACGAAGCGATTGGCCGCGAGGCGCTGGCCAAGAAGCATTTTCTCACCGCCGGCGAATGCCTGCAGCGCGCCGCGGTCTATTATCACTTCGGCTCGTTCCTGTTCGTGCACGACCAGGCGCAGATGAAGGCCGCACACAAGAAGCAGATCGAATGCCGCCAGGCGGCCTTGCCCTATCTCAGCCCGCCGGGCGAGCGCGTCGAAATTCCTTACCAAGGCAAAACGCTGGCCGGAATCTTGCGAAAGCCCATGGGTGTCGCCAAACCGCCGGTGATGGTGATGGCGGTCGGGCTCGACTCGACCAAGGAAGAGACCGAGGCTTACGAAGCGCCGTTTCTCGCGCGCGGCGTGGCGATTTTGGTGTTCGAAGGTCCGGGCCAAGGCGAGGCGCAATACGACTTCCCGATCCGCGGCGATTACGAAGTCCCGGTCAAGGCGGCGATCGATTACATCATGACGCGCAGCGACCTCGACACCAACCGCATTGGCATGTGGGGCGTCAGCCTCGGCGGTTACTACGCGCCGCGCGCGGCGGCTTTCGACAAGCGCATCAAGGCCTGCATCGCGCTCGGCGGCCCGTTCGACTGGGGAGCGGCCTGGGACGGCTTGCCGGAATTGACGCGTGAGGCGTTCCGCGTCCGCAGCCACTGCAAGACGCAAGAAGAAGCGCGCAAGAACGCCGCCACGCTGTCGCTGGTCGGCGTGGCGGGCAACATTACCTGTCCGATTTATATCGTGAACGGCCGGCTCGACCGCATCGTTCCGGCGAGCGACGCCGAACGGCTGGCGCGCGAGGTCAAGGGCCCGGTCGAACTGATGATGATCGAAGACGGCAACCACATCGCAAACAACCGCGCCTACCGGTGGCGTTCGCAGAGCGCCGATTGGATGAAGGAGCAGTTGGGGTAAAGCGTCAACTCGGCCTCATGGTGAGGAGCCGCGCATAGCGCGGCGTCTCGAACCATGGGGCCGCTCATCCTTCGAGACGCGCCCTTTGGGCGCTCCTCAGGATGAGGCGGATTAGAGCTGCAAAAACCCCCGCGGTATCGCGTGCAGCCGCTCGACGCCACTTTCCCGGATCACCATCATCTCGCCGATCTGCACGCCGGCCTTGCGGTCGGGCGTCACGACGTTCGGCTGCACCACCACGACCTGCCCGGTCCGGAACGGCTCCTGCGGCACCCGACCTGACGGCCGGCTCTTGCAGCCGAGCACCGGCGGCAGATAGCCGCCGCCATAACCGTGCAGCAGATCGTCGATAATGGTGAAGCCGGCCTGTTCGATGACGCCCGAGGCTTCGATCACCTGCGCCGGCGTGGCGCCGGCTTTGAGTACACCGACGATGGCATCGAAGGCCGCGTCGGCCGCGGCATGCAGATCGCGATAAAGCTGTGTCGGCTCCTCGCCCAGCGCAAACGAGCGCAGCACCTGGCCCGGATAATCCCAAAAGGTAGCGGTGATCTCGGCGACGACGACGTCGCCCTTCTGTACCCGGCGCGTCGAGGGAAACTGGCGCGGCACGCCGAGATCGGGCGCAGCCATCGGCGTGACGCCGATGTAGTGGATGAAATTGACCGCGCCGTGCCTGACATAAGCGCGCTCGACCAGCTCGTCGTTCGCGTTCGTTCAGTCCCGCCTGCAGTCCGTCGCGCAGGCCCTCCATGCCGAGATCGGTGAAATGCGCGCCGATGCGCAGCCAATCGATTTCCTCCTCGGACTTCACCTGACGCAGCCGGATGTAAGGCCGGTTGAGACTTTTCGGCGCGCCGAATTTGGCCGTGATGGCGGCGTGCTGGTCGGCGGAAAGAGGCCCGATGGTGGCGACCCGGCCCGAGCGCGCGCCACGCTTGGCCAGCACATCGAGCGCCGAAGCGACGGAAGACTCGCCGCCCCAGGCGACATCGGCCTGGTCCGCGAGCAAGGCCGCCTGCGGCTGATGGTTGACCCATTGTACGAACAGCGCGTCGCGCTGACCCGGCGTGAAGACGCCGACCGCCTCGGCGGTCACCGGCCAGCGCGTCAGATATTGCACGATGGAGCCGACGCGGTTGGCGCCGCAGAAAATAAGATGATCGCACTGCGCCCCGGCCATCAGCGCTTCCACCGCGCCGCGGTGGCGCGCCATCTCGGCGTCTGAAAATCGCGGGTATTTGGCGGCGACGATGCGGGCGAGGTGGAGCGGAAGTAGAGTCATGAAGCCTTCTTCGGCAGCGCCACGATCATGTCGAGCTCGATGCGCGCGCCGGGCGACGACAGCGAATTGATGCACACCGTCGTGCTGGCCGGCCGCCAGTCGCCGAAATATTTCGCCATGGTCTTGTGCATGGCGTCGGCCTCGCGGAAGTCGGTGAGATATTTCGTCACCTTGACCACGTCGCGCCAGGTCGCGCCGGTGTGATCGAGGATCGACTCGATCGCCGCCATGGCGCGGTCGGTCTGCTCTTCGATCGAATGGGGGTGCACGTGCTCGGCGTCGACGTGCGGGTGTTTGTGGTACGCGGCGACGGCGTCGCGCCCGACAGGAACATCAGGTCGCAGGCGCCGACGATATGCACGGCCGGCGCGTAAGGCATGATGTGCGCCTCCTCCGGCTTCGGATGCACCGGCTCCAACGTGAAGCTGCGCGGCTTGGCATTGACGTTAATGAGGCACCTCCCTTGTCATCCCAAGTCGGGTTTATCCGACTTGGGCCTTTAAAACCTGCACAACTCCGGCAAGCCCGAGTTGTGATGGTGGCCTGCTTAGGTTAGCACAGCCTTGCTCACGTGAGCCCCGGGGAGATCCGAATGCCCTCTACAATTCTCGATTCCGCTGTGTTCCGCGATATTTTCACCACGGCCGCGATGCGGACCGTCTGGTCCGACGAAAACCGCGTGCAGAAATATCTCGACTTTGAGGCGGCGTTGGCCCGCGCTCAAGCCCGGCTCAAGATCATCCCGCAGGGGGCTTGCGACGAGATCGTCAAGCATTGCCAGGCCGGCAAGATCGACATGGCCAAGCTGAAGGAAGCGACCGAGCGCATCGGCTATCCGGTGCTGCCGGTCGTGCAGCAGCTTGTGAAGCTGTGCAAGGACGGCTTGGGCGAATGGTCGCATTGGGGCGCGACCACGCAGGACATCACCGACACCGCCACCGTGATGCAGATTCGCGAGGCGCTGGATATTCTGGAGAAAGAAATCGACGGCATCGCCGACGCGCTCGCGGTATTGGCGAAAAAATACCGCGACACGCCGATGGCGGGGCGCAGCAACCTGCAACAGGCGGTGCCGATCACTTTCGGCTACAAGATGGCGACGATGCTGGCCGCTTTCGAACGCCACAAGCAGCGGCTCAAGGAGCTGAAACCCCGCCTGCTGGTCGGCGAATTCGGCGGTGCCGCCGGCACCCTGTCGTCGCTCGGCAAGGACGGGCTGAAATGCCAGGTGGAGCTGTGCAAGGAGCTCAAGCTCGGCCAGCCGGCGATCTCCTGGCACACCGTGCGCGACTGCATCGCCGAGGTCGGCTGTTTCCTTGGGCTGGTCACGGGCTCCTGCGGCAAGATCGCTTTCGACGTGAAACTGCTGATGCAGACGGAAGTGGAAGAGGTCTACGAGCCCTTCCACGAGGGGCGCGGCTCGTCCTCAACCATGCCGCAGAAACGCAACCCGATTTCGTCGGTCTACATCACGGCGCAGACCGCGATGGTGCGCCAACTCGTGGCCGCGCTCTTGGAAGCGCAGATCGAGGACCACGAGCGCGCCACGGGCCCATGGGAAATCGAATGGATCGCGCTGCCGGAGATTTTCATGCTGGCCGCCGGCGCGCTGGCGCAGACGCGCTTCATGGTGAGCGGGCTGCAGGTCAACGAAAAGAAGATGGGCGAGAATCTCGGCATCACCAAGGGCCTGATCATGTCGGAAGCGGTCATGATGGGATTGGGACCGACGCTCGGCCGCAACAAGGCGCACGATCTAGTTTACGACGTGTGCCGTCTGGTGGTGAAAACCGGCCGGCCGCTGATCGATCTGCTCGTCGAGGACAAGGAAATCGGCAAGCACGCCACGCGCGCCGAACTCGAGAAGATGGTCGATCCCGCCAACTACCTTGGCGTCGCCGGCGAGATGGTCGACCGCGTGCTGGCGATGCGGAAATGACACGCACTGTCATGCCCGCGAAAGCGGGCATCCAGTAACCCCAATCTGAATTTTGACAAGAGGCGTTTCCGTTTACTGGGTCCCCGCCTCCGCGGGGACGACATTCAGGTATTCTTCGGCATCGTCCGGCGAATAATGACGGCAGCGATCAGCGTCGTCGCGCCGACCAGCAGGAACAGCTTCGGCACGGTGACGCCGAATTTCTGCATGATCGCCACCAGCACGGTCGCGCCCGTCATGAAGGCGGCGTTGAGCACGTTGACCGCCGCCACGGTGCGCGCGCGGTAAGCGGCCGGCGACCAGGCCTGCACCGCCGCGAATGCCGGCACGATGAACAGACCGCCGGAAATCGCCAGGCCGGCGAGATCGACGGCGGTGCGAATTCCAAGCACGGAGGAAAACACCGCGCCTGGGCTTTGCGGCGTCAGCGCGGGCGCAACGCCGAATGTCGCAAAGCCCAGATCGAGCGCGAACAGGCCGAGCAGCACGGCGCCCGCAAGCGTCGTCTTGAGCACGATACGGCCGCGCGCGATTGCCGCGGCAAGGCCCGAGCCCACGCCGACCGCGATCGAGAACAACGCGAGATAGGCGGTGACCGTGTCCTCGTTGCCGCCGATCAGCGTCTTGATCAGCGGCGGCAGCAGCGACAGCACGACGATGCCGACCAGCCAGAACCAACTCGTCACCATCGCACCCCACCACAACCGCGGATCGGCGCGCAGATGCCCGATCATCGCCGCGGTCGAGGCCGCGATATTCGACGTGACCTTGAGATTGGGCGCGCCCTCGCCGGTCGGCGGAATCCACAAGGTCGCGATCCAGCACGCGACCGCGAAACCCATCACCAGGGTGGAGAAATCCGCTACACCGCCGCCCCGCGCGGCCAGGCCTCCGGCGATGGTGCCCAGGAGAATCGCGACAAACGTCGCGCCCTCGACCAGCGCGTTACCCGTCGGCAATTGGTCGCGCCGCAAATGGTCCGGCAGAATGCCGTATTTGATCGGTCCGAACAGCGCACCGATGACGCCGAAGCACGCCAAGGCAACGAATAGAATCGGCAGGTTCTGGCGTGCATAGCCCGCCACCGCGATGCCGGCGACGAAAATCTCGGCGAACTTGAGCCAGCGCGCCACTTTGGCCTTGTCGTAGCGGTCGGCCAGTTCGCCGCCGAGCGCCGACAGGAGGAAATACGGCGCGATGAATATCGCGCTCGCCAGCGTGACCAGCGCCTCCGCGCCGCCGGCGGCCGAACGGAACAAGATGAGAAAGACCAGCGCGGTCTTGAGGAAATTATCGTTGAACGCCGCGAAGAACTGGCACCAGAACAGCGGCGCAAAGCGCCTCGACAGCATCAGGGGCGGTGGCATGCGGCAGGAGTATCGCAGAGTTCCGTCGTGCGCGCGTGGCGCGGCGGCAAAAAAAATAGGCGGCCTTCCTGGCCGCCAGAGGGGGTCGCTACCGAACCTCGAACGCTAACGATGACGGAAATTGCGGGATGTCCTGGCCTCCTCGTTGGATTCCAGAGCGACGGCGCCCAGACCCAGGCCAAGAGCGATGGCGAACACGACGGTGAAAAACTGCAGCCACATGGCATAGCCTCCTCGTTGGCGCGAATACGCAGCGGGAAGTCAGCGCCGTTTAACGCGCCAGCCGCTTGCCGGTTCCTGGGCTCCTAACCCTCTGGCGGTCTTGGTAATTTTTATCCGCAGGCAAACGATAAGATTTTGAGGCAATTGCGCTTTGTTGGAACCCGGTTACTGGCGAATGGAGGATTGCAGGTCAGCCAAAAGAACGCGCAGGTCGAGCTCGCGGAACTCGGTGTAAATCTTGCGTAGCCAGCGCTGCAATTCGATGTGCGCGTCGAGCGGGATGCCCTTGGCATTGGCGAGCTGCGAATCGCCGAACGAGAACGGCGGCTTGTCGATGTAACGGCGCAGGCCGGGCGCCAACACCGGCACTTTCACGCGCGCCGCGCCGGTGCCGGCCACCAGAAATTTGTCGCGGTGCTGGGCGGTGCCGAGGAATTCGTTGTGCACCGGCGTCAGCGTGACTAATTCGAAGCGGCTGCGCAGATTGCGGAACGCCTCGACCGCGGCGGGGTCCGGCGTGATCACGAACAGAATCGCCGGCGCGATGCCGCGGCGGCGGGCCTCCTCGGCAAAACCGATTTGTCTCGCGACCTTGAAAAAGGATTCGAACGCCTCGTGGCCGAGGTCGACGATCTTGGTGACGCCGTCATCGGCGATCAGCCGGTCGAACAGCGCCATCTGACCCTGGATGCCGGCGATGTCCGCCGCGACCGCCTTTTCCGGCAGGAATTGCGCCAGCGTGCCCTCGCCGGCGTTGAGATCGAAGCCGGCCACGGCGCGGCCTTCATGGCCGTAGAAATCGATCAGCAGCCGCGCCAGCAGGGTCTTGCCGACGCGCGGCCGCGGCGATGCAACGATGGTGACGGAATTGCGGAACGACATCGCCTACGTCCACCGGCGATTCCGGAGCGCGGGCCTTTTGCCCGCCAGACCGGAATCCAGAACCACACGCGGTGCCTGTTGCTGGATTCCGGATCGCCCTGGCGGCGTCCGGAACGGCACCGAGACCTATCCGGCAACTTGACGAACGTTACTTTCCATTTTCGGCGAGACGAGGTCGACCAGCTTGACCTTGTCGTACTCGGCCCAGACCGTGCCAAGCCAATGGCGCACATAGCCGCGCAACACGAACGAATAGTTGGCCGCTTCATCCTTGCCGTTCTTGTTGGCGACGAAAGTGACATAAGGGACGCTGGCCACTTCCACCTGCTCGCAAGCCATCTCGTTGAGCTTGGGGATGGTGATCTCCTCGGCGCCCTTGATCTGCTTGAAATAGGAATTGTAGGTCGCGGGGTCCCATTCGAAAAACGAGGTGTCGTTGATGTGGTTCTTCACCAGGAAATAGCTGGCGTCGCCGACGAAGCGCGCAGTCTCGGCGATTTCCTGCAGCGAGGCGATGGATGGCCCGAGAATGTGAAACACCGCGAAAGTAATCTGGCCCTTCTTGGCCGATTCGATGAAGCCGATATCGTTGAGCGCCTGCAGCGTCGGCGACAGCAGACCGGCGCGCACGTCGATCACCGTCACCTTGGCCTGCGCGCTGCCAAGCGTGTCGAAGATCTTCATCTGGTCGGGCACCTCGGTCACGTCGACGATTTCGGTGATCGCGGGATGGAAGCGCTTGAGCGTGCCGCGCGGCGCCTCGGTGTCGAAGGCGCGCGTCGGCGTATTATGAGCGCCAAAATAATCCAGCAAGGTGCGGGCGACGGTGGTTTTACCCACGCCGCCCTTGTCGGCGCCAACGAGAATGACTGCGGGTCTGGCCATAGGGCTACTCTACCAAACTGACGATGACGGGCATGTGCGAACTTCGGCTTCGCGCCTTCGATGGTATCTTACTACGTTATCGCCCGCGAAGAATAATGACAGGATTGACGGGCCGCTGCACGCTATCTTTATAG
>DASWPX010000029.1:0-15983 GCA_036398395.1 Pseudolabrys sp. | reverse complement strand
CGGGCAATGTCGGCGAACTGCCGCGCGCCATAACCGCCGCGGTAACGCTCGATGTCACATCTTATGAAGCGCTGGGCGCCCGCGCCCGCCAATACGCCGAGTTTGCCTTTTCGCCGCAAAGCGTTGCCGAAGCCATTCGGGGCGTCTATACCTCGCTGCCCGCGCGCGATGCCTAGCAGATTTGTTTCGAGGTCGTGACGCTATGTCGAGTTTCCCTGCGTCCCCATCCCCAGCGGTAAAGAATCGTCCTGCCGTGAGTGCCCGCGATGCCTATCGCAAGTCTCAGTCGAACGGCCACGCCGCGGCGGCGGTCGAAGCCGCGCACGATCCGATCACCGTACTGATCGTGGTGCCGACGCTCGACGGCGGCGCCGCCGACGCCGGCGCGCTGGAATTGGTGCGCATCCTCGGCCAGGCCGGACACCATGCCATCGTGGCCTCGCGCGCAGGACGGCTGGCCGCCGACGTCACCGCGGCCGGCGGCGAATTCATGCCGCTCGATGTCGGCACCAACAATCCGATCGTCATGTTGCGCAACGCCGGCATCCTGAACAGGGTCGCGCGCGAGCGGCAATGCCACGCCATCCACGCCTTCGGCCGCGCCGGCGCCTGGAGCGCCTATTTCGCCGCGCGGCTTTCCGGCGTGCCTTTCGTGACCAGTTGGTACAAGGGATTTCGCGAGCAGAACTTTCTCAAGCACATGTACAACGGCGTCATGGCCCGCGGCGCCAAGGTGATCGCGGTGAGCGACGAGATCGCGCAATTGATCAACGACCGCTACGGCACGCCGTGGGAACGCATCGCCGTCGTTCCTTGCAGCGTCGACTTCGAACGTTTCGACCCGCGCGCCGTCGCCGGCGAGCGCATCGCCGCAATACGCCGCGCCTGGGGCGTGTCGCGCGACACCAAGGTGATCCTGATCACCGGCCGGATCCTGCGCCGCAAGGGACATCATGTGGCGGTGCGCGCGATCCGGCGGCTCAAGGACATGGGGTTGAAGAATTTTCTCTGCGTCTTCATCGGCGAGGACCGTGGCCGCACGCATTACACCGGCGAGCTTTGGGATCTGGTGCTGGCGACCGGCACCATGGATGTCATCCGCATGGCGCCGGTCAACGACATGCCGGCGGCCTATGCCGCGGCCTGCGTCGTGGTGTCGGCGGCGGTGCAGCCGGAGGGCGTGCAGCGGGCGATCGTGGAAGCCCAAGCCATGGCGCGGCCGGTGATCGTGTCGGATCTCGCCGCCGGTCCCGACGTGGTGCTCGGCGCGCCCGCGGTACCCGAGAACCGCGCCACCGGCCTGCGTTTTGCCGCAGGCGACGATGCCGCGCTGGCGGCCGCCATTCTGCGGCTGTTTTCGCTTGAGGAACCCGCACGCAACGCCATCGGCCTGCGCGGGCGCGACTGGGTGCTCGATCATTTCAACGCCGGCGCGGTCGCGGCCCAGACGCTGCGGCTTTATGGCGAGATCGCCAGGCACGTGAGCGCCCCGGCGCTGGTGCCTTAAGTCCGGACGAAATAGGTGAAATTTGAATGGTTTGGCCGCCGATTAAGGCCTATCTATCGACAATTGGCCTGGAACCGCGTTGACTTATCGATCGTTTCTACCAATCTTTCCGCAACGCCGATCTTCCTGATAGACTGATACCCGTTCCAACAACTTGAGGAGACACTAGCCATTCGTCGTCCGATGAAGTCCGCGCAGCCCGCCCAAAAGGACGGCCCGCGCATCAACGAGGAGATCCGCTCCAAAGAAGTTCAGCTGATCGATGCCGCCGGCGACAACAAGGGTGTCGTCGATTTCCAGATCGCCTTAGGTCTCGCGGAAGCGGCCGGGCTCGATTTGGTGGAGATCTCTCCCAATACGAATCCGCCGGTCTGCAAGATTCTGGATTTCGGCAAGTACAAATTCCAGGCGCAGAAAAAAGCCGCCGAAGCCCGCAAGAAACAGAAAGTCGTCGAGATCAAGGAGATCAAGCTCCGGCCGATGATCGACGACCACGATTACGACGTGAAGATGCGCTCGATGCAGCGCTTCTTCGAGGAAGGCGACAAGGTCAAGATCACCTTGCGCTTCCGCGGCCGCGAAATGGCGCACCAGGAACTCGGCGTCAAACTGCTCAACCGCGTCAAGGAAGACACGTCGTCGTTTTCCAAAGTCGAATCGGAACCGCGCTTCGAAGGCCGGCAGATGGTCATGCTGCTGGCGCCGCGCTAGCGCCGAACCGAAGGCATGTCATGCGCCGCTCGCGTCCCGCGGGCGGCGCTTTGCATTCGGGGATTCCTCCGGCGCCCGGCCTGACCGGGCCAAATTAACGCCATTTCGCGCTATTTGGCCCCCGTTGACGGCCCCGGCGGCCCAATCTCGGTTGCAAGGCCCCGGCTCCTCTGCCATAACGCCGCCCTTCACCGCCCGGCCAGTCAGGGCTGCCGTGGCGGTGAAAACAGCTCAATACCGAGCAAGGCTCCGGGCTTTACGCCCTGTGGGCCGATCCAGGCCAGATGGGGCTTACGCTCCAACCTGCGCCGATGAGGAGAGCAAAATGCCCAAGCTGAAGACCAAGTCGGGCGCCAAAAAGCGCTTCAAGATCACCGCCTCCGGCAAAGTGAAATACCAACAGGCCGGCAAACGCCACGGCATGATCAAGCGGACCACCAAGCAGATCCGCGACCATCGCGGCACCAGCGTGCTGTTCAAGACCGACGGCGACAACGTCAAGAAATACTGGATGCCCAACGGCTGATCCGGTTTTCGTCGTCACCGTCTTTCATTCGCACCCCGTGCTCGATTTCGCTTAAACATCCGCAAGGAGTCCATCCATGTCCCGCGTCAAACGTGGCGTCACCGCTCACGCCAAGCACAAGAAAGTCTACAAGGCCGCCAAGGGTTATTATGGCCGCCGCAAGAACACGATTCGCGTCGCCAAGCAGGCGGTCGAGAAGGCCAACCAATACGCCTTCCGCGACCGCAAGCGGCGCAAGCGCACTTTCCGCGCGCTGTGGATCCAGCGCCTGAACGCCGCGGTGCGGCCCTTCGGTCTCAACTACTCGAAGTTCATCGACGGGCTGGCCAAGTCTGGCCTCACCATCGACCGCAAGGTGCTGTCGGATCTTGCCATTCACGAGCCGGGCGCGTTCCAGGCGATCGTGGAAAAGGCCAAAGCCGCGTTGCCGGCGTAACTTTCGGCGTCATGATGCCAACCTAATCGGGATGCGCGGGTTATGCCCGCGCATGACAGGTGGTGAGCGATGTCCGACATAGCGCAACTTGAAAACGAGCTGCTGGCCGCCGTCACGTCCGCCAGGGACGAAGCGGCGCTGGAAGCGGTGCGCGTGGCGGCGCTCGGCAAAAGCGGCTCGGTGTCGGCTTTGCTCAAGACGCTCGGTGCGATGACGCCGGACGAGCGCAAGGTGCAGGGCCCCGCGATCAACGGCCTGAAGGAACGCGTCACTGCCGCGATCGCCAACGCCAAGGACGCGCTCGGCGCGGCCGCGCTCGACGCGCGTCTCGCCAGCGAGACCGTCGACGTCACGCTCCCCGTTCGCGAGGCGCCGGCCGAGGCCGGCCGCGTGCATCCGATCACGCAGGTAATCGACGAACTCACCGCGATCTTCGCCGATATGGGTTTCGCGGTGGCGGAAGGTCCCGATATCGAGACCGACGACTACAACTTCACCAAGCTGAATTTCCCGGAAGGCCATCCGGCGCGGGAAATGCACGACACGTTTTATTTTCCCCAAAAGTCCGACGGTTCGCGGCTCCTGCTGCGCACGCACACCTCGCCGGTGCAGGTGCGCACGATGTTGACCCAAAAGCCGCCGATCCGCGTCATCATTCCGGGCCGCACCTATCGCAGCGACAGCGACCAGACGCACACGCCGATGTTCCACCAGGTCGAAGGCCTTGTGATCGACAAGACCTCGCATCTCGGCCACCTGAAATGGATCCTGGAAGAATTCTGCAAGGCCTTCTTCGAGGTCGATCAGGTCAAGATGCGCTTCCGGCCGTCGTTCTTTCCCTTCACCGAGCCGTCGATGGAAGTCGACATTCAGTGCAGGCGCGACAAGGGCGAAATCCGTTTCGGCGAAGGCGAGGATTGGCTGGAGATTCTCGGCTGCGGCATGGTGCACCCGAATGTATTGCGCAATTGCGGACTCGATCCCGACGAGTACCAGGGCTTCGCCTGGGGCATGGGGATCGACCGCATCGCCATGCTGAAATACGGCATGGCCGATCTGCGCGCCTTCTTCGAAGCCGACGTGCGCTGGCTCAGCCATTACGGATTCAGGCCGCTCGATTTCCCGACGCTGGCGGGGGGATTGTCGTCATGACCGTCACCGGGCGCTCTTCACCTCCCCCCTTGAGGGGGAGGTCGGACCGCGAAGCGGTCCGGGAGGGGGGTACCGAAAAGCCAGCGCACCGCGACGTTTCCCCACTTCATCGAAGTCGAGCGAAAAATTTACGGCGGACAATGACCGACGCGGAATCGCGCCTATGGTACGCGCTTCGCGCTCATCGGCTTGATGGCCTCAGCTTTCGCCGGCAAACGCCGATTGGACGATACATCGTCGATTTCGTCTGTCTCGACCTTCGGCTGATCATTGAACTCGATGGCGGGCAACACACCGAGTCGAAGAAGGATGAGGTGCGCGATCGCTGGCTTAAGTCCAAGGGCTATCGAGTCCTTCGCTTCTGGAATTCCGACGTTCTGAAAAATCGCAACGCCGTGTTGGAAACGATCCTCGACGCTGCAAGCAAGGCTACCCCCCTCCCTAACCCTCCCCCTCAAGGGGGGAGGGAACGAGTCAGCGCAAGGGGAGAGTTAGAATGAAATTCACCCTGCCCTGGCTGAAAGAACATCTGACCACCGACGAGCCGCTGGCCGCGATCGTCGACAAGCTCACCATGATCGGGCTCGAGGTCGAGCGCGTCGAGGACAAGGCGGCGCTGCTCAAGCCTTTCGTCATCGCCAACGTAATCTCGGCCGAAAAGCATCCCAACGCCGACCGCCTCAAGGTCTGCATGGTCGACTTAGGCGACGGCAAGCCGATCCAGGTCGTGTGCGGCGCGCCCAATGCGCGCGCCGGCATCAAGGGCGTGTTTTCGCCGCCGGGCACCTTCATTCCCGGCAAGAACATCACGCTGACCACCGGCACCATTCGCGGCGTCGAAAGCCGCGGCATGCTGTGCTCGGCCGCCGAACTGCAACTGTCCGACGACCACGACGGCATCATCGAATTGCCGGCCGACGCCCCGGTCGGCAAATCCTATGTCGAATGGGCCGGCGTCAGCGATCCGGTGATCGAGATCAATCTCACGCCGAACCGGCCGGACTGCACCGGCGTCAACGGCATCGCGCGCGACCTCGGCGCGACGCTGATCGGCGACTTCATCGACAAGGCGCCGAAGCCCGTGAAGGGCACGTTCCCCTGCCCGGTGAAAGTCACGCTCGATTTCGGCAAGACCCATCCGCTGTGCCCGGCTTTCGGCCTACGTCTCGTGCGTGGCGTCAAGAACGGCCCGTCGCCGGAATGGCTGCAAAAGCGTCTTACGGCGATCGGCCTGCGCCCGATCAACGCGCTGGTCGACATCACCAACTTCATCACCTTCGACCGCGGCCGTCCGCTGCACGTGTTCGACGCGGCGAAAGTGCACGGCAATCTCACGGTGCGCCGCGCCAATAACGGCGAGACGCTGCTGGCGCTCGACGGCAAGACTTACGAACTCGATGCCGCGATCTGCGTCATCGCCGACGACAAGGGCGTGGAATCGCTCGCCGGCATCATGGGCGGCGAGGAATCGGGCTGCGACGCGGACACCACCGACGTGCTGATCGAATCGGCGCTGTGGGACGAGGTCAACATCGCGCAGACCGGCCGCAAGCTCGGCATCAATTCCGACGCGCGCTACCGCTTCGAACGCGGCGTCGATCCGAACTTCATGCTGCCGGGCCTCGAACTGGCGACGCAGATGGTGCTCGACCTGTGCGGCGGCGAGCCGTCCGAAATCGTGGTCGCCGGCGACCCGGCGGCGAAGGAAACGGTCATCGATTTCCCGCTGACCGAATTGCCGCGGCTGGCCGGGCTGAAGCTCGCTTTGCCCGCGGTGCGCCGTACGCTGGAGAAGCTCGGCTTCTTCGCCGCCGGCCAGAACGACCGCGTCAAGGTCGCGGTGCCGTCGTGGCGGCCGGACGTGCACGGACGCGCCGACATCGTCGAGGAACTGGTGCGCATCGCCGGTGTCGATCAGGTGCCGTCGACGCCGTTCCCGCGCGGACCCGACGCGCGCAAGCCCGTGCTGACGCCGATCCAGAACCGCACCCGCAAGGCCAAGCGGGCGCTCGCCGCGCGCGGACTGACCGAAGCCGTCACGTGGTCTTTTGTCTCCAGGCGCGAGGCCGAATTGTTCGGCGGCGGCAAAGCTGAACTCGCTCTGGCCAATCCGATCGCGGCGGAGCTGTCCGACATGCGGCCGAGCCTCATTCCGGGTCTCGTCATGGCGGCGCAGCGCAACGCCGACCGCGGCTTTGCCGACGTGGCGCTGTTCGAGGTCGGGCAAATTTTCAAGGGCGACAAGCCCGAGGATCAGTTCACCGCCGCCGCCGGCTTGCGCCGCGCATTGGCGAAAGGCGCCGGCATCGGCCGACATTGGTCGAGCAAAGCCGAACAAGTCGACGTATTCGACGCCAAGGCCGACGCCTTCGCGGCGCTGGCCGCCGCCGGAGCGCCGATGCAGGCGCTGCAAGTCGTGCCGGGCGGACCGGCGTGGTTTCATCCGGGGCGCTCGGGGGCCATCCAGATCGGGCCGCAGAACGTGCTCGGATATTTCGGCGAATTGCACCCGCGCGCCCTCGCCGCGCTTAAGTCGGAAGGCCCGCTGGTCGCCTTCGAATTGATCCTGGAAAACATCCCGGCGCAAAAAGCCAAGGCGACGCGCGCCAAGCCGCTGCTGGAGCTGTCGCCGTTCCAGCCGGTCGAGCGCGACTTCGCCTTCGTGGTGGACAAGACGGTGAAAGCCGCCGACGTGCTGCGCGCGGCGCAAGCCGTCGACAAGAAGCTGATCGTCAATGTCGGCGTGTTCGACGTCTATGAGGGCGCCGGCATCGGCGCCGACAAGAAGTCGATCGCCATCGCGGTCACGATCCAGCCGCGCGACAAGACCATGACCGACGCCGAGATCGACGCTCTCGGCCAGCGCATCGTCGCCGAAGTCACGAAAAAGACCGGCGGCGTGCTGCGCGGATAGGTCCCCGCTGTCATGCCCGCGAAGGCGGGCATCATTAGGCCGGCAACAAGTCCGCAAAGGCAAAGCCGTCGCGCTCGACCGTCTCGCCGGCCCTGACCGGAATTTTGTACGACAGCATCGGACCTGCCGACACAAAGGAATGGAATTCGCCGTTCTCGCCGCACGGATCGATTCCGGCGGGCAGTTCATCCAGCAACGCGCCATCGAACCGGCGGCCGGCGAAAGGCGCCGGCAATTTCTTCAAATCGACCACGGCCAGATGCGCCGCGACGCCGCCGTCGATCATCTCGCGCGCCAGCGCCGCCGTCGGCCGCATCCATAGCGGAAACACTGCCGTCATCCCGATTTTGGCAAGCTGCGCCTCGCGCCAGGCACGCAAGTCCGCCAGGAACAGGTCGCCGAAGACGATATGCGTGATGCCCCGCGCCTTCGCGTCGTGCATCGCCGGCGCCATCTTCCGCTCGTAGATTTCGTTCGGACACGGATAGGGAATGCGCACGGTCACCGCAGGCAGTCCGGCGGCGTCGAGTTGCGCCATCAGCAGCTCCTCGCGCACGCCATGCATGCTGACGCGGGCAAAGGTGTCGGTCACGGTGGTGAGGGCGCCGACGATGTCGTATTCGCCGGAGCGGCGCGCCTCGTGCAGCGCCCAGGCGCTGTCCTTGCCGCTCGACCACGCGATCAACGCCTTCGGCCGGGAAATTTGCGACATGGTATCCGAATGATTGCTGCGGCACCGCATAGAGTGCCTCAAACCGCACGGTGCCGCAAATATCATGGCTAATGCCTGTTAACCCCGGTGCGCCGCCGGTGAACCAAATTGCAACGAGTCTTCGTTAAATTGACCGGCATTAGGGGAAACGCTCGCGTCAATTGAGGCGTCAAGAATGACGCCGGGGCCGTGTGATGAGCTGGATGGCAGGCGGGGTCGGGCGGCTACTCGCCCGTTATCTGGAAAAGCCCGAGAAGGGCTACGACACCGCGACGCCGGGCGACTCCGAAGCGTTGCACGCGAACCTGCGGCCCGGCGACGTGCTGCTGGTCGAAGGCAACAACAACATTTCCGGCGTCATCAAATATCTCACGCAGTCGACCTGGTCGCATGCGGCGCTCTATGTCGGTCCGATCGGCGACCGCGTCACCGAAAGCGGCGAAGCGCTGGTGCTGGTGGAAGCCAATATCGGCCAGGGCGTCGTGGCCTCGCCGCTGTCGAAATACGGCCGCGTGCATTCGCGCATCTGCCGGCCGATTGGGCTTTCCGAAGACGACCGCGCCCGCGTCTGCGCCTACGCCACCGAGCGCATCGGCTTCGACTACGATCTCAAGAACATCATCGACCTGTTGCGCTATCTGCTGCCGCTGCCTGTTCCGCGGCGCTGGCGCCGGCGCATGATCGCGCTCGGCTCGGGCCACCCGACCCGCATCATCTGCTCGGCGCTGATCGCCCAGGCCTTCGAGAATGTGCGCTATCCGATTCTGCCGAAAGTGACCCGCAGCGAGAGCCAGGCCGAGCGCCGGGAAATCCTGGAAATCCGCCATTCGTCGCTCTACGCGCCGCGCGATTTCGACATCTCGCCTTATTTCGAGGTGGTCAAGCCGACCGTCGTGAAGGGCTTCAACTACAAGGCCATGGCCTGGGCCGACGTGCCGGCCGCCGAACCCGGCCTGACGGTGTCGCTGGCGCCGGTGGCGTAATCGGCCTTGCCCGGGGCCGCGCCCGGCATTACGTCTGCCGCATGATCGACGCGGCCGTGCTTGCCCTCTCGCAAATGTTCACCCAGCCGCTGCGCCGCGTGCTGCTCAAGGCCGTGGGCCTGGCGCTGCTGTTGATCGTCATCATCGTCATCATCATGCAGCGCTTTCTCGCCGCCCTCGCCGCCCACGGCGCGACCTGGGCCGAGCAGTCGGCGGGCTTTGCGCCGCACGCGGCCTGGTCGGCGCTGGCCTGGATATTGTCGATCGTGGTGACACTGGGCATCGTCACCGGCGCATTGTTCCTGATGCCGGCGGTGACCGCTTTCGTCGGCAGCTTTTTTGTCGACGAGGTGGCCGAGGTCGTCGAGCGGACGCATTACCCAGCCGATCCAGTGGGGCACGGGCTGCCGCTGTTCCGCGCGCTCTATGAAGGCATCGTGATCGCGCTGCTGGCGCTGGTGGTCTATCTCTGCGCGCTGCCCTTCGTATTGTTCGCCGGCATCGGCGTGATTATTCTATTTCTGGCCAATGCCTATCTGCTCAGCCGGGAATATTTCGAACTCGCCGCCATGCGTTTTCGCCCGCCGGTCGAAGCCAAGGCGATGCGCAAGTCCAATTCGATTTATATCTTTGTTGCCGGTTTGGTGATCGCGGTCTTCGTGTCGATCCCGGTGCTCAATCTGGCGACGCCGATTTTCGCCATGGCCTTCATGGTGCATATCCACAAGCAAATGTCCGCTCGCGCGATCACGAAGGCGCTTTAGAGCACCGTCTTGCCCGGCCACTGGCACAGATCGGCGATGATGCATTTTTCGCACAGCGGTTTGCGCGCGACGCAGGTGTAGCGTCCGTGCAGGATAAGCCAGTGATGCGCGTGGCTCTTGTAGGCCGCCGGCACCACCTGTTCCAGCTTCTGCTCGACCTCGAAGGGATCCTTGCCGGTCGCCATGCCGGTGCGGTTGCCGACGCGGAAAATGTGCGTATCGACGGCGATGGTCGGTTCGCCGAAAGCGACGTTGAGCACGACGTTGGCGGTCTTGCGGCCGACGCCGGGCAATTCCTCCAGCGTCTCGCGCGAATGCGGCACCTGGCCGCCGTGTTCGGCGACGAGTTTTTCCGACAGCGCCACGACATTTTTCGCCTTGTTGC
Organism: Pseudolabrys sp.; assembly: GCA_036398395.1. Taxonomy (GTDB): domain Bacteria; phylum Pseudomonadota; class Alphaproteobacteria; order Rhizobiales; family Xanthobacteraceae; genus Pseudolabrys. The sequence goes on along the minus strand of DASWPX010000029.1, from coordinate 5,893 downwards.
GATAAAGCCCGATGGTCTGGATCAGGTCCCGCACGCGATCCTCGCCGAGCGCGGCCATCTTTTCCGGCGTGTCGGCAAGCGCGAACAAAGCGGGTGTCGCCTTGTTGACGCCGGCGTCGGTCGCCTGCGCCGACAGCACCACCGCAACCAGCAGCGTGAATGGATTGATGTATTGCAATTCGGTCTTGGGCTCGGGACTGGCGGCCTTGAAGCGGCGGAACGCCTCCTCGATCTGCGCATTGGTCATGTGCGGCAAAGCGCCGGCCGCGGCCTTCAGGTCGGCTTTCACGCGCTTGAGCGCCGGCTTCACCTTCGCGGCTTTGCCCTTTCGGGCTTTCTTGATTGCCTTCTTGACGGATTTTTGGGCCGATTTTTTCGCCATTATTTTGGTATAGTGAGCACCATGATCGCCGACAACGGTAACGATCTCGAACCCACGATCTTTTCCGCGGTGATCACGCCGCACCGTTCGCTTGGCCGCACCGGTTTTTTCATTCTGATGCTGGCCTTCGGTCTCATCAGCTTCATCTCCGGCATAGTGTTCCTGCTCGCCGGCGCCTGGCCGGTGTTCGGATTTTTCGGCCTCGACGTGCTGCTGCTCTATTGGGCCTTCCGGCTCAACTACCGTCACGCCGGCGCCTACGAGGAAGTGACCGTCACGCCATCGGCGTTGACCGTGCGCAAGGTCAGCCATCACGGCCGGGCACGCGAATGGGTGCTCAATCCGCTTTGGACCCGGCTCGGCAAGGACGTGCACGAGGAATACGGCATCGAACGTTTGTTCCTGGTGGCGCGCGGCAAGGAACTTGCGATCGCGAGTTTCTTAGGCCCCGACGAGAAGGCGAATTTTGCCAAGGAGCTTGGGCTGGCTCTAAGCAAAGCCAAGCGCGGCGTCATACACACCACACACACCACATTCGAATAGCCAGGAATCGGGTGGCTTGGCGCCTGGCGCGGCCCTAGATTTCCGGCATGAACACGATCTTGCAAAACGCCATTTCCGATCGCTTCCCCGGCGCCGCCCCGCTCACGACCGCTGCGGCCGATTACGACATCGTGCGCCGCTCCATCGCACATATCCGCGGCCATTGGCGCGCCCAGCCCGAGGTCGAAACCATCGCGGAAGCCGCCGGCGTCTCCGCCACCGACCTGCATCATTTGTTCCGCCGCTGGTGCGGCCTGACGCCAAAGGCGTTTTTGCAGGCGCTGACGCTCGATCATGCGCGTGGGTTGCTGCGCGCATCGGCCAGCGTCCTTGAAACCTCTTACGAAGTCGGCCTGTCCGGCCCCGGGCGCCTGCACGATCTCTTCGTCACCCATGAGGCGATGTCGCCCGGCGAATGGAAGGCCGGCGGCGAAGGTCTCACGATTACATACGGCTTCCACCCGTGCCCCTTCGGCATGGCGCTGGTGATGCTGGCGCCGCGCGGACTGGCCGGTCTCGCATTGGCCGACGCCGGCAAGGAACGCGCCGCGCTCGCGGACATGCGCAAGCGCTGGCCGAAGGCAAAATACGTCGAGGACTTCGCCGCCACCGCGCCAACCGCGCGGCGCATCTTCGACCCGAAACTGTGGCTGCCGAAACAGCCGTTGCGCGTGGTGCTGATCGGCACGGATTTCGAAGTGCGCGTGTGGGAAAAGCTGCTGACGATCCCGATGGGCGGACTCACCACCTATTCGGACCTTGCGGCGAGAACCGGTTCGCCGAAAGCCGCGCGCGCGGTCGGCGCGGCGGTTGGGAAAAACCCGATCTGCTTCGTGGTTCCGTGCCATCGCGTCATCGGCAAGAACGGCGACATCACCGGTTATCACTGGGGCATCACGCGCAAGCGCGCGATGCTGGGATGGGAAGCCGGCATGATCGGCTAAGCCGCGAATGCGCCGGGAAGCTAGGCCGCCAGATCGAGTTTCGACTTCACCGTCGAATCTGCGTCGAGGCGGTAGATGATCGGCACGCCGGTGCCGATTTCGCGCTTGAGGATGCTTTCGCGGTCCAGCTTCTCTAGCACCATCACCAGCGCGCGCAGCGAATTGCCGTGCGCCGCCACCAGAACTTTCTCGCCGCGCAGCACGCGCGGTAGAATTTCCTGAATGTAGAAGGGGAGCACGCGCGCGGCGGTGTCGCGCAACGACTCGCCGCCCGGCGGCGCGATGTCGTAGGAGCGCCGCCATATATGCACCTGCTCCTCGCCCCATTTCACGCGCGCTTCGTCTTTGTTCAGACCCGAGAGGTCGCCATAATCGCGCTCGTTGAGTGCCTGGTCCCTGATCACCGGAATCGCGCTCTGGCCCATTTCTTCGAGCATCAGGTCGAGCGTATTTTGTGCGCGCTTGAGCGCCGAAGTGAAGGCTGCGTCGAATGCGATGCCCTGGGCCTTGAGCTTGCGGCCAGCCTCGCGGGCTTCCGCGATGCCCTTGTCGGTCAGACCGACATCGCGCCAGCCGGTGAATAAGTTTTTCAGATTCCAGTCGCTCTGGCCGTGGCGGACGAGCACGAGAAGACGGTCGGTCATTCCTTCACGGTTCCTGTCGGTTGTACGTTACGGCGTATGTTGCGCGCGATCAGTCCGGCGCTCACGAAGCAGACGGCCATGACCAGCAGCAACAAACCGTCAACCACAAGGCCGGCGGTCCCACTTTTCGGCACGAAGAAATCGAACGCATAGCTGCCCGCGAGCGCAACAAAGCCAACGATCATGAGGCGGATCACGGTTTTCCCTTGTGGGCTCTTGAGATCGGTCGTCGCCGGCGCAACGCCCGCCCGAGCGGTCTTGCGTGCAATGATCGCCGCAACGATCAGGCACACGATGCCGATGCCGCCGAACAGATAAGGCGCGAAGGCCGGCGGCGGCTCGCCGATCCCGGTCGGCTGGATAGTGTATTCGTAGGCCATATAGAGGCTCGCGATGCCGCCGCCGATCATGGCGAACATCCAGCCTTTCAACCTCGTGACCTGTTCCGGTGTCATGCAGTCCCCCCTCTCAGATATCGCCAAGCCTCAGGACATCGGCCATCGAATAAAGCCCCGGTTTCTGGCTGCGCGCCCAATGCGCGGCGTAAAGCGCTCCGCTGGCGAAGATCATGCGGTCCTCGGCCTTGTGCGTGAGTTCCAGGCGCTCAGAAGGCCCGGCGAAAATTACCGTGTGCTCGCCGACCACGCTGCCGCCGCGCAAATTCGCAAAACCAATATCGCCTGCATGGCGCGCACCAGTATTGCCGTCGCGGCTGCGCACCGAATTTTTGTCGAGATCGACGCCGCGGCCTTCCGCCGCCGCACGGCCGAGCATCAATGCGGTGCCGGACGGCGCATCGACCTTCTGATTGTGGTGCATTTCCAGAATTTCGATGTCGAAGGAATTGTCCAGCGTCTTGGCGACGCGCTTGACCAGCGCCGCCAACAGATTGACGCCGAGGCTCATATTGCCGGACTTGACGATGACCGCGGTTTTGGCCGCGTCCTTGATCCTGGCTTCGTCGGCGCCGCTCAGGCCGGTGGTGCCGATGACGTGGATCTTGCCGGACTTCGCTGCCAGCGCCGCGAACGCCAAGGTCGCGGCCGGCATGGTGAAATCGACGATGCCGTCGGCCTTTTCCATCAGCGGCCCGGCTTCGCCGGTCAGCTTGATGCCGTTCTCGGGCAAGCCGGCCAGAACGCCGGAGTCCCAGCCAATGAGGGGCGAGCGCGCGTCTTCCAACGCGCCGCCCAGCGTAAATCCTTTGCTATCGGCAATCGCCTTGACCAGCGTGCGGCCCATCCGCCCGCCGGCACCGGCGACCACGAGCCGCATCTCGGCCATGGGTTATCTCCGTGGGCGCCGGTATAGCGGGCTGCAGCGCTTCCGTCACCTCTCGCCGCCGGAACGGCAAAAAGCGCCTAGGGCTGCGGGCCGTCATAGCCCTCGATGACGAGGATGTCGGCCTCGGCGTGCGGCAGGCGGACCTTGATGTTGGCCTGATATTCCGGCGACCGGTAGCAGGCGAGCGCGGAGGCGTAATCGGGGAATTCGATCACCACGTGGCGCGAGCGGGCGGTGCCCTCGACGGCTTCCGACTTGCCGCCGCGAATGATGAAGCGTCCGCCGAATTTCTTGAAGATGGCCGGATTGGCTGCGGCATAGGGCCTGTAGCCCCCGTCGTTCTTCACATCGACATGCGCGATCCAGTAACCCTTGGCCATTACCGCTCCCCTTATTTTCTGGCTTGGACGATCTCGGCAATAATCGCATCCGCCGCAGCCTTCGGATCGGCGGCTTCGACGATCGGCCGCCCCACCACCAGATAATCGGCGCCGGCGGCAATCGCATTGCCCGGCGTCATGATGCGCTTCTGGTCGTCGCTCGCGCTACCAACCGGACGGATGCCGGGCGTCACCAAAACCATTTCCGGCGCGACGATGCCGCGAAGCCTGACTACCTCTTCCGGCGAGCAAACCAATCCATCAACCCCCAGAAGACGCGCCTGCTCCGCCCGGTCTGCGACCAGACTCGGTACGGTGACATCATAGCCGGCATGCTTGAGATCTTCGTCGTCGTAAGACGTGAGTACCGTCACCGCGAGAACGCGCAGCTTCGATCCGCGCTTGCCTTCCACGGCTGCCTTCATGGTCTGCGGATAGGCGTGCACGGTGAGGAAGGTCGCGCCGATCTGCGCCACGCTCGCGACGCCGCTCGTCACGGTATTACCGATATCGTGCAGCTTGAGGTCGAGGAATACCTGCTTGCCGGCCGCGACCAGTCCAGCCGCGAACGGCAGACCGCCGGCGAAAGCAAGCTGATAGCCGATCTTGTAGAACGACACCGAGGAGCCGAGCTTCAGGATCATGGCCTCGGCTGCGGCGACGCTCGGCAGATCGAGGGCGACAATCAGGCGTTCGCGCGCGTCCAATTCAGTTCCCCCCGATCAACCGCGCCATGTCCACCAGCCGCGCGAGCTCGGCGCGGAACAGATTGGCGGTGGCGACGTCGTTTATATTGTCCATGTCGTCGAACGCGCTGTCGGCCTGCGTGATCGCGACCTGCTCGGGGATCACCAGGGCGCCGCAGCCCAATTCGAGAATCTGGCGCAGCGCCATCAACGAACGCAAGCCGCCCGTCTTGCCCGGCGATGCCGAGGCGATGGCGAAGACGCGGCCCTTGAAGGCGGCGTAGGTCGGATCGCCGCGCTCGCGCACGCGTGACACCCAATCGATGGCGTTCTTGAGCATTGGCGTGACCGAGGCCGAATATTCGGGGCTGGCGATGAAGACGCCATGATGCGCCGTGATCATCTGCTTGAGATGCAACGCGTTGGCCGGCACGCCGGTCCGCGATTCCAGGTCGGCTTCGTACAGCGGCAGCGCGTAATCCACCAACGATATGCGCGTGACCTCGGCGTCGATCAGCGTGAGTTCTTTCGCCGCCAGCGCGGCGAGCCTGGTGTTGTGCGAACCGGTGCGGGTCGAGCCGGACAGGACAAGGATCTTGGGCGCAGCCATCGGCGGCTCCGTTGAGCAATCAACCGTCATTGCCGGACTTGACCCGGCAATCCATCAAATAACCATTTGTGAGAGACGATGGATGCGCGGGTCAAGCCCGCGCATGACAAATGTCGTCAGTGGCTGCGGTAAACCCACACGCGCGCCGGCGGCAGGTTCAGCCAGATCAAATCGGAAGGCTCGGCCCTGATCCCGGACAAGGCCTTCGGGATCGGCGGCACCATGGCGTAGGTGAATTGGATGAAGGGTGCGCCCGGCGCCAGCAGGCCCATCGCGTCGGAGATCAGCCGCAGGCGCGTACGCAATGGCTTGGTCACAAGCGGCAGACCGGACACCACGGCCGCGGCCTGCGCGCCGGCCGCACCAAGCAGACGGCGCAGACGGTAGGCGTCGCCCTGCACGACGGTAGCGGCCGGATAG
>DASWPX010000028.1:0-9050 GCA_036398395.1 Pseudolabrys sp. | reverse complement strand
ACAACACTCAGTGCCTACGCATTACGCTCAGACAGCGCTTAAGTTCCGTATCGTCCGCAATTATTTTCACGAAATTCCTTCGCGAGGCGCATCCTTGCACGGAAACCGCGCTTTTGCGAAGCGATTACGTCGGCGGCGGGGCATGGAGATAGCTTTCCACCAGCGATCCGGCGATCAGCCGCCAGCCGTCTACCAGCACGAAGAAGATCAGCTTGAACGGTAGGGAGATGATGACGGGCGGCAGCATCATCATGCCCATCGACATCAGCACCGAGGCCACCACCAGATCGATGATCAGGAACGGCAGGAACAGCAGAAAGCCGATCTCGAAGGCGCGCTTGAGTTCGGAGATCATGAAAGCCGGCACCAGCACGCGCAGCGAAAGGTCCTCGGGCTTGGCGGGCGCGGTTTCGTTCGACATGTCGACGAACAGCTTGAGGTCCTTCTCGCGCACATTGTGCTGCATGAAGGTGCGCAGCGGCACGACGCCGCGGTCGAAGGCCTGTTCGGCGGTGATCTCGTTGGCGATCAGCGGCCGCACGCCGGTGTCATAGGCGCGCTGCAGCGCCGGCCCCATGACGAAGGCGGTGAGGAACAGCGCCAGCGAGACGATCACCGCGTTGGGCGGCGCGGTGGCCGTGCCGAGCGCAGTGCGCAACAGCGACAGCACGACAACGATGCGGGTGAACGACGTCATCATGACGAGGATCGACGGCGCCAGAGACAGCACCGTGAGCATGGCGATCATCTGGATAACGCGTTCGGTCAGGCCGCTATTGGGCCCTTGTCCGAAATTGACGCTGATGTCTTGCGCGGCGGCGAACGAGGTGCCCGCTGCGATCAGCCCGGCTACTCCGATCGCCACCGTCACAAGACGGACACGGCGACCGGAAATAACTGTCAAGGCTTTCCTGACGGACGGCCCAGCAAGCTGGCCATCTCCTCTTCGAGATTTTCGTAGAGCTTCTTGCCCGCCGGTGCAGCCGAGTCGAGCCGCGGCTCCGGCTTGGCGTCGAACTTGGCGTCAAACTTCGAATCGAACTTGGCGTCGAACCTCGGCTCGACGCGAGGCTTGAAGTCGCGCGCCGGCGCGCGGGGCGGCAGCGCCTGCGGGTCGGTGACCGGCGGACGGTTGTCCGGGGTGCGGCGCAGCGCCGCTTCGAGTTGCTGCGCCATCTCCGCAAGATTGTGATCGTTCTGCGGGGGCGCGACGGGCTCGGTCGTCATCGCCGGTGCGGCGGCGCTGACGCGCGGCGCCGATTCGATGCGGGGCGCGGGCGCGGCATCCGGAGGATTGAGGCGGCTCGACAGTTCGGCGGCAAGTCCGGTCAAGCTTTGTCCGGTGAGACTGTCGGCGGGACGCGACCGCGCGCCGGGCTCCGGCGCGTGCCAGGGCTCTTCGACAGCCGGCGAACGATAGGGTCGCGGCGCGGGAACGGGCGTCGGCTCGCTCGACGGCTGCAACGGCCAGGAGCTTTCGAGACCGCCCGCTGCGCGCGCCGTGGGCTCTATTGTGGTGGAGAGACGTCCGGGCTCGCGCGTCACTTCACGCGAACCGACCGCGCGCACGATATTGGGTTCAACCACCAAATCGGTGGGACCGCCGATCAACAGAAGATGTTCGATATTGTCACGGCGTACCAGCACGAGCCGCCGCCGTTGGTCGACGGTCGCCGCGTCGATCACCGCCAGCCGCGGCTGACGGCCGCGCACGCCCGCGCCGCCCAGGCGATTGGCGCCGAAACGGCGCACCAGCCAAGCGGTCGCGCCGATCAATGCCAACACAACGAGGAAGGCGATGAAGAAGCGCGCGGCCAAAGGCATTTCCGCGCCGAACAAGGTCTCGAACATCAACGGGCTCCAATCTTCGCGGTACGTAGCATCGAATGAGAATCGCCCAAATGGTTAACACCGTTAGGCACAATTTGCCGCCCTGAACACTAACAGAGCATTAACAAATAATGTCCGTCTTGGCATCTAGCCCATATTTGCGAATAAATACGAAGGTAAATGGCCACCGGCCTGTCCGGTTCCATGTGCATTTCTTTACCCGCCATTAACCATACACCCGGCAAAGTCTGCCTAGCGCGGACCGGATTTAAGTCGATTGGGCCGCCCCACGGGACATTGCGGGAGGCATCATGGCGATCAGCGACATTCCGATCCTGTCCATGCTTCGCACCCGCCTGCAATGGTCGCAAGAGCGCCAGCGCGTGCTCGCCGAAAACGTCGCCAACGCCGATACGCCGAACTACCGCGGCCGCGACCTGGCGGCGCCGAAATTCGAGGAGCCGACCCAAGTCACGCCAACACCCGTCACCCTGGTCTCGCTGTCGCAGACCGAGCCCGGACATATCGGCGGCATGAGCGCGAGCGGCTCGGCGTTTCGCGTCGAGAGCAAGGATAAATTCGAAATTCGTCCGACCGGCAACGCCATCAATCTCGAGGACGAGATGATGAAAGTCGCCGCCAACCAAATGGATTACCAGGCCGTGACCGCGCTCTACACGCGCAGTCTCAATCTGGTGAAGACTGCGCTCGGCAAACGCTAATTGACGCGCTTCCAGCGCGCGACGGAGAACGAAGATGGATTTTCTCAAGAGCATGCAGATCGCGGCGTCCGGCTTGCGCGCCCAGGCCGGCCGCATGCGCATCATTTCGGAAAACATCGCCAATGCCGACTCGACGCCGAGTTCGGCGAGCGCCAGTCCATACCGGCGCAAGGTGCCGAGCTTCACCAGCGAGTACGACCGCGCGCTCGACGCCGAGACCGTCAGCCTCGGCAAGGTCGGCACCGACAACTCCGAATTTCGCCTCAAATACGAGCCCGGCCATCCCGCCGCCGACGCCAACGGCAACGTCAAATATCCCAACGTCAATTCGCTGGTCGAAATGACCGACATGCGCGAGGCGCAGCGCTCCTACGAAGCCAACATCAACGTCATCAGCGCCACGCGGCGCATGATCGAGCGCACAATCGATATCTTGAAAGCTTGAACATAAGGATTTGAGCCATGGCTTCTCCGCTCGCCGCCGCCAGCGCCTATGCCAATATCGCGCGCCTTGCCGCCGATCCGTCCGCGGCGATTGCCGGCGCCGGCAGCGCCGGTAAAGGCGACACCAGCTTCACCGCCGTTCTCAAGGAGGCGATGGGCTCGGTGGTCGAGACCGGCAAGAAGTCCGATGCCCAGTCGCAAGCGATGGCCAACGGCAAATCCAACATGGTGGACGTGGTGACCGCGGTCGCCGAAACCGAAGTCGCCATCGATGCGGTGGTCGCGGTGCGCGACAAGGTGATCGCGGCCTACGAAGAAATCATGAAGATGCCGATCTAAATCTTGCCGTCACGGCAAAGCGTAAAGGAAGCAAATGACCGGACCTGAAGTTCTCGACGTCGCCCGCGACGCGATCTACACGCTGATTGTGGTTTCCGCGCCGGTGATGCTGGTGGGCCTCACCGTCGGCGTCGCCATATCGCTGTTGCAGGCGCTCACGCAAATCCAGGAAATGACCATCGCCTTCGTGCCGAAAATCCTGGCGATATTCATTTCGCTGCTGATCGCGCTGCCCTTCATGGCCGAAAAACTGAATGCCGAGATGCTGCGGATCGCCGCCCGCATCATCAGCGGGTAACGCGCAAGAAGACGTAAGCCGATGCATTTCGATGTCTCATTTCTGCCGGCGCTGGCGGCCGCATTCCTGCTGGCCTTCGCCCGCGTCGGCACCATGGTCATGCTGCTGCCCGGCGTCGGCGAAATGAATTTGCCGTCGCGGGTGCGGCTCACCATGGCGCTGATCCTCACCGCCATTCTGCTGCCGGCGCATCAAAAAGCCTATGCGGTCGACCTCAAGGCCTATGGCCCGGTGCTGACGATGCTGTTCCAGGAACTGATCGTCGGCGCCGTGCTGGGGCTGACCGCGCGGCTGGCGATATCGGCCTTGCAGATTGCGGGTTTCGTCATCGCGCAGCAATTGGGCCTGGGCTTCGTCACCGCGGTCGATCCGACACAGAACCAGCAGGGCGTCATCGTCGGCAATTTCCTCAGCGTGCTCGGCATCACGCTGATCTTTGCCACCGACCTGCATCATCTGGTGATCGCGGGGGTCAACGACAGCTACGCCATCTTCCAGCCGGGCGAGATGCCGATCGTCGGCGACGTGGCGCAGCATATTACCCAGATCATCGCGACCTCGTTTCGCATCGGCATCCAGCTTTCGGCGCCGTTCCTGGTCTTCGGCCTCTTGTTCAACCTCGGCCTCGGCGTGCTGTCGCGGCTGATGCCGCAGATGCAGGTGTTTTTCATCGGCCTGCCGCTGTCGATCCTGCTCGGCTTTCTGCTCTTGGTGCTGGTGGTCGGCTCGATGATGGGCACCTTCACCGGCTATCTCGAAGGCGTGCTGCACGACCTCGCGCCGCGCTACTGACCCGACGAGTGCTCCATGGCCGACGAAGCAGACAGTTCCGATAAAACAGAAGAACCGACACAAAAGCGCCTCGAGGAGGCGCTGCAACGCGGCGACGTGGTCAAGAGCCAGGAGGTCAACACCTGGTTCATCATGGCCGGAGCGACGCTGGTGCTGATGTCCTTTTCCGGCGGCATGGGCGCGGGTCTGACCACCACCATGCGCGGGCTCCTCGCCAACGCGCATTCCCTCAGTTTGGATGGACCGGCGCTGCCGGGCTTGTTCCAGAAGATCGGCACCGAATTGATCGCCGCGGTCGGCCTGCCGTTCTTGATTCTGATGCTGGCCGCGCTCGCCGGCAACATGGTTCAGCATCAACTGGTGTGGTCGAGCGAGTCGCTGGCGCCCAAATTTTCCAAGATTTCGCCGCTCGCCGGCCTGCAACGGATGTTTTCCAAGCAGTCGCTCGCCAACCTCGCCAAGGGTCTCGTCAAGCTCGTGCTCATCGGCAGCGTGCTGACCGCGCTGATGTGGCCCGAGCGCGGCCGGCTCGAAGGCCTGGAGCGCACCGATGCGGCGGCGATCCTGCCGCTGACGCTGACGCTGGCCTTCAAGCTGATGGGCGCGGTGGTCGCCATGATGGCGGCGGTCGCCGCCGCCGACTACATGTTCCAGTACCGGCAGTGGTACGAGAAGCAGAAGATGTCGCTGCGGGAAATGAAAGAGGAATTCAAGCAGACCGACGGCGATCCGGCGATCAAGGGCAAGCTGAAGCAGATGCGCCAGATCCGCAGCCGGCGGCGCATGATGCAGAAGGTGCCGCGCGCCGCCGTGGTCATCACCAACCCCACGCACTACGCCATCGCGCTGGAATACCAGCGCGGCATGGAGGCGCCGATCTGCGTCGCCAAGGGTGTCGATGCGGTGGCCTTGAAGATCAGGGAAGTCGCCGGCGAGCATTCGATCCCGATCGTCGAGAACCCGCCGCTTGCCCGCGCGTTGCATGCGTCGGTCGAACTCGATCAGGCGATTTCACCCGAACACTACAAGGCGGTCGCCGAGGTCATCGGCTACGTCATGAAACTGCGCCGGGCTGTACCCGCCCGAAAGCCGTAATTATCCAAAAGGGGCGGGCAAAAGGGGCGGGATTGCCCGGCCCTGGCACTTGCGCCACTAGGCCGGGTTAAGGCACTCAGGAGTCATGGCAGCAGCGCGAACCCCCGCACCGGACGGTCAGCCACGGCAGGCCTTCGACAAGAGCCAAAGCGCGCCGCGCTCGGGCTCGATCGGCCTGGTGCTGCTGGTCGCTCTGGCGCTGGTCGCCGCCGCCGCCGGCCTCATTTACGTCGGCCACGACTATGCCGAAACCTACATGATGGCGCTTCTGGCGGGACTCGGAACCATCGGCGTCTTCGCGTTGTTCGCCACGGCTTCCGGCATCATGCGGCTGACCTCCAAGGAGCACGGCAATCCGCTGCTCAAGGCGGTGGTCGACAATGCCTTCGACGGCATTCTGGTCACCGACCAAAGCGGCCGGGTCTTTTACGCCAACGCCACTTATCTGGACCTGATCGGCGCCGCCGAAAGCAACGACGTACGACCGATCGAACAGGTTTTCATCGGCGATCCGGATGTGTCCGAGGCGATCTACCGCCTGCTCAAGGCAGCGCGCGAAGGCCGCCGCCTGCAGGAGGAGGTGCGCGTCGCCGCCGCCAAGCCTGACGCAAAGACCGAACTCGCGCGCTGGCTGCGGATGCGCGTGCGCCCGCTCGGGACCGGAAAACGCGATTCACGCATGACGGTGTGGTCCGTCGCCGACGTGACGCGCGAGCGCGAGCGCCAGGAAAACGTGTTTCAGGAGCTCCAGCACGCTATCGACTATCTCGATCACGCGCCGGCCGGCTTCTTCTCGGTCGATGCTGCGGGCGACATCGTCTATCTCAACGCGACGCTGGCCGGCTGGCTCGACCACGATCTCGCGCAGGTCGGCGCCGGTTCGCTCAAACTCACCGACATCGTCGCCGGCGAGGGCGCGGCGCTGCTCACCACGCTCAATGCCGCGCCCGGCGAAGTCAAAACCGAGGTGCTCGATCTCGATCTCAAGACGCGTGGCGGCAAACCGGTGCCGGTGCGCCTGTTCCATAAGGTCGCCTTCGGCGCCGACGGCGCGGCCGGCACGTCGCGCACGCTGGTGCTCAACCGCGCCAAGGACGACGGCACCGATCCGCAGCGCGCGGCCGAAGTGCGCTTCATGCGCTTCTTCCAGAACACGCCCATGGCCATTGCGACCGTCGACAAGACCGGCCGCATCGCGCGCAGCAATGCGCGCTTTGCCTCCGCCTTCGAGGGCCTGCTCAGGGACGACCGCTCCATCCTGGCGGTGGTCGCCGAGCGCGACCGGCCGGCGCTGGAGGCTGCGATCGCCAAGGCGGCGACGGGGCAGGGCGACATCGCGCCGGTCGAAGCAGCCCTTGCCGGCGCCGACGAGCGCTGGGCGAGCTTTTTCGTCTCGGCGGTCGAAGAGGAAGATCGCGACGGCGAGGCGGCAATCGTTTATGCGCTCGAGACCACCGCCCAGCGCACGCTGGAGAACCGGGTCTATCAGCAGCAGAAGATGGAGTCGGTCGGCCAGCTCGCCGGCGGCATCGCGCACGACTTCAACAACGTGTTGTCCGCGATCATGATGGCCACCGACTTCCTGCTCAACGCCCACAAGCCGACCGATCCGTCGTTCCAGGACATCATCCAGATCAAGCAGAACGCCAACCGCGCCGCCGCGCTGGTGCGCCAGTTGCTCGCGTTCTCGCGCAAGCAGACGCTGCGCCCGCAGGTGCTCGACCTCGGCGAGACGCTGAGCGATCTCGGCATGCTGCTCAAGCGATTGATCGGCGAGAAGGTGACGTTGGACGTCGTGCATGGCCGCGACCTGTGGCCCGTGAAGGTGGACATTTCCCAGTTCGAGCAGGTGATCGTCAATCTCGCGGTCAACGCACGCGACGCCATGCCGGACGGCGGCAAGCTCACGGTGCGCACCTCCAACGTGCCCGCGGCCGAAACGGCCAAGCTCGCCTACAAGGGCATGCCGAGCGCGGATTACGTGCTGGTCGAGGTGACCGATACCGGCACCGGCATTCCGCCCGACATCATCGAGAAAATCTTCGAACCGTTCTTCTCGACCAAGGACGTCGGTAAAGGCACCGGCCTGGGCCTGTCGACCGTCTATGGCATCGTCAAGCAGACCGGCGGCTTCGTCTATGCCGATTCAAAGCCGGGTCTGACCTCGTTCCGCATTTTCCTGCCGCGCCATGTTCCGGGCGCCGAGGAAGCGCTGCCGCGGGTGCCGGCGTCGGAAGCGCCGCAAATCGCCGGCGCGCTGTCGGCGGCCGACGGCTTGGCCAAAGCCGCCAGCGCCGATCTCACCGGACACGGCGTCATCCTGCTGGTCGAAGACGAGGAAGGCTTGCGCGCGCTCAACGCGCGGGGCCTCTCGTCGCGCGGCTATACGGTGCTGGAAGCTGCCAACGGCGTCGAGGCGATTGAAATGCTCGACAAGCATGGCAGCGTCGATCTGGTGGTGTCGGACGTGGTGATGCCGGAAATGGATGGCCCGACGCTGCTCAAGGAATTGCGCCGGCGCGATCCCGCGGTGAAGATCATTTTCGTGTCCGGCTATGCCGAAGAGGCTTTCAGCAAGAACTTGCCGAGTCAGGAGCAATACCGGTTCTTGGCCAAGCCCTTCACGCTCAAGCAGCTTGTCGCCGAAGTAAAAGAGACGCTCGGCAAATAATCAGTCGCAGGGGCGTGCCAGCCGCGCCTTCTGGAACAGATCCGGCTGCAAGCGGCAGGGAATAATGCCGGCGCGCGGCTGTGGCGCGTTGAAATAGTTCGATTCAAGCATGGCGCCGGCGGGTCCGGCCATGATGGTGGTGTCCTCGGCGGAAATCGCGGTTACGGGCACCGGCTCGTCCAAGGGCGCCAGCTTGGCCTGGGCCGAACCTGCGGCTAACAGCAGCGCTAAAATAATTGCGGTTCGCATCGGTCTCGCTCCGTCTCCCCCGACGTAATCAAATGATCGGCAAAGCCGTCGGTTCCGGGTATTTCATGACATTCGTGTGAATGACGCGGCGCACCACGGCAGGGCGGGCTGCCGTCGCCTCTTACAATCCGTGCAACCTGTTCCTATTGTCCTGACAGTCGTTTGGCCGGAGACAAAACCATGATTCGCCATCGCTGGGTGATCGCGCTTGCCGCGATTGCGTGCGCTCTCGTACTTCTTGCCGGCGAAGCCAACGCCCGCGCCGGTATGGGTTTCTCGGGCGGCAGCCGGGGCATGCGAACATTCTCCATGCCGCCGGCCACTTCGACCGCCCCGAACGCGGCGTCGCCGATCCAACGCTCGATGACGCAGCCGGGCGCGGGCGCATCGACCGTCGGCCAGGCCGGCATCCGGCCCGGATTGTTCGGCGGCGGATTGTTCGGTGGCCTTGCCGCCGGATTCCTGGGGGCCGGCTTGTTCGGCATGTTGTTCGGGCAGGGCTTGTTCGGCGGCATGGGCGGATTTGCCTCGATCCTCGGCCTGCTGTTGCAGGTGGTGCTCGTGGTCTTCGTCGCCCGCCTGGCTTTTGCCTGGTGGCAGCGGCGCAACG
>DASWPX010000027.1:0-15237 GCA_036398395.1 Pseudolabrys sp. | reverse complement strand
CCGGCGACAACAAGATGCAAGCAATCGGAACCAATCGAAACCATTGTCTCATGCCGCGATCATAAAGCCACGGCCTTGAGCGGGCAAGCTTGCGGCTATTTCATCTCGCCGGGCTTTTCGCCCGCCGATATTTCTTGCGAGCCCAGCGCGTCGGCCAGCCGCTGCGTGGCGGAACCGGGCTTGAGCGGCTTCTGCTGGCTCTCGTGCGGCGCCCAGCCCGACAGCCAGACAATTTCGAACGTTGCGCGCAGGCGGCCGTCGCCGTCGGCGAAGCGCCTGGCGTAGACTTCGGCCATCCGTTGCAAGGTCGCGCGCCGCAACGGCGTACGCCGCCGCTCGCTCAATATGTTGGTTGCGCCCATGCGGCGCAGATCGCGCATCAAGGCAAAGACCGTCGCGTAGCGAACGGTGAGCCGATCGGAATCGACCACCGGCAGCGCAAAGCCGGCGCGTTGCAGCAGCGCACCGAGTTCACGTACGTCGGCGAAAGGCGCAATCCGCGGCGAAATGCCGCCCTCGATCTCGCTTTCCGCCTCGGCGAAAGCTTCGCGCAATTCGGTGAGCGTGTCGCCACCGATCAACGCGGCGAGCAGCAGCCCGTCCGGCTTCAGCGCGCGGCGAATCTGGATCAGCGTGCCCGGCAGGTCGTTGACGAATTGCAGCGACAGCGCCGAGACGACCAGATCGAGCGAGCCGGCGGCGAAGGGCAACGCTTCCTCGTCGGCGGTGACATTGTTTGCGCCGGCGATCATGGCGATCCTGCCGCTCGCGGCCAGCACGCGGCGCAGCGCGTCGGTCGGCGTGCCGATATCGGCGGCGCGGTCGAATGTACGCAACACGGCGGACAGCCTTTCGGCCAGATCCCCGGCGACGCGGTCGATCAGGAACGTCTCGGCGCCCAGCGCCAGCGCGCGCTTCCGGCGCGTGCGCAACAGCTTGCGATCGAAGATGGCCGGGCCCGATGACATCTGGTAATCTTAGCAGCATGAACGAGCTTGTGTCGGCAAGCCAGGAAAGCGACCCGCCTCGCGCGCAATTCCGCACCGGATTGCGCCACGCGCTGAGGCTGGCGCTCGACGTGGCGCTGCCGCCGCTTTGCCCGTCCTGCCGCGAGCCGCTTGGCGACGGCGCCGGCCTGTGCGCGTCCTGCTGGTCGAAATTGTCGCTGATCGAGAAACCCTACTGCGCACGGCTCGGCATTCCCTTCACCTACGATCCGGGCCCCGGCATTTTGTCGATGGAGGCCATCGCCGCGCCGCCGGCCTATGACCGGGCCCGCGCCGCCGTGCGCTACGACGAAGTCGCGCGGGCGCTGGTGGTCCGCTTCAAATACAGCGACCGGCTCGATCTGGCGCCCATGATGGGCCGCTGGATGGCGCGGGCCGGGAGCGAACTGCTCGAGGACGCCGACGCGCTGCTGCCGGTGCCGCTGCACTGGCGCAGACTTTGGGCGCGGCGTTTCAACCAGGCCGCCGCCCTGGCCGCCACGATCGCGGACATCAGCGGCGTACCGGTGCTGCATGGCGTTCTCAGACGCGTGCGCGCCACGCCGCAGCAGGTCGGCCTGTCCAAGCCCGCGCGGGCCGACAACGTACAGGGCGCCTTCCGGGTGCCGGCCGAGCAAAAAGCCGAAATCGCCGGCAAGCGCCTGGTGCTGATCGACGACGTGCTGACCTCCGGCGCCACCGCCGATACCTGCGCCCGCGCATTGTTGCGGGCAGGCGCCGCCCATGTCGACGTGCTGGTCTTCGCCCGGGTTGTCGCGCCGCTGCGAACCACCATATAAACCCAGGTTAAACTTACCCCCGGAACGCCAATGCCGCCCGTCGAAATCTACACCACTCAGTATTGTCCCTATTGTTCCAACGCCAAGGCCCTGCTGAAACGCAAAGGCGTGGACTACAAGGAAATCGACTTGGGCCGCGATTGGGCGCAACGTGACGCGATGATCAAACGCGCGAACGGACGCACGTCGGTGCCGCAGATTTTCATCGGCCCGGTTCATGTCGGCGGCAGCGACGACCTGCATGCGCTGGAGCGCGCCGGCAAGCTCGACGCGCTGCTCGCCGGCGACGGGACACCGGCATGACGGCGAGCTTCAAAGCCGCGATGATCCAGTTGCGTTCGGGGCTCGCCCCCACCGCCAATATCGAGACCGCGGCGCGCCTGATCGGCGAGGCGAAATCGGCGGGCGCCGATTATGTGCTGACGCCCGAGATGACGAACATCATGGAGGTCAAGCGCGAGCGTCTGTTCGCCGCAATCGTCGAGGAAAACGCCGACGCCGCGCTCGCCACGTTCCGCGAACTGGCGCGCAAGTTCGGCATCTTCATCCATATCGGCTCGCTGGCGATCAAGATCGCGCCCGAGAAGGCCGCCAACCGTTCGTTCCTGATCGACCCGAAAGGCGAGATCGCCGCGCGCTACGACAAGATCCACATGTTCGACGTCGATCTTGGCAATGGCGAGAGCTATCGCGAGTCGCGCAGCTACCGGCCGGGCGAGCAGGCGGTGATTTCCGCGCTGCCCTGGGGCCGGCTCGGCTTGACGATTTGCTACGATCTGCGTTTCCCCGCGCTCTATCGCGCGCTGGCCGAGCGCGGCGCGACCATGCTGGCTATTCCCTCCGCCTTCACCCGGCAGACCGGCGAGGCGCATTGGCACGTCCTCAACCGCGCCCGCGCCATCGAGAACGGCTGCTTCGTGTTCGCGGCGGCTCAAGGCGGCACGCACGAGAGCGGCCGCGAGACTTACGGCCATTCGCTGGTCATCGACCCTTGGGGCCGCGTGCTGGCCGAAGGCGGCACCGAACCGGGCGTGGTGATGGCCGAGATCGACATGGCGGAAGTGGCCAAGGCGCGCGCGCGCATTCCTTCGCTGCAACATGGCCGGCGCTTCGAGATGGTCGAGCCGATGACCGAACCGAGCTATCTGCACGTGGTGCGGAGCGCGGAATGATTCGTTACGCGCTGGCGTGCGAGCGGGGCCATCATTTCGAAAGCTGGTTTCAGGATTCCGCGGCATTTGACAAGCAAGCCAAACGCGGACTCGTCGCCTGTCCGCATTGCGGCTCGGCCAAGGTCGAAAAAGCCATCATGGCGCCGCGACTTTCGTCATCGAAGCAACGCAAGGCGCCCGCCGAGACTTCCGCCGCGCCTGCGCCCGTTCCGGAAAAAGCACCCGTCGCGATGATCTCGCCGCAGGAACATGAGTTCCGCACCAAGCTCAAGGAACTGCGCGAGCACCTCACCCAGAACGCGGATAACGTCGGCCAGAAGTTTCCCGAAGAAGCGCGCAAGATGCATTACGGCGAGATCAAGCCGCGCTCGATCTATGGCGAGGCCTCGCCGAAAGACGCCAAGGAATTGCTCGACGAAGGCATCGATTTTCACCCGCTGCCGATTTTGCCGGATGAACGCAACTAATATTAATACGCCGACATCAGCAGCGCGACGCCGAGCACCACCAGCACGATGCCAACGAGTTCGCGCCGCGTGGTCGGCTCCTTGAATACGAGATGCGTGACGCCTTGCGCGAACAGCACCTCGACCAGCGCCAGCGTGCGGACATTCGCCGCGGTGGCGATGGCGAAGGCGAGAAACCAGAACTCCGACGCAAAGGCCCCCATGAAGCCCGCGAATATCGACGGCTTCCAGGCCCGGACGATGTCGCGCAGCACGCCCGGTTCACGCAGTGCCAGATAGGCCGACAGCAAGACCGACTGCATCACCAGCCCAACGGCCAGCGTGAAGGTCGCCGCCATGACGAAATGCGGTATTTGCAGCGACAGGATTGCGCCGCGATAGCCGATCGACGACAAAGCGAACAAGGAGCCCGACAGAATACCGATAATCGTCGAGCGCGCCGTACTGACGCTGCCGGCGCCGGGCTTGAGCGAAATCACGATCACGCCGGCCGTGGCGATCAAAATGGCCGCGCCGGACAGCGCCGATATCTTGTCGCCGAGAAAGATCAGTCCGAACAAAGCGACCTGAACCGGCTCGGTCTTGATATAGGCGTAAGCCACCACGAAAGAACGCTCGCCCATCACCGACAGCATGGTCGCCGTCGCGCCGATCTGCGTGAAAGCGCCGGCAACGACCCAGGGCCAGAATACCGGCGGCGTGTGCGGCAAATCGAGTCCGGTCGCGAACATGACGCCGGCGAGAAACACCATCGCGAAGGGGAATCCAAACAGGAAGCGCACATGGGTGGCGCCGACCGTGCCGAGCCGCGCGGTCAGCTCGCGCTGCATGGCGTTGCGCGCGGTCTGCGCCGCGGCGGCGATAAGGGTAAAGACAGCCCAGAGCATTGCGCGCCGCTTACGTCGATTTTATTTTGCGCATGATCTTGTCCGAGAACCGGCTTCCGCTTTTCGGGATCATGCGCGTTTGCCCACCAGCATGTAGTTCACATCCATGTCGGATGACAATTGCCAGCGGTCGGCAAACGGATTGTAGACGATGCCGCGTTCGCCGGTGACCTGCAGGCCGCCGCGTTCGAAGGCGAGTTCGAGTTCGTTCGGGGTGACGAACTTGTCCCATTGATGGGTGCCGCGCGGCAGCCAGCGCAGCACATATTCGGCGCCGACGATGGCGAGCGCGAAACTCTTCAGCGTGCGGTTCAGGGTAGCCGCGATCATCAGGCCGCCCGGCTTGACCATGGTCGCGCAGGTCGAAACGAAATCCTTGACGTCGTTGACATGCTCGACCACTTCCATCGCCAGCACCACATCGAACGTCTCGCCGGCCTCGGCCAGCGCCTCCGCCGTCGTCGCGCGGTAATCGACCTCGACGCCATTGTCTTCGGCGTGCGCGCCGGCAACTGCGATATTCTCATCCGATGGATCGGCTCCGACCATCTGCGCGCCGAGACGCGCCAGAGGCTCGGAAAGAATGCCGGCGCCGCAGCCGATATCGAGCATACGCAGGCCCTTCAGGCAGTCCAGTTTCTTGGGATCGCGCTCGAAGCGCGCGGTGGCGTTGTCGCGGATATAGCCGAGGCGGACCGGATTGAGCTTGTGCAGCGGCGCCATCGGTCCACGCGGGTCCCACCAATCCGCCGCCATGCGCGAAAAGCGCTCGACTTCGGCGGTATCGATGCTCGATGAGCGGATTTTGCTGTTCACCATTCGGACCATCTATCAGAGCGTTTTGCGCCTGGCACGGCGAAAGTTGCAGGTCGGCCACCTCGCCGGTATGTATACGCGCCTTTTGCCGCTCCCGGGACCTTCAATGCCTCGCCTCGTCATGAAATTCGGCGGAACGTCCGTCGCCGGAATCGACCGCATCCGCAACGTCGCGCGCCACGTCAAGCGCGAGGTCGACGCGGGCTTCGACGTGGCCGTCGTGGTCTCGGCGATGTCGGGCGTGACCAACCAACTGGTCGATTGGGCGCGCCAGGCGTCGCCCCTGCACGACGCGCGCGAATACGACGCGGTGGTGGCGACCGGCGAGCAGGTCACGGCCGGGCTTCTGGCCATCGTGCTGGAAGGCATCGGCATCAACGCCCGCTCGTGGCAGGGCTGGCAATTGCCGATCCTGACCGACAACGCGCACGGCTCCGCCCGCATCCTGGACGTCAACGGCGCCGAACTGATCAAGCGCTTCGACGAGTACAAGCAGGTTGCGGTGATCGCCGGCTTCCAGGGCATGCACAAGGAAACCGGCCGCATCACAACGCTCGGCCGCGGCGGCTCGGACACCTCCGCGGTCGCCATCGCGGTCGCGATCGGGGCCGAGCGCTGCGACATCTACACGGACGTCGACGGCGTCTACACCACCGATCCGCGTGTGGTGGCCAAGGCGCACCGCATGGACAAGATCGCCTTCGAGGAAATGCTCGAATTGGCCTCGCTCGGTGCCAAAGTGATGCAGGTGCGCTCGGTCGAACTCGGCATGGTGCACAACATGCGCATCTTCGTGCGTTCGAGCTTCGAACGGCCGGAAGATATCGACCCGAAAAAGCCGCCATCCGGTACACTCATTTGCGACGAGGGAGACATCGTGGAACAGCAAGTCGTCACCGGCATCGCCTTCTCCAAGGACGAGGCGCAGATCTCGATCCGCCGCGTGCAGGACAAGCCCGGGGTCGCCGCCGCGATCTTCGGGCCGCTCGCCGCCGCCAGCATCAACGTGGATATGATCGTGCAAAACGTCTCGGCGGACGGGGCCACCACCGACCTCACCTTCACGGTGCCGTCGGCCGACTATGAGCGCGCCCGCGCCACCATCGAGAAGGCCAAGGGCGCGATCGGCTTCGAACGGCTGGACGGCGCCACCGACGTGGCCAAGGTCTCGGTCATCGGCATCGGCATGCGCAGCCATGCCGGCGTCGCGGCCCAGGCCTTCAAGGCGCTGTCCGAGCAGAAGATCAATATCCTCGCCATCACCACCTCGGAGATCAAATTCTCCGTTCTGATCAATGCCGGGCAGACCGATTTGGCGGTGCGCACGCTGCATACGCTGTACGGGCTGGATAAGGCTTGACGAGTTGCTTGCCCCTTGGCCGCCCCATTCGCTATAGCCTGAGGCCTGTGCGGCTTCGGGTGCCGGACCCGCGGCCGCAGCTTTAAAGGACCTTCGATATGCGTGGCGCGCTTGGCGGTCCGCGCGTGCTGTTGCGCCGTCTTCGCGAAGTCATGGCGGAGCCGGTCAGCGCGCAGGAACGCCTGGACAAGGTGGTCGTCCTGATCGCCGCCAACATGGTGGCGGAGGTTTGCTCTGTCTACGTGTTGCGCGTGGACGGGACCCTCGAGCTGTACGCCACCGAAGGCCTGAAGCGCGAAGCCGTGCACGAGACCGTGCTGAAGGCCGACGAAGGCCTGGTCGGCCTGGTCGCCAGCGAGGCCAATCCGATCAATTTGTCGGAAGCGCACGCGCACCCGGCCTTCTCGTTCCGCCCGGAAACCGGCGAAGAAATCTACCATTCGTTCCTCGGCGTGCCGATCCTGCGCGCCGGCAATACGCTCGGCGTGTTGACGGTGCAGAACCGCGCGCGCCGCACCTATACCGAAGAGGAAGAAGAGGCGCTGCAGACCACGGCGATGGTGCTCGCCGAGATGATCGCCTCGGGCGAGTTGTCCTCGATCGCCAAGCCTGGCGCGGAGCCGGCGGCGCGCCACACCATGCACATGCAGGGCGCCGCCCTGTCCGACGGCATAGCGCTCGGTCACGTGGTGCTGCACGAGCCGCGCGTGGTCATCACCAATGTGATCGCCGACGACGTGCCGCGCGAACTCAAGCGTCTCGACGCGGCGATCACCACCTTGCGCGCCGATCTCGATCGCATGGTCGAGCACCGCGACGTGGCCGACGGCGGCGAGCATCGCGACGTCCTCGAAGCCTACCGCATGTTCAGCTACGACCAGGGCTGGCTGCACAAAATTCGCGAGGCTGTGAGCACCGGCCTGACCGCGGAAGCCGGCGTGGAGCGCGTGCAGTCGGACACGCGCGCGCGCATGTTGCGCGCCTCCGACCCCTATCTGCGCGACCGTTTGCACGATCTCGACGACCTCGCCAACCGGCTGATGCGGGTGCTGATGGGCCAGGATCACGCGCCGGGCAAGGAACATCTGCCCGACAACGCCATCGTGGTCGCGCGTTCGATGGGCCCGGCGGCGCTGCTCGACTACGACCGCAAGAAACTGCGCGGCCTGATCCTCGAGGAAGGCGGGCCGACCTCGCACGTCTCGATCGTGGCGCGCGCGCTCGGCATTCCGACGGTCGGCGAGATCGCCAACGCCACCGGCCTGGTCGAGCCCGGCGACGCCGTCATCGTGGACGGCTCGACCGGCCACGTGCATATGCGCCCGCCGCAGGATATCGAAGCCGCCTATGGCGAGCGTGTGAAACTGCGCGCCCGCCGCCAGGCGCAATACCGCGCGCTGCGCGACCGCCCTTGCGTCACCAAGGACGGCTGCAAGATGGCGTTGATGATCAATGCCGGCCTCACCATCGATTTGCCGCATCTCGACGAGACCGGCGCGGCCGGCATCGGCCTGTTCCGCACCGAATTGCAGTTCATGGTGGCCGATACGCTGCCGCGCACCGGCGAGCAGCTCGCGCTCTATCGCACGGTGCTCGACGCCGCCGACAAGCGGCCCGTGACCTTCCGCACCCTCGATATCGGCGGCGACAAGGTGCTGCCCTATATGCGCAACGTCGAGGAGGAGAACCCGGCGCTGGGCTGGCGCGCGATCCGCCTCGGCCTCGACCGTCCCGGCCTGTTGCGCAGCCAGGTGCGCGCGATGCTGCGCGCCGCCGGCGGCCGGGAATTGCGCCTGATGTTTCCGATGATCGCGGCGATCGAGGAATTCGACAAGGCCAAGTCGCTGGTCGAGGTCGAACTCACGCATCTGCGCCGCCACGGCCACGCGCTGCCCGAACGCGTGCATATCGGCACCATGCTGGAAGTGCCGTCGCTGCTGTTCCAACTCGACGAGCTGCTGGAGCGGGTCGATTTCCTGTCGGTCGGCTCCAACGACCTGATGCAATTCCTCTACGCCGCCGACCGCGGCAACACCCATGTCGCGCATCGCTTCGATCCGCTGTCCGCGCCGGTGCTGCGCGCGCTCAAGGACATCGCCGACAAGGGCAAAAAGCACTCCAAGCCGGTCGCGGTGTGCGGCGAACTGGCCTCGCAGCCGATCGGCGCGCTGGCCTTGGCCATCCTCGGCTATCGCTCGCTGTCGCTGTCGCCGTCGGCGGTCGGCCCGATCAAGGCCATGATGCTCGATCTCGACTGCAAGAAGGGCGAGGCCGCCATTCTGCCGTTCCTGGCGCAGCCGGTCGGCAGCGTATCGATCCGCCACAAGCTCGAGGGCTTCGCGGCGGCCGAGGGCCTGCAACTTTGATCGCGCTTCCGCAGCATCGGCTGGACGCCTTGCTTCACCGCCACGCATTGGTGGAAAGCGAGCTTGCGACCAATTTGAGCCGCGACGAATTCGTCAAGCTGTCGCGTGAATTCTCCGAACTGGGGCCCGTGATCGAGGCGATCAAGGCCTATCGCGCCGTCGGCGCCGAAATCGACGATCTGGAAAAGCTCGCCGGCGATCCTTCGACCGATGCCGAGATGCGCAAGCTGGTCGAGAGCGAAAAGCCGGGCCTGCAGGCGCGCAAGGATGCGCTCGAACGTCAGATAAGCCTCGCGTTGATCCCCAAGGACGCGATGGACGATCACGACGCCATCCTGGAAATCCGCGCCGGCACCGGCGGCGACGAGGCGGCATTATTCGCCGGCGACCTGCTCCGCATGTATGAGCGCTACGCCGCGAGCCAAGGCTGGAAGACCGAGGTTCTGTCCCTGAGCGAAGGCACCAAAGGCGGCCTCAAGGAAGTGATCGCCGAAGTGCATGGCCGCGGCGTCTTCGCCAAGCTCAAATTCGAGTCCGGCGTGCACCGCGTGCAGCGCGTGCCCGACACCGAAGCGTCCGGACGCATTCACACGTCTGCCGCCACCGTCGCCGTGCTGCCGGAGGTGGAAGACGTCGACATCAAGATCAACGACGACGATCTCAAGATCGACACCATGCGGGCGCAAGGCGCGGGCGGCCAGCACGTCAACAAGACCGAATCCGCCATCCGCATCACCCACCTGCCGAGCGGCATCATCGTGTTCGTGCAGGAAGACCGCTCGCAGCACAAGAACAAGGCCAAGGCGCTCAAGATGCTGCGCTCCAAGCTGTACGACGCCCAGCGCAGCAAGCTCGACGCCGAGCGTTCGGCGGAACGGCGCGGCCAGATCGGCTCGGGCGACCGCTCGGAGCGCATCCGCACGTATAATTTTCCGCAAGGCCGCGTCACCGACCACCGCATCAATCTGACGCTGCACAAATTGCCGCAGATCATGGAGGGCGAAGCCCTGGGCGAGTTGATCGACGCCTTGGTGACCGAGCATCAGGCCGAGTTGCTCGCCGCCGAGGGCGCAACGTGACGGCCGTGCCTGGCCTCAAAGCCGGCGCAACCGTTGCCGATGCACAGAGATCGATATCGCGGGTTTTCGGCGCAGCCGGCATCGAGTCCCCCGAGGCCGATGCCCGCCTTCTGCTCGGCCACGCGCTAGGTCTCGACCGCAGCGGTCTCGTTTCGCAATCCGAACGCCGTCTCGAACCCGGCGAGTCCGATGCGGTCTCCGCGCTCGCCGCCCGGCGCCTCGAACACGAGCCGGTGTCGCGCATTCTCGGCACCAAGGAATTCTGGAGCCTGTCGCTGCATATCAGCGAGGCCGTGTTGGTGCCGCGGCCGGAAACCGAGACGGTGGTCGAGGCCGCGCTCGACTTCGTCATACGCGGCAGTTTGCGCGCCGAGGCCTTGCGCATTCTCGACATCGGCACCGGCTCGGGCGCGCTGCTCTTGGCGCTGCTCGGCGAATTGCCCAACGCGACCGGCACCGGCACCGATATCAGCACGCCGGCTTTAAGTGTCGCGCGCGCAAACGCCGAGAGCCACGGTCTGGCCGCGCGTTGCACATTCGTCGCCTGCGATATCGCCGAAGGTCTGCCCGGTCCGTTCGATCTGATCGTTTCCAATCCGCCCTACATCGCGCATGCCGAAATCGCGGCCTTGGCGCCGGAAGTGCGCGATTACGATCCCCTGCTTGCGCTCGATGGCGGCGCAGATGGACTTAATGGTTACCGCGCCATTGCCCGGGATGCCCGCCGCCTGCTGGCGCCGGGCGGGAGGCTGATTGTGGAACTGGGGGCGGGCCAGGAAACGGCGGTTCGTGCGCTGTTTACCGATGCGGGATTGACGGTTGCGCCCGCGCGCGCCGATTTGGCCGGCAACCCGCGCGCTCTTGGCGCATCGCCGGCGCCATGATCGCGACGCATTGCGACCTGGCGAAAATGGCAGGGCTTCGCCAAGGCCGAAAAAACCTCTTGGAAAGCGTGGCGGAAACGACTAGCTTCCCGTTACGGAATCGACCCGTGAGGGTGCATCGCCACGAAACCCCGGAGCCTAGGCGCTCTGTGAGGCGGCGGCGCAAAACCGATGACGAAGAGCCGAAACAACGACGGCAATCGAAATCGCCAGAGACGGGTTTGGATGCTTCACCGGTTGGGCGCATCAACATTTAAAGCCATATGACGAGATGCGTGTAGCGAAAAATTGGCAACGCCGCGGTGCTACCGCGGCCGAATCCGTAACCACGGGGTTGCTGTAGCAATCGCGATATAAGATCGAAAAAGTTCGAACCTTCGCGCGGACATCCGGCCGCGCCATGGAATCCGTTTGGACTTGCGAGTTCTAAGTGAGCAACCGGCGAAGCCGCCACGATAAAAGCGAAGCGAAAGGTCTGCGAACAGGCACATCATGAGAAACGGTCAAAAACGCATGCGCGGTCGTAACAACAATAATAACAATAACAACAACAACCACCGCAAAAGCCAGAATCCCCTCACCCGGGTCTACGAGTCCAACGGGCCCGACGTGAAGATCCGCGGCACCGCCTCGCACATCGCCGAGAAGTATATCCAGCTCGCGCGCGACTCGCAGAGCTCCGGCGACCCGGTGGCGGCCGAGAATTATTACCAGCACGCCGAACACTATTTCCGCCTGATCGCCGCCGCGCAGGAGCAATTCCGCCAGCAGAATCCCTATTACAACAATCAGCCCAACCCGCAGGGCCAGCAGACGCCGCCGCAGGGCGCCGCCGACGACAATTACGACGACGACGATGACGGCCAGCCTTTCGCCGGCGTGAACGAGCCGGGTTTCGCGCCGCAGCCGCCGGTCGCGCAGGCGCAACCTTATCTGCCGCGCGACGCGCAACCGTTTCCGCCGCGCGATCAGCAGCAGCATAATAACCGCCAGCAGCATCAGCCGCCGCAGCAGCCTTACGTGCAGCCCGTGCAAGGCGGCAATAACGCAGCGCCCGATGTCGGCGGATTGCCGGCCTTCATCACCGGGGGCGGCGGCCAGCCGCAGCCGGGCGCCGGGGCCAACGGCCAGGCCGACGGTCAGAACGGTTACGACCAGGGCGGCGGCCAGGATCGTTTCGGTCATCGCCGCAGGCGGCGTC
The DNA here is from genome assembly GCA_036398395.1 of Pseudolabrys sp. Classification (GTDB taxonomy): domain Bacteria; phylum Pseudomonadota; class Alphaproteobacteria; order Rhizobiales; family Xanthobacteraceae; genus Pseudolabrys. The sequence continues at coordinate 3,219 of DASWPX010000027.1, read as the reverse complement.
ACCGCAGCGGCGGCAACTTCAACAACCGGCCGGACAATTTCGGCAATGTCGCGCCGCAAGGCGCGGCGCCTTCGGGCCCGAGCGAAGGCGGCGACGAGCCGCGTCAGCCGGATTGATTTAATCCCGCGCGAGAGTCGTTCGCGCCGCGCCGCCTGCCGATGGCGCGAGCACCGGATCGAGCGCCGGCACCAGGCGCCGCTTCTCGCGGCGCGCCGGGATCGCGCGATAGACCTGCTTGGTCGCTTCGACCAGATGCACACCGGCGAAGGGCGCCGATAAAGTTGCGCCGGTGCGCTCCCAAGCTACTGCCGAGCGCAGAAACCAGCCCCGCGCGACCGGCGGCACGTACAAGGCTTCGCTCCATCCGGTCGGCGTGAACCAGGTCTCGCGCAAGAGCTGATTGATTTGCGTGCGTGAATAGGGCCGGCCATGACCGAAGGGCGTCGTGTCCATGCGCGCCCATAGTCCGCGCCGGTTCGGCACCACCGCCAGCAGGCGTCCCCCGGCCGCCAGCACCCGCCACACCTCGCGCAACAACGCGGCCGGGTCGTGGGTCATTTCCAGGCCATGCACCAGCAGCACGCGATCGACCGCGGAATCGACCAGCGGCAACTCGTTTTCATCCACCAGAGCCGAAAGCGCCGGCCGCGCGGTCGGCCATTTCACCACGCCCTGTCCCGCGGGCATGAAGGCAAGGCAGCGCTCGGCGTCCTCGCGGAACAGGCCGAGATAGGGCGTGGCATAGCCGATGCCGAGCATGCGCTGGCCCGCGGTATCGCGCCACAGGCTGCGGATGCCGCGGCCGACGAAGCGGCGGGCGACAACGCCCAGCCGCTGGCCGTAGAAGTTACGCAGGTCCACAACGTCGATCGACATGGGCTTAATTTAGCACGAAGGCCGTCTTAAATGTGCGCATGATCCCGAAAAGCGGGAACCGGTTTCGGTCAAGATCATGCGCGAGCAATAAGACAAGCCGGCACGTGCAAGACAATTCATCCGCGTGATACGGTTAACGCCACGCGCCGCCAAGAGGATCATAACCATGCCTGCGGAAACCCGTCTGTTTCTTTGCCTGAAAGACAATTACGGGGTGCTGCTGCATGACCCGGAAAGCGGCGCCACTGCCGCCATCGACGCGCCGGAAGCCGCCGCCGTCGAGACCGCCCTCAAGGCCACCGGCTGGAAGCTCACCGACATTCTGGTGACCCATCACCACGCCGACCACACCGACGGCATCATCGAGTTGAAGGAAAAATACAAATGCCGCGTGGTGGCGCCCGCCGCCGAAGCCGAGAAGATTCCGGCCGTGGACCTGACGGTGCGCGAGGGCGACAAGGTGTCGGTCGGCAAGCTCTCCGGCAACGTGATCGAAACGCCGGGCCACACCACCGGCCATATCTCGTACTGGTTCCATGCCGACAATCTCGCCTTCGTCGGCGACACGCTGTTCTCCATCGGTTGCGGCCGCGTGATCGAGGGCACGCCCGGCATGATGTGGCGCTCGCTCTGCAAGCTGCGCGATCTGCCGGAAGACACGCAGATTTATTGCGGGCACGAATACACCGCCGCCAATATCAAGTTCGCCCGCACCATCGAGCCGAACAACGCGGCACTCGCCGCGCGCGAAACGCAGGCTCAACAGCAGATCGCGCAGGGCAAGCCGACCATCCCGGTCACCATCGGCGCGGAAAAAAAGGAAAACCCGTTCCTGCGGGCCGACCTGCCGGAGGTCGCCGCCGGCATCGGCCTGTCGGACAAACAACCGGCGCAGGTCTTCGCGGAGATACGGGCGAGGAAGAACAAGTTCTAGCGATCCATGTCCACCGCCGCCGACATCATCGCAAGGCTCGGTCTCAAGCCGCACCCGGAAGGCGGGCATTACCGCGAGACCTTCCGCGATTCGCGCTTGGTCGACGGCCGCGCCGCCTCGACCGCGATTCTTTTTCTGCTGGCGCGCGGCGAGCGCTCGCATTGGCACCGCATCGACGCGGTCGAGATCTGGCACTATCACGCCGGCGCGCCGCTGATGCTGTCGCTTGTCGATGGCGCGAGCGAACAAATCGTCCGGCTTGGCGGCGATATTTCCGCCGATGAAATTCCGCAGGTGACGGTGCCGGCGCGGGTGTGGCAGGCGGCCGAAAGCGCGGGAGACTGGAGCCTGGTCGGCTGTACGGTTGCGCCCGGCTTCATGTTCGAAGGTTTCGAACTGGCGCCGGCGGGCTGGTCGCCGAAGCGCTAGCGCGTGACGCCGCCGCGGCCATTGGCCACGTCCTGCACCGCGGTTTCCGGCGGCTTCAGGAACGCTTCGAACCGCTCCTTGACGATCGCGTAGCACTCGCAGGACGCCTTCTCGAGCCCCGGCCTGTCCAGAATCTGAATCGTGCCGCGGCGATAATGGATAAGACCCGCCGTTTGCATGGACTGCGCCGCAAGGGTCACCGACTTGCGGTTAGCGCCCAATATGTTCGCCAGGAACTCGTGGGTATAAGTGAGGGCTTCGCCTTCCGCCCGGTCGTGCATCATCAGCAGCCAACGGCACATCCGCTCTTCCGTCGTATGCATGGCGTTGCAGGCGACGCTCTGCTGAACCTGGGACAACAGCGTTTCCGAATAGCTGACAAAAAGATTGCGGACGTGTTCGCTGGTCCTGAATTCGGACTGCAACAATTCGATCGGACAGCGGACGACGCGGCCTTCCAGCTGCACGATGCAGCGATTGAATGAAACGCGGCTGTACATCGCAGCGAACAGACCGAACGCGCCTTCGCGTCCGATATTTGCGGTCTCCAGCGCCGAGCCGTTTTCCAGGACGGTCAGCAGCGAGAGTACGCAGCCTTGAGGAAAATAGGCGTGCTTGAGAAGGCCGCCGGCTTCGCAAACCAGCGCGCCGAGCTTGAGCTTGACGGGCTCGAGATAGGGGTCGATGCGCCTGAAGCTTTCGGCCCCCAGCGCACCGAGCAGCCGATTGCTGTGGGCATGGCCCGAGGTTTTCGAGACCGCATTATCGTTGGCTAAAACGGGTTTCACTTGCGGACATCAGCGCGTTCGGGGCGGCAAGTCTGAGCAAAACAGACCATGGCTCGTCTTTGTGCCCTGTCTATCGTCCGATCAGCGCGTGGATTTCGGAAATCATCACGTCCGCATGATAGGGCTTGAAGAAAAAGCTGCTGCCGGCCGGCAAGTCATCGACTGTCTGCCGCCCCTGACCGGATGCGATGA
>DASWPX010000026.1:0-15382 GCA_036398395.1 Pseudolabrys sp. | reverse complement strand
CAATTCCGTGACCCGAAAGGTCTGGCAGGGTGAGCGGCCAAACCAGTTTTGTGGGCTCGATTTTGAAGCCGCCATCGATCTGCTGCTGGCACTAAACGCCGCCAAATCTCTGCACGATCTAAGCCCGCTCAAGAGCGTCGGGTTGCACAAGCTTAAAGGCGATCGCAAAGGCCAGTGGGCAATGACGGTGAACGAGCGTTGGCGGATCTGTTTCGAATTTCGCAAGGGCGACTTCTACCAGGTTGAAATCGCCGATTACCACAGAGGATAGAACATGGCTCCCGTCGCACATCCTGGCCGTCTGCTGAAGCGCGAGTTGGTGGCGCGCAAGCTCTCCGCCAACCGGCTGTCGCTCGACATTGCCGTGCCGTCCGGCCGCATCACCGACATCCTCAATGGTCGCCGCGCGATCAGCGCCGATACGGCGGTGCGGCTCGGCCGCTATTTCGGCAACAGCGCGCAGTTCTGGCTCGATCTTCAGAGCCAATACGACATTGCGGTGGTGGAGCGGAAACACGGTGCCGATATTGCGCGGCGTGTGCGGCCGGCGGATGCGGCCTAACGCCGCGTCCAAAGAGTGGATCACGGCATCGGAATGGCGCCCATGTCCTTGGGCACCTTGTAGCCCTTCTGCACGGCCGGGCGCGCGGCGATGGTTTCATACCAGCGCTTGACGTTGGGGAACTGCTTGAGGTCGATGGTCTGCCACTCGAAGCGCGAGATCCACGGCCAGATCGCGATGTCGGCAATCGAGTATTCGCCGGCGACGAAGTCTCTGCCCTCGAGCTGGTTATCGAGCACCTTGTAGAGGCGCTGGGCTTCCTTGAGGTAGCGCTCTTCGGCGTAGGGCGCCTTGCCGGGATTATATTTCACGAAGTGGTGCACCTGGCCGAGCATGGGGCCGGGTCCGCCCATCTGCCACATCAGCCATTCAATCACTTTGTAGCGGCCTTCGCCGGATTTCGGCAGCAGCTTTCCCGTCTTGTCGGCGAGATAGATCAGGATGGCGCCCGATTCCATCAGCGAGATGCCGGTATCGCTGTCGACGATCGCCGGAATACGGTTGTTCGGCGCGATCTTGAGGAAGGCCGGCGCGAACTGCTCGTCCTTGCCGATGTCGATCGCGTGCACGGTATAAGGCAGGCCGATTTCCTCCAGCATGATGGAGGCCTTGCGGCCGTTTGGCGTGGTCCAGGTATAGAGATCGATCACGAGTTGTGTCCTTGCATTGCGATCAAAGGGAACTTGGGAACGGAGGGCGGGGCGGAGCGTTGTCTCTGGAAGTTCCATTTACAGGAGGCGACTATGAAGCTCAACATTCTTACCGTGGCGTTGGCCGCGACGTTATTCAGCACGCTCGGCGCCAGTGCCCAGGTCACGATCGAGGAACACCGCGATCCGGTGATCGTCGAGCACGACCGCCCGGCCGACACGTCCGTGACCGTCAAGGAACGCGGTGGATTCCTCGGCACCGAGTCCAAGACCACAACCGAGACGAACGGCTCGGGCATCAACGGCGATTGCTCGACCCGCACCGTGCACAAGGAAGGCATCGGCGAGGACAAGACCGTCAGCCGGACGAATTGTCAGTAGTAGCGTCGAGTTTGAGTAATGAAAAGGCCGCCTCAGGGGCGGCCTTTTCTCTTTTACGATGCGAAAATGAAAGTTACGCCGCCTTCTTTTCCAGGTCGGCCTTCCATTGGCCGAGCGCGGCGAGGCCGTTCATCTTGGCGCGATGGACGAAGGCGCGCTGCGCGGCGGCGACGTTTTCGGATTTGCCGCCCCAAGCCTTCTGCGGCGCGTGCTGCAAAGCACGGCCGTAGGAGAAGGTGAGCGCCCAGGGCAGGTTGCCGATCTTGTTCATGGCGTCGAGATTGGCGGTGGCCTCTTCGTCGGTCTGGCCGCCGGAGAGGAAGGCGATGCCCGGCACCGCGCCTGGCACGCAGTTTTTCAAAACGCGCACGGTGCGTTCGGCGACGTCTTCGACCGTAGCGCGCGTCTTGGAGCCTTTACCCGGCACGATCATGTTGGGCTTGAGCACCATGCCTTCGAGCGCGACCTTGTTGTAATAGAGCTCCTGGAACGTCTCCTTGAGCACCCATTCGGTGACCTGCTCGCAGCGCACGATGTCGTGGTCGCCGTCCATCAGCACTTCCGGCTCGACGATCGGCACGATCTGAGCCGCCTGGCAGAGCGCGGCATAGCGCGCCAGCGCGTGCGCGTTGGCGTGGATGCAGGCATAGCTCGGAATGCCGGCGCCGATGTCGATCACCGCGCGCCATTTGGCGAAGCGCGCGCCGGCGTCGTAATATTTCGGCAGCCGGTCGGCGAGCTTGTCGAGACCGGCGGTGATGACCTCGCCGGGGCAGCCGGGTAGCGGCTTGACGCCCTCGTCGACCTTGATGCCGGGCAGGGAGCCCGCCTTCTTGATCAGATCGACCAGCGGCGTGCCGTCCTTGGCTTTTTGCCAGATGGTCTCGTCGTAAAGGATGACGCCGGAGATGTGGCTCTTCATCGCCTCGGCGGTGCGGAACATCAGTTCGCGGTAGTCGCGGCGATTGTCCTCGGTGTTGGCGGTGCCGATAGCGTCGAAACGCTTGCCGATGGTGCCGGTCGACTCGTCGGCCGCCAGAATGCCCTTGCCGGGCGCGACCATGGCGCGCGCCACCTTGTTCAGTTCATCGAGATTCATCGTCCCCTCCATCGCAACGTCATCATTTTACTCTCAACACCTCGACCCCCGGCAAGGGCTTGCCCTCAAGCCATTCCAGGAAGGCGCCGCCGGCTGTGGAAACATAAGTCAGGCGGTCGACGACGCCGGCGACGTTGAGCGCGGCTACGGTGTCGCCGCCGCCCGCAACCGTAACAAGCTTGTGGGCCTCCGTGAGTTCCGCCGCGGCTTCCGCGACCTCGACGGTGCCGTTGTCGAAAGGCTCCATCTCGAAGGCGCCGAACGGGCCGTTCCAGACCAGCGTCTTGGAGCGCGCCAGCACCGAGACGATCCGTTCGATGCTGCGCGGGCCGATATCCAGGATCATGTCGGCGAGGCCGACGTGGTCGACGTCGACCACGCGCGACGGCGCGTTGGCCTCGAATTTTTCCGCGACCACCGCGTCGACCGGCAGCACGATGTCGCGTCCGGCGGCCTTGGCCTGATCCATGATCTTCTGCGCGGTGTCGACCAGATCGCGCTCGACCAGCGAGCGGCCGACCTGCTTGCCCTGCGCCATCAAGAACGTGTTGGCCATGGCGCCGCCGATGATCAGCACATCGACGCGCTCCAGGAGATTGCCGAGGAGATCGAGCTTGGTGGAAATCTTAGCGCCGCCGACGATCGCGGTGAGCGGGCGTTCCGGCTTGTCGAGCACTTTCTCGAAGGCTTCGAGTTCCGCCTGCAAGGTGCGGCCGGCGAAGGCGGGCAGCAGATGGCTCAAGCCCTCGGTCGAGGCGTGCGCCCGGTGCGCCACCGAGAAGGCGTCGTTGACGTAAAGATCGCCCAGCCTGGCGAGGGCGGCGATGAAGGCCGGCTCGTTCTTTTCCTCGCCGGCATGGAAGCGCGTGTTCTCCAGACAGAGGATGTCGCCGGGATGCATGCTGGCGACCGCGCGCTCGGCGACGTCGCCGATGCAGTCGTCGATGAATTTGATCGGCCGCTTGAGGGTGTGGGCGAGTTCGGCCGCGACGGGCTTGAGCGAATCCTTGGCGTCGCGGCCCTTGGGCCGGCCGAAATGAGAGAGAAGGACGACCTTGGCGCCCTTGTCGGCCAGTTCGAGAATCGAAGGCGCGGTGCGCTCGATGCGGGTGGCGTCGGAGACGACGCCGTTCTCGACCGGTACGTTGAGGTCGACGCGCACCAGCACGCGTTTGCCCTTCACGTCGGCATGATCGAGGGTGTTGAACGCACTCATGACCCGACCCCGGCGCGCTCGATCGTCAGAGCAGCTTTCCCATCGTGACGGCGGTGTCCGACATGCGGTTGGAGAAACCCCATTCGTTGTCGTACCACGACATCACGCGCACCAGCGTGCCGTTCATCACCTTGGTCTGGTCCATGTGGAAGATCGAGGAATGCGGGTCGTGGTTGAAGTCGATGGAAACGTTCGGCGCGTCGGTGAAGCCGAGGATGCCCTTGAGCTGCTGTTCGGAGGCGCGCTTGATCGCGCCGTTGATCTCGTCCTTGGTCGTCGCCTTCTTGGCGACAAACTTGAAATCGATCACCGACACGTTGGGCGTCGGCACGCGGATCGACACGCCGTCGAGCTTGCCGTTGAGCTCGGGCAGCACGAGGCCGACGGCCTTGGCGGCGCCGGTCGAGGTCGGGATCATCGACAGCGCGGCGGCGCGGCCGCGGTAGAGATCCTTGTGCATGGTGTCGAGCGTCGGCTGGTCGCCGGTATAGGCGTGGATCGTGGTCATGAAGCCGTGCTCGATGCCGACGGTGTCGTTGAGCACCTTGGCGACCGGCGCGAGACAATTGGTGGTGCAGGAGGCGTTGGAGACCACCTTGTGGTCCTTGGTCAGCTTGTCGTGGTTGACGCCGTATACCACCGTGAGGTCCGCGCCCTCGGCCGGCGCCGAGACCAGCACGCGCTTGGCGCCGGCGGTCAGGTGCATCGAGGCTTTGTCTTTGGAAGTGAAAATGCCGGTGCATTCCATCGCGATGTCGACGCCGAGGTCCTTCCACGGCAGCGTGGCCGGGTCCTTGATCGCGGTGACCTTGATCGCGCCATTGCCGATCGAGATGCTGTCGCCCTTGACCGTGACGGTGCCGGGGAAGCGGCCATGCACCGAATCGAAGCGCAGCAGATGCGCGTTGGTCTCGACGGGCCCCAGGTCGTTGATGCCGACCACCTCGATGTCGGTGCGGCCGCTCTCGGCGATGGCGCGCAGGACGTTGCGGCCGATGCGGCCGAAACCATTGATGGCAACGCGTACTGTCATTTTAAGTCGCTCCCGGTCGTGCCGCTTTCCGCTGTCAGGCGATGACACCGGATATAGTTACTTCTCGGCGAGTTTGCCCGCTGCCGCCTGCGCGATCGCCTCCGCGGTAATGCCGAATTTCTTGTAGAGTTCCTTGAACGGTGCGCTGGCGCCGAACGAATCCATGCCGACGAAAAGGCCGTGCGAACCGATGACGGCGTCCCAGCCCTGGCGCACGGCGGCCTCGACGCCGATCTTGACGGGAGCGTCGCCGATGACGGCGCGGCGCGCGGCCTCAGGCTGCGCGGCGAACAATTCGAAGCAGGGAATCGAGACCACGCGCGCCGCGATGCCCTTGGCGGCGAGCAGTTTCTGGCCCTCGACCGCGATGGCGACTTCGGAGCCGGTGGCGAAAATGGAGACCCGGGCTTTGCCCTCGGCCGGCGAGATTTCATAGGCGCCGGCGGCGCAGCGGTTGCTGTCGAGGAAATTCTTCGACAGCTGCGGCAGGTTCTGGCGGGTGAGCGCCAGCACGCTCGGGCGGTCCTTGGCCTCAAGCGCGAGCTGCCAGCACTCGACGGTCTCGACCGCGTCGCAGGGGCGGAACACCAGCAGATTGGGAATGGCGCGCAAGGCGGCGAGATGCTCGACCGGCTGATGCGTCGGTCCGTCTTCGCCGAGCCCGATCGAGTCATGCGTCATGATGTGGATGACGCGCTCGCCCATCAGCGCAGCGAGCCGGATCGACGGGCGGCAGTAATCGGAGAACACAAGGAACGTGCCCGAATAGGGAATGATGCCGCCATGCAGCGTCATGCCGTTCATGGCGGCGGCCATGCCGTGCTCGCGGATGCCGTAATGGATGAAGCGGCCGGAGAAGTCGGTTGGCGTGATCGCCTTCATCGATTTGGTGCGCGTGTTGTTCGAGCCGGTGAGGTCGGCCGAGCCGCCGATCATTTCCGGCAGCGCCGGGATCAGGCTCTCGAGCGCGAATTCGCAGGCCGTGCGGCTGGCGATTTCTTTCGGCGCGGCGGCGAGGCTTTCCTTCACGGCGCGTACGGCGCCGGCCAGCGCCTTGGCGGGCAACTCGCCCTTCATGCGGCGGGTGAATTCGGCGCGCTTATCGGCGTCGAGCGCGGCGAGCTTCGTATTCCACGCGGCATGCCCGGATTGCGAACGCGCGCCGGCTTCGCGCCACGTGGAAAGAATGTCGGCGGGAATTTCGAACGGCGGATGGTTCCACCCCAAGGCCTTGCGCGCGCCGGCGATCTCGTCGGCGCCGAGCGCCGAGCCGTGCGACGACGACTTGCCGGCCTTGGTCGGCGCGCCGAAGCCGATGACGGTCTTGCAGGCGATCAGCGTCGGCTTGTCGGCGCTCTGCGCCTTCTCCAGCGCCGCGGCAATCGCCTGCGGATCGTGGCCGTCGACCCGGGAGGCAGCCCAGCCGGAAGCCTCGAAGCGCTTCACCTGGTCGGTGGAGTCCGACAGCGACAAGGCGCCGTCGATGGAGATGCCGTTGTCGTCGAACAGCACGATCAGCTTCGACAATTTCAGGTGGCCGGCGAGCGCAATGGCTTCCTGGCTGATGCCTTCCATCAGGTCGCCGTCGGAGCACAAGACGTAAGTCTTGTGATCGACGATCGTCTCGCCGAACACCGCCGCCATGTGGCGCTCGGCCATCGCCATGCCGACCGCATTGGCGATGCCCTGGCCGAGCGGTCCGGTGGTGGTCTCGACGCCTGTGGTGATGAAATTTTCCGGGTGCCCCGGCGTCTTGGAGCCGAGCTGGCGGAAGTGCTTGATGTCGTCGAGCGTCACCGAGGTATAGCCGGTGAGATACAGGAGCGCGTAGATCAACATCGAGCCATGGCCGGCCGACAGCACGAAGCGGTCGCGGTCGGCCCAGGCCGGATCGGCGGGATCGAATTTCAGGAACTGTGTGAACAGCACGGTCGCCACGTCGGCCGCGCCCATCGGCAGGCCGGGGTGGCCGGATTTTGCCTGCTCGACGGCGTCCATCGCCAGCGCGCGGATGGCGTTGGCCATTTGCGCGTGTGCGACGGCGGGAGCGGCGGCCGGCGCGTGACGATCCAGGGATGTCACGGCTGCCGTCGACGAGGCTTTTGCATTCATGGAAAAGGCCTGTTTGCGAGGCTGGATAGCATGTGAGGCCCTTGAGTCAATGTGACGGGACAGGTCCCTGGCAACCATGCACAGGGCGCGCAAAACATCGGGGTAAAGCGTCTCCCAAGCGTTGACGCCTGCCGCGTGCGACACGTAAAGTTCTCGGCCTAAACAATTGCCGCCGCAAGAGTTTTTGGGTGCGGATCAAGGCGATGCAGGTCTGCTCATGACCGAAACGAGTCCCGTCGATATGGCCGTGAAACGTCTGGCGCAGGCGCTCGACGCGCTCGATGCCGCCGTGGAGCGACGGCGCGAGGCCGACCGTCACGAGGACTCGCTGGTGGCGCAGGTCCAAGCGCTGGGCCTCGACCGCACGCGGCTCGCCTCCACGCTCGACGGCGAAACCGCGCGCTCGCGCAAGCTGGAGGCCGTGAACCGCGAAATCGCTCAGCGGCTGGATTCGGCTATCGCGTCGATTCAATCCGTGCTGGATACGAATCAATAATGGCCAGCATCAACGCCAGCATTGCCGGCCGCCAATTCCGCCTCGCTTGCGAGGACGGGCAGGAGGAGCATTTGCAGGCGCTGGCGCGCGAACTCGACGAGCGCATCGAGGGGCTGCGCAAGAAATTCGGCGAGATCGGCGACACGCGGCTGACCGTGATGGCCGGCCTGATGGTGTCGGACGAATTGGCCGAAGCCAATCGCAAGCTGCGCCGCATGGAAGAGGAACTCACCGCGCATCAGGACGCCCGCGTGGTCGCCGCCGACCGCGCCAAGGCGGCATCGGATGCCGTGGTCGGCGCCTTCAATTCGGCGGCCGAACGGCTCGAAGGCATCACCAAAAAGCTCAATGCCAGCCTCGGCGACGGCGTGGCGATCGGGTGACCGGTGTCGGCCCCGCGAAGGCGCGGGCCCAGTAGCCCTGATGTTGCAGCTTGATCGAGGACTTTGTGGTTACCGGATGCCCACTTCGCGGGCATGACAGTTTGATTGGTGGCGCCCGCCCTCGCGAAGCACTACATTGCCTGTGCGGGGCTGCGAGGTGCGACAGCGCCACATTCCCCGGGGCCTTACGATCCTATCGGGAGCTGTCCCTGGCCGGGCTCGTGGGCTCGGTCATATGGCGCCCACCTACAACAGTAGGTTCCCGGGATCATGCTCTGACGGCCGTTGCGGCTCCGCACTTTCCATTAACTCGTCATGGCCGGGCCTGTCCCGGCCATCCACGTCTTGTTTGCTGCGTTGAAGAAAGGCATGGATGCCCGGCACAAGCCCGGGCATGACGGTCGAGATGCCGGACGCAATCGAGATTCAAAATCAAAAAAAAGAACTACGCGGCGCGGTGTTGGCTTTACGCGACGCCTTGTCGCCGACGGCGCGCCAGGCGGCGGCCGAGGCGATCGCCGCGCGCACGTTTCCGGTGGCGATCGCGCCGGGCATGATCGTGTCGGGCTTCTCGCCGATGAAGACCGAGGTCAATCCGATCCCGCTGATGCGCAAACTGAGCGAGGCCGGCGCGCGGCTGGCGCTGCCTTGCATTGTCGGACGCGGTCACGCGCTGATCATGCGCGCCTGGGATTTCGGTGCGCCGCTTGCCGCCGGGCAATGGGGCATCCGCGAGCCGATGCCGGATGCTCCCGAAGTCGCGCCCGATATTATGATCGTGCCGCTCGCAGCCTTCGACCGCGCCGGCCAGCGCATCGGCTACGGCGCCGGTTATTACGACATGACCATCGCCGCTTTGCGCGCGAAGAAGAAAGTCGTCGCCGTCGGGGTAGCTTTCGCCGCGCAGGAAATTTCCAAAGTTCCCGCCACCGAACGCGACGAGCGCCTCGATCTCATGCTAACGGAACGTGAGACGATAGATTTCAGAGTGTAAGTCAAAATGCGCATTCTCTTCATCGGTGACATTGTCGGCCGTTCCGGGCGCGCCGTCATCAACGAGCGCCTGCCGGGCCTGATCAAGGACTGGAAGCTCGATCTGGTCGTGATCAACGGCGAAAACGCCGCCGGCGGCTTCGGCATCACCGAGGTCATCTATAACGAGTTGATCGACGCCGGCGCCGACGCCGTCACGCTCGGCAATCACGCCTGGGACCAGCGCGAGGCGCTGGTCTTCATCGAGCGGGCGCCGCGGCTGGTGCGTCCGGTCAATTATCCGAAAGGGACGCCGGGCCGCGGCGCCGCTTTGGTCGATACCAAGAACGGCAAGCGCGCGCTGGTGATCAACGCCATGGGCCGCGTCTTCATGGACGCGATGGACGATCCTTTCGCCGCGGTCGAGCGCGAGATCGAGGCCTGTCCGCTCAAATCGGGCGCCGACGCCATCATCGTCGACATCCATTGCGAGGCCACCAGCGAGAAGCAGTCGATGGGCTACTTCGTCGACGGCCGCGTCAGCCTGGTGGTCGGCACCCACACGCATGTGCAGACCTCCGACTACCGCATCATGCCGGGGCGCACGGCCTTCGTGTCGGACGTTGGCATGACCGGCGATTTCGAATCCTGTATCGGTATGAACAAGGACGAGCCGCTCAACCGCTTCCTGCGCAAGCTGCCGGGTTCGAAATTCGAAGCGGCAAGCGGTCCCGCCACACTGTGCGGGCTGGCGGTCGAGACCGACGACACAAGCGGGCTGGCACTCAAGGTCGGCGCCGTGCGCCTCGGCGGCATTTTGGAACAGGCGCAGCCGGATTTTTGGTAGCGCCCCGTCATGCCCGCGCTTGTCGCGGGCATCCACGGCTTGAACTTCCCATAAGGAAAGACGTGGATGGCCGGGACGAGCCGAGCCATGACGATGTCGCGATGCGTTTTGCTTGACCGCGACTCGCCGCAGTGATTCGGTAGGTCTCAGATGATTCGCCGCTTCGTGCTGAGTACGGCATCGCGACCTCGCACGGCGGAACATGAACATTCACCTCAATTCCAATCTCGCGCTCGAGACGACGGCCTCCATTGTCCGCGCGCAGGACGCGGCGACCGACGCGCGCGCGGAACTCGCCGCGCAGTTCATCCCCGCCGGCTCCCGCGTGCTCGATCTGAGCGCCAGCTTGAGCCTCGAACAGGCGCTGCCGAACGGGTGCAGCTATCAGGGCCGCGACCGCATTCGTTGCGACGCCGGGGCGGTGTGCGATCTGGCGGGCGGCGATTTCCCGACCCAGGCCGCGGCGCAATCCGACATCATCGTCATGCTGGGCGCGCTGGAACAGGTCGCCGACGTCGAGAATTTCTTCACGCATCTGCGCTTCTGCAAGCAGGACGTGGTGCTGAGCTATTGCGCCACCGACCTGACCGGAACGGTCGACCGCGCCGCGCTCGGCTTTGCCAATCACCTGAGCTTCTACGATCTGGCGCTGCTGTTCGACCGCTACGGCTTCCGCATCGAATGCACCGCGCCGGTCGACGGCATGCAGTCGCTGATGCGGCTGACGCCGACCGACCGGCTAAAGCCGGTCACCGCCTGCTCGGTGGCGGTGGTTTCCGGCGACGGCAGTTTCGGCGACCGGCTCGGCTGCCACATGATCAATGCGCTGCTGCCGGGCGAGGCGGAGGTGCATCATCTGACTTTCGGCACGCTGCACGAGGCGCGCGAGAAATATGACCTCGTGGTGCTGGGGCTCGGCGACAGCATGTTCCAGCCGCTGCTCGGCGACGACGTGCTCGGCATCGTCGGCCGGGCCAAGGCGTCAATCGGAATTTTCGGCACGCAATATCGCGAACTGATTCCGCGCCCGGCGATCGACCGGCTGATCGAACGGCTCGACACCTGGTACGCGCGCACCGAGGAAGACGTTCTCATTTACGGGCGCGGCGCCAAGAACGTCGTGCATCTGGGCGACTGGACGATCGACCAGTTCCCGATGAGCCGGCCGTCCGAAGACGAACCGCTCGAGGTTTCCGACGACATCAAGACCGACAATGCGCTCGACCGTGCCATTCAGATCATCCAGCGCCACCGCCAGGTCTATTCGACGCGGCTGCACCCGCTGTTGTGCGCGCTGACCTCGGCCGAGCTGGTGGCCTATGCCGACGAGCCGGCGGCGCAGATGCCGGACATGGCCTCCGGCAAATTCCGCAGCACGCTGATCGATATTTTCGGCCGCAGCTTTCCGGAGAAGAAGTTCTTCATGGTCGATCGCGACGCGGTCACCCGCTACAAAGCGCGGGTGCACCGCAACGTCGGCAAGCTCGGCGAGCGCATCGACACCATTTTGCGCAATGTCGCGGTGGCGAACTAATATTTATTTTCTTTGCGTTTAGGCCTATATAGCCGCCTGCTTCAACTCAATTAGCAGAGCTAAGCGGACATGGCCGGTCATTCCCAATTCAAGAATATTATGCACCGCAAGGGCAAGCAGGACAAAGTCCGCTCCAAGGTGTTCGGCAAGCTCGCGCGCGAGATCACGGTGGCGGCCAAACTGGGCCTACCGGACCCGGCCTTCAATCCGCGGCTGCGGGCGGCGATTTTGGCGGCGCGCGCCGAGAACATGCCGAAGGACAATATCGAGCGCGCCATCAAGAAGGCCTCCGGCAACGACGCGGAGAGCTACGACGAGATCCGCTACGAGGGCTACGGGCCGGGCGGCGTCGCGGTGATCGTCGAGGCGCTCACCGACAACCACAACCGCACCGCCGGCGAGGTGCGCGCGACGTTCACGAAAAACGGCGGCAATCTCGCCACCACCGGCGCGGTGTCGTTCATGTTCAATCATCTCGGCGTCGTGGAATACGACGCGAAGGCCGCGAGCGCGGAGGCCATGCTCGACGCCGCGATCGAAGCCGGCGCCGACGACGTGACGTCGAACGAGGACGGCCATCAGATATTCACCACGCCGGAAAATCTGCGCGACGTGGCGAAAGCCCTGGAAGCGAAATTCGGCGAGGCGCGAAAGAGCGCGCTGTTGTGGAAGCCGCAGAACACTGTGGCGCTCGACGACGCCACCGCCGAGAAGATGCTCAATTTGATCGAACTGCTCGACGACAACGACGACGTGCAGAATGTCTACGCCAATTTCGAAATCTCGGACGCGCTGATGCAGAAGATGTCAGCGTAACGCATCGAACAGCGGCAGGCTGATCAATCCGGCCGCAGCGATGATGACATAAGCGACGCGGCGGTAGAGCAGGTCGCTGGTGCCGTGAAACCAGAACGCGCCCACCGCGAGCAATACCGCGAACGGCAATCCAAACAGCAGCGACAGCGTGACGGTCTGCGCCGTGAACAGGCCGCCATAGATATAGAGCAAAATCGCCAGCGCGCCCTGGCCGATGAAATAGACCATGATATTGGCGCGCACGGTCGCGGCGTTGTTGTTGCCGCCGAGCCAGAACACCAGGAGCGGCGGCGCCGCGATCTGCACCGCGCCGCCGCCAAATCCGGCCGAGGCGCCGACGCCGAGCGAAGCGGCAAGCGTCGGGCGGCCGTGATAGCGCCAGCCGGAAACCAGCGCGACGAGCGCGACCAGCACCAGGCCGGCGATGAACCAGCGCAGGATCAGCGGGTTGACCCATAGCAGCGCCATCATGCCGAACGGCGCCGCCACCGCGCTGCCGATCGAGACCGGCGTCACTTCGCGCCACGTGCATTGCGGCATCACGCGGATCGCGAAGGGCAGGCTGCACAGCGTGTCGATCAGCAGCAAAGTCGGCGCGGCCACCTGCGGGCCATAGACCGCCGAGACCAGCGGGATGTAAATGAGCGCCGATCCAAAGCCGGAAAATCCGCGCACCAGGCCGGCCAGGGCGGCGATGCCGAGCGCGGCGGGAAATCGCGGGTCGGTGGCGGCGTCGGCGAAAATCGCCAGGATTTGCTGACTTGTCATAGGGACTCTTGAAGCGGGACGGCTGCTTTACCAGACTTTTGGCGTGCTTGGGGACCGCGCTGGGGCTATCAACGGGCCATGGTCCGGCAAGCGATTCGCATACTCGGCATCGATCCGGGCCTCCGCCGCACCGGCTGGGGCCTGATCGAATCCGACGGCAACCGGCTGATCCACGTCGCCTGCGGTTCGGTGGAAACCAACGAGCGGGCGCCGCTGGGCGATCGGCTGGTGGCGATCCATGACGGGCTGATCGCGGTGATCGGGAAATATGCGCCGCTGGAGGCCGCGGTCGAGCACACTTTTGTCAATTCCAATGCGGCGGCGACGCTCAAGCTCGGCCAGGCGCGAGGCATCGCCATGCTGGTGCCGGCGCGGGCGGGACTGACCGTCGCCGAATACGCGCCCAATCTGGTGAAGAAGACGATCATCGGCGCCGGCCACGGCGAGAAAGCGCAGATCCGCATGATGATCGGCGTGCTGTTGCCGAAGGCCGATCCGCAAAGCGAGGACGCCGCCGACGCGCTGGCGATCGCGATCTGCCACGCGCATCATCGCACGAGTTTGTTGCTGAAGGTTGTTGGTCAATGATTATCGGCAGGCTCAGTTCGCTCCCTCTCCCCTTGCGGGGGAGGGCTGGGGAGGGGGGTAAACCGCATGCAAAGTGTTTGCCGCTTACCCCCCTCTCTGTCTCTCCCCCTCAAGGGGGGAGAGGACGACAACGGCGAGGCTTTCAATGATCGGCAAGCTCAAAGGCATCATCGACAGCTACGGCGAGGATTACATCATCCTCGACGTCAACGGCGTCGGTTATCAGGTGCATTGCTCGGCGCGCACCATGCAGGCGCTGCCCGGCTCCGGCGAGGCCGCCACGCTGTCGATCGAAACCTACGTGCGCGAGGATCAGATCAAGCTGTTCGGCTTTGGCAGCGACGGCGAGCGCGAATGGTTTCGCCTGCTGCAGACGGTGCAGGGTGTCGGCGCCAAGGTGGCGCTGTCAGTGCTCGGCACGCTGAAGGTTTCCGAACTGGCGACGGCAATCTCGATGCGCGATCGGGGATCGGTGCAGCGCGCGCCCGGCGTCGGCGCCAAGGTGGCCGAGCGCATCGTGACCGAACTCAAGGACAAGGTGCCGGCCTTCGCGTCGGTCGATCCAGCGGCCGTGCATCTGGCGGGTGCGCTCGACGAGAAGCGCGCCCCGCGGCCGGTGATGGATGCGGTCTCCGCGCTGGTCAATCTCGGCTACGGTCAGCCGCAGGCCGCCGCCGCGATCGCCGCAGCCTCTCGCAACGCCGGTGAGGGCGCCGACGTGGCGACTCTTATCCGGCAGGGTTTGAAGGAGTTGGCACGATAATGAGTGAAGGTGTGTTTCGTCATGTTGACTGAAAAGGATAAGGAATTGATTGCCGCCGCGACCGAAGCGATCAGGACGCGCTACCGCAACGACTGGCAGGAAGTCGGCGCGGCGCTGCGCACGCGCGACGGCAGGCTCGTCACCGGCGTCAATCTGGACGCCTATGTCGGGCGCGGCGCGATCTGCGCCGAAGCGGTCGCCATCGGCCGCGCGCTCACCGAAAATGGCGACAACGGCATCGAGACCATTGTCGCCGTCCGGCACCCCAAACCGGGCGAGCCCGGCGACATCGCGGTGGTGAGCCCTTGCGGCACCTGCCGCGAATTGATCCACGACTACGATCCCAAGGCGCGCGTGATCGTGCCGAACGGCACCAAAGGGCCGGTGGTGGCAACCATCGGCGAGTTGCTGCCGAACAAGTACCGGCGGGGCATGACATGACCACCGCGCCGCGCCGCCTGATCACGGCCGAGAAGCGCGACGACGACGCGGATGCTTCGCTGCGGCCGCAGCGATTGGGCGAATTCATCGGCCAGGAAAAGGCGCGGGCCAATCTCTCGGTATTCATCGAAGCCGCGCGGTCGCGGCAGGAGGCACTCGACCACGTGCTGTTCGTCGGTCCGCCGGGCTTGGGCAAAACCACGCTGGCGCAGATCGTTGCGCGCGAACTAGGCGTCAATTTTCGCGCCACCTCGGGGCCGGTCATTGCGAAAGCAGGCGATCTGGCCGCGCTCTTGACCAATCTCGAACCGCGCGACGTGCTGTTCATCGACGAGATCCACCGGCTCAATCCGGCGGTGGAGGAAATTCTCTATCCGGCAATGGAAGATTTCCAGCTCGATCTGATCATCGGTGAAGGCCCGGCGGCGCGTTCGGTCAAGATCGACCTGTCGCCATTCACGCTGGTCGGCGCCACCACGCGCGCCGGCCTGCTGACCAATCCGCTGCGCGACCGCTTCGGCATTCCGGTGCGGCTGAATTTCTATTCGGTCGAGGAACTGGAACTGATCGTCAACCGCGGCGCGCGCGTGCTCGGCATCGGCATCACGCCCGACGGCGCCAACGAGATCGCGCGGCGCGCGCGTGGCACGCCGCGCATCGCGGGGCGGCTGCTACGGCGGGTGCGCGATTTCGCCCATGTCGACGGCAACAAGGCCATCGA
>DASWPX010000025.1:0-17533 GCA_036398395.1 Pseudolabrys sp. | reverse complement strand
CTCACGGCAGCGATGCCCTTTTCGACTTCGGCCGTGGCTTCGTCCGTCGTCATCTGCGAAAGGTCTTTGTGGGACCAGGTGTGCGTGCCGATGGTGTGACCGGCGGCGGCGACCTGTTTGAGGAGGTCGGGGCGATAGCCGGCATGCTTGCCGATGATGAAGAACATCGCCTTGGTGCACTGATCGGCCAGCGCCTTGAGCACGGCGGGCGTGTTGCCCGGCCAGGGGCCGTCGTCGAAGGTAAGCACGACTTCCTTGTCGCGCAGGAAGTCATAAGCCTTGAAGTGCTCGAAGCCGAAGCCGGGGCCGCCGGTGGTGTCGATTTCGACCACGCGGGCGACGCCGAGCGCGTTCGGATTGTCACATTTGGCCGCGGTCGAGGCCGGTGCGGCTGCCGGGGCAGGGGCGTTCTGAGCCAAAACGGCGGTGCCCGCCGAAACGGTGATCGCCAGAGCTAGAACCAGAGCGGTACGCATTACGAAGTCTCCCTGCCCTTACGAGGCTTAACGGTTATTGGCCTATACATTGCGACTTTAACCTTTTGAGTCAACGCAGGTCCCGAAATCGCCGAAATTCCGCGGTTTAAAGCGGCCAACATGGTTAACGCGGCGACGATTTACGTCTTTGTTTTGAGCCGCGTTGCTTACGCCGGCGATCGGTCCTATCTGCATTAGGACGGCACGCGCCAAAGGAAACGGAAATGTCCGCGACCCTGTTCCCCATCGCCCTCTCGCGGCCGGCTTTGCTGATCGCCTTGCTGACGGGTGTTCTGCTGGCGGCGACGTTCGGTTTGTGGGGCTATTACGGCACCGCGGTTTTCTTCGAAATGGTGCGCAACGGCTGGACGGCTTGCTTCTGATGACCGTCCGCTCCTCGCATATCTTTCTGGTGCTCTCGGCCTTTTTGGCCGGGCTGGTGATTTTCCTGGTGGTTTTTTTTGTCGCCAGCGGCCAGTTCGGGGCCGGCGGCCCCGGCGCCTCCGCCATCGGCGGGCCATTCCGGCTGATCGATCAGAACGGCAAACCGATCACCGAACAGGATCTGCAAGGACGCCCCCATCTGGTGTTCTTTGGCTATACCCATTGTCCCGACGTCTGCCCGACGACCTTGTTCGACGTGTCGGAGATGATGCGCGCCTTGGGCAAGGACGCCGACCGCACCGGCGCGCTGTTCATCACCGTGGACCCCGAGCGCGACACGCCGGCGGCGATGAAGGATTATCTGTCGAGCTTCGATCCGCATCTGCGCGGCGCCACCGGCGACGAGAAGTCGATCGACGCCGCCGAAAAGGCCTACCGCGTCTACGCAAAGAAAGTGCCGGCCGAGCATGGCGACTACAGCATGGACCACACCGCGCTGGTCTATTTGATGGATAAGCAGGGCCGCTTTGTCGCCCCCTTCAGCCTCAAGCGGCGGCCCGAGGAATCGGCCGCCGATTTGCGGAAGTATATGTAGCGTCAGCTTGCGAGCGCGCGGGTCACTGCCTCAGGTTCTTTCTGAACGATCTTAAGCAGAATGCGTGCGCTGCGCTCCGGACGGCGGCGGCCCTGCTCCCAATCGCGCACTGCCGAGAGCGCAAAGCCGTAGGTCGCGGCGAAAGCCTGCTGTGAAAGCCCGAGCCGGGCGCGAATCTTTTTAACGTCGATCGTTTCGGGCACATGCGCGCGGTAGCGCCGCTTGTCGGCGGTCCCGTCGAGAAAGCCGCGCGCGTCATCGAGCCCGGCCTTGATCTTGTCGAATGCGCGTTTGCTCATCGGAACCTCCGATAGTCGGCCAGCATCTTGGCGACTTGTTTGCCTAAAGTGGTTCGCTCAGTTGCTGTTAAATCGGCTTTCTCGTTCTTCGCGAAGGCAGTGAGCAGGAAACGGGCACGTTGTCGCCGCCATAGAGATAGATCACTCGTGCTCCGCACGCTTGCCTCGACCGCCAAAACCAATGCGCAACTTGCGCCGCTCAAGCGGCGGCCCGAGGAATCGGCCGCCGATTTGCGGAAGTATATGTAGCGCCGCCGCTCAGCGCCGGCAGTTCGCCGTTTTGCTCGAGCGTTCTGAGATAGCGTTCCAATTCCAAAAGCGAGCGCGTCAAATTCGCGCCGCGGCGCGAATGTCTCGCGAGACCATGCTCGGTCTTCTCCCAGCGGTAAGGTGCGACGACGAGTTGAAACAGCGCGCGCCAGGCCGCGAGCGACAGCAGCAGCCAATGCAGCGGCGTCAAGAACAATACCCAGGCGCTCGACAGCAGTCCGCGGCGCAACAGGCCGAGCCAGCCGAGAAAGGCCGAGGTCAGATAGCCGATGATGACGGTCGTGCCGTAGAGCGCGGCGAGAACCGGGACGACCGCGCCGTCGCCGCGCCACATCGGGACGCCGCTCATCACCGAATAGACGAGCCCGCCCATGAACAACGGATGCACCAGCGCCGCCAGCGCGTTGCCGCCGACGATGAGCTGGAACGTGAGAAAGCCCGGCAGTCCGAGTTCGCGCAACAAACGGCGCGGCTGGCGCATATGCACCAGCCAGGTCTGGATCCAACCTTTGAACCAGCGGGTGCGCTGCCGCAGCCAGGCGCCGATGCGCGTCGGCGCCTCTTCGAGAGTCGTGGAATCGATCATCTCCGACCGGTAGCCGAAGCGCGCCAGCCGCATGCCGAGGTCGGCATCCTCCGTCACGTTATAAGGGTCCCAGCCGCCGAGCTCGCGCAGGATGGCCGTGTAGAAATGATTGGACGAGCCGCCGAGCGGCAGCGGCAGATGCAAGGCGGCCAGTCCCGGCAGGAACACGTCGAACTGTCCGGCATATTCGGCGGTGAAGAGCCGCGCCAGCCAGCTGTCCTCGGTATTGTCGATGCAAAGCTTCGCCTGCACGCAGGCCAGATCGCCGCCGCCGGCGTCAAAGGCCTGCAAGGCGCGGCGAAGCTGGTCCGGCTCCGGCCGGTCCTCGGCGTCATAGATCACCGTGAAGGTGCCGCGCGCAAAGGGCAGCGCGACGTTGAGCGCTTTCGGTTTGGTGCGCGGGCCCACATTCGGCACGGCGATGACGGTGATCGGTAAACGGCCGGTGCGGGCGTCGATTGCGGCGCGAGTCTCGCGATCGTCGGCTTCGACTGCGACGATGACGTCGAGTTTCTCGGCCGGATAATCCAGCCGCTCGATCGCCGACAGCAATCCGTTGACCGAGGTGGCTTCGCGGTACAGCGCCGCGATGACGGAATAGACCGGCAGGCTGGCGTCGCTCGTTCCGGCGGTGGGCGCTTGCGGCGCCGCATTGACGAAAACGCCGGTCAGCCGCAAGCCGAGCCAGGCCAGGAACATCGCCGCCAGCATGACTTCGAAAGTCAGCATGCTCGCCGCCGGCGCCAGCACGGCGCAGGCCAGCGACAAAATCACCAGGAGCGTGATCGGAACGATATTGCCCCGCCAGCGCGGCGGGGCGGCGGAGAGCGCCGGCCATTTCTGTTTAAGCCGTTCGGACGCGCGCGTGGCCAGCCGTTTGCCGGTATGTCGCAGCACAAAACGGTTGAGGCACTCGGCCGTGGTGAAGCGGAATCGCCGCGCGCGGCCGGGATTGTCTTCGATCGGCCGCAATATCCGTCGCGCCGCGGTGCCGCGCGGGGCCACCACCAGATAAAGATCGTCATCGACCGCGAGCGGCAGCAGGCCGGCTGCGGCCGATTCGATCAGGCGCTCGCCATTTAAAGGGCACCGCGCGCGCGGAGCGCCGTCGAGCGGTTCGAATGCCACGCCGAGCGATTTGCCGAGCGCGCGCAGATAGGTTTCCTCGCTCAGTGCGCCGGAGGCGATCAGAACGCGGTCGGCGCCGACGCCGACCGCGGCCGCTCTTTGCTCGGCGGCGGCGAGTGTATCGGCCGTGAGCAGGTGACGGACGCAGTCGATTTCCGGAAAGTCGCGGGGCTCGTCGCCGAGGCCGCTGCCGGCGAAGTCCCCCGTGCGGGCGGCCATCGCTCCGCTTCGCAAACTCAACACGACGCCCCCACCTTGCCGCTACGCCGGCGCGGCTATGGTAGCATAATACAACCCTTCCGCGAGTGAAATTACGGAACGGTTGTGGGAGCGGAGACTTATTGGCGGCGTTGGCCGTTTCGGAAAACCGGTGCTAGAACGCAACCATGTCGGATTTCATGTCACATTATGCTGTGCCCGCCGCCATCGCCGCCGTGGCGATCGTGCTGGTGCTGGGCCTCATCAACATGATGCGCGGCGGTTCCCCCAACCGGTCGCAGAAGCTGATGCGGCTACGCGTATTGCTTCAGTTCGTCGCCATCGTCGTGATCATGGCGACGATCTGGGCGATGGGGAAATAGCGCACGAACCGAAAACCGGTTCCCGCTTTTCGGATCGGATCATGCGCAAATAGAGCGCGCCCGCTCACATCGGCGCGGCGCGCATATACTCAACCTTCGGCTTCTTCACTTTCGCCACCTTCTTCGCCGGCTTTGCGGTTTCGGCGGAAAGCTCGGTGGCTGACGCCTGGGCGGAATGTTTGGCGCCGCAGGCATTGGCCATAGCGGGCAGGAACAGGAGCGTGGCGGCAACCGCAATCATTGAAAAGCGCATGAGTGTCACCCCGTTTTTTGAGACGAAAACCCGGTAAGATACAGCTTACGATAAATTCCGGCGGAGTCCCATATGGTCACCCTCAACCGCATCTACACCCGCACCGGCGACGACGGTACGACCTCGCTGGGCAGCGGCGCGCGTCGCAAGAAATACGACCTGCGGGTCGATGCCTATGGCACGGTTGACGAGGCCAATGCGGTAATCGGTCTGGTGCGCCTGCATACCACTGGCGACAAAGCGCTCGATGCGGCGCTCGGCCGTATCCAGAACGACCTGTTCGACGTCGAGGCCGATTTATGCCTGGCCGAAAAGGGCCCCGGCGGCGCCAAGCTGACCGTCACCGATATTCAGGTGGCCTGGCTTGAGGCCGAAATCGACCGTCTCAATGCCGGATTGGAGCCGCTGAAATCCTTCATCCTGCCGGGCGGCAGCCCAGCCTCGGCTTATTTACATCTGGCCCGGACCGTCTGCCGCCGCGCCGAGCGCATTATGGTCGAGCTAAGGGACCAGCCCGGTGAGGAAGTTTCCGCGCCGTCGCTCAAATACATCAACCGGCTGTCGGACTATCTGTTCGTCGCCGGCCGTTATGCCAACGGCATGGGTAGCGGCGATGTACTGTGGGCGCCCGGGCAGAATCGCTAAACCGCCCCGATCATGCATCAAGAGAATAGGTGCGCCGCAGCATAAAAGTTGACATGCCAACGGCGCGGCCTTTAGCTTCCGCCGCTCTGCTCAAGCCGGCGTCTGGATTGGGGATTATGAAAATTTTAGTGCCCGTGAAGCGGGTGGTCGATTTCAACGTCAAGATCCGCGTCAAACCGGATGGCTCGGGCGTTGAACTTGCCAACATCAAGATGTCGATGAATCCGTTCGACGAGATCGCGGTCGAAGAGGCGATCCGTCTCAAGGAAGCCGGCAAGGCGACCGAGATCGTGGCGGTGTCGATCGGACCGGCGCAAGCGTCGGAGACCATCCGCACCGAGCTCGCCATGGGCGCCGACCGCGGCATCCTGGTAAAGGCCGATGGCGCGGTGGAGCCGCTGGCGGTGGCGAAAATCCTCAAGGCCATCGTCGAGGCGGAGAAACCCGGCCTCGTCATCCTCGGCAAGCAGGCAATCGACGACGACAGCAATCAGACCGGCCAGATGCTGGCGGCGCTGCTCGGCTGGGGGCAGGGCACTTTCGCGTCGAAGCAGGCGATCGACGGCGACAGCATCAGCGTCACGCGCGAAGTCGACGGCGGCTTGCAGACCGTGAAGTTGAAGATGCCCGCCATCATCACCACCGACCTTCGCCTGAACGAGCCGCGCTATGCGAGCCTGCCGAACATCATGAAGGCGAAGAAAAAGCCGATCGACGAAAAATCCCCGGCCGATTACGGCGTCGACACGAAGCCGCGTCTGGAAATCGTCAAGACCAGCGAACCGCTGGGGCGTAAATCCGGCGCCAAGGTCGCTTCGGTGGCCGAACTGGTGTCGAAGCTCAAGAACGAAGCGGGGATTTTATAGATGACAACGCTTCTGATCGCCGAGCACGACAACAAGACGCTCAAGGATGCCACCAACAAGGCGCTGACCGCGGCGAAGGCTTTGGGAAGCGATGTCCACGTTCTGGTCGCTGGCAAGGATTGCAAAGGGGCTGCCGATGCGGCCGCCAAACTCGACGGCGTGAAAAAAGTTTTGTTGGCGGATGCCGCGCCTTACGACCATGCCGTCGCGGAGCCGCTGGCCGCGCTGATCGTGTCGCTTGCCGGACCGTATGATGCGATCGTCGCGCCGGCGACCACCAACGGCAAGAACGTGATGCCGCGTGTCGCCGCGTTGCTCGACGTGATGCAGATTTCCGAAATCTCCAAGGTGATCGCGCCCGACACCTTCGAGCGGCCGATCTATGCCGGCAACGCGATCCAGACCGTGAAGTCGACCGACGCCAAGAAAGTCATCACGGTGCGAACCTCGACGTTCCAGGCGACGGGCGAAGGCGGCTCGGCCAGCGTGGAAAATGCGCCGGCGGCGAGCGATCCGGGTTTGTCGTCCTTCGTCGGCGAGGAACTGTCGAAATCCGACCGCCCCGAACTGACTTCGGCCAAGATCATCATCTCCGGCGGCCGCGCCATGCAGAGCCGCGAGAACTTCACCAAATATATCGAACCTGTCGCCGACAAGCTCGGCGCGGCCATGGGCGCCTCGCGCGCTGCGGTCGATGCCGGCTACGCGCCGAACGACTGGCAGGTCGGACAAACCGGCAAGGTGGTGGCGCCCGATCTTTATATCGCGGTCGGCATTTCCGGCGCCATCCAGCATCTCGCCGGCATGAAAGACTCAAAAGTCATCGTCGCGATCAACAAGGACGAAGAGGCACCGATTTTCCAGGTCGCCGACTACGGTCTGGTCGCGGACCTTTATCAGGCGCTGCCCGAACTCGTGGTGGAACTGGGCAAGATCGGGCGTTAATTTCGCAATCGCGCCGGTGGTGTCATCGGGCGGTTCGTCGTAAAACTGAAATCGAAGCCAAGAGCCGGGCTTCGCATCGATTGGATAGATTCAATGGCGGTCAAGATTCAGAGTGTCGGGGTGATCGGCGCCGGCCAGATGGGCAACGGCATTGCCCATGTCTGCGCGCTGGCGGGCTTTTCGGTGATGCTCAACGACGTGTCGCCGGATCGGATCAAGGCGAGCATCGCGACCATCAACGGCAACATGGCCAAGCAGGTCGCCAAGAAGACGATCACCGAAGACGACCGCAAGAATGCGCTGGCGCGCATCAGGCCGGCGGAAACATACGAGGACATGTCGGCCAGCGACCTGGTGATAGAGACCGCGGCCGAGAAGGAAGACATCAAGCGCAAAATTTTCGCGGATCTGTGCGCTACGTTGAAACCCGAGGCGATTGTCGCCACCAATACCTCGTCGATCTCGATCACGCGGCTCGCTTCGTCCACAGACCGGCCCGAGCGCTTCATCGGCATTCACTTTATGAATCCGGTGCCGCTGATGGAATTGGTCGAACTGATCCGCGGCATCGCCACTGACGATGCGACCTTCGAGGCCAGCAAGACTTTCATCACCAAGCTCGGCCGCACCATCGCGGTGTCCGAAGATTTTCCGGCCTTCATCGTCAATCGCATTTTGCTGCCGATGATCAACGAGGCGATCTACACGCTCTATGAAGGCGTCGGCAATGTCGAAGCCATCGACACCGCGATGAAGCTCGGCGCGCATCATCCGATGGGGCCGCTGGAGCTCGCCGATTTCATCGGGCTCGATACGTGCCTCTCGGTCATGCAGGTGCTGCATGAGGGCTTGGCCGACTCCAAATACCGGCCATGCCCGCTGCTGGTGAAATACGTCGAAGCCGGCTGGCTCGGCCGCAAGACCAAGCGCGGCTTTTACGACTACCGCGGCGACAAGCCGGTGCCGACGCGGTAGCGGCTACATCATCAGTTCGGCGAACAGCCCGGCGACCACCGCAAATCCGAGCGTGAAAATAAGCGTGCGGACGTACGGGATGGCCGCCCAATAAACCACGGCGTGCGCGACCCGCAGCCAGAAGAAGGCCATCGCCAGCACGGCGGTGGTTGCATTGGCCTTGCCGGTCAGATGAATCAGGATCACCAGCACCGCGAAAGGAGCGAAGGTTTCGACCGCGTTCATGTAGACGCGGTCGGCGCGTTTGCCCCAGAGCGGGACCGGCCGCGGCGCCGGGTCGACATAATTCGGCGGCGTGAGAAATCCGTTCGCCACCACTTGCGACGCGACATAGGGAATCCACAGCAACGCGTTCAGCATTGCCGTCAGCGCCAGGTATTTGAGGTCGGTCGACATTTGTTTCGTCCCCTTGGTTTGATAATCAAGTCCGCAACGCGTCAATCGCAGCGCCGGATTATTTGTCTCGAGAGACCGGCGTCATCCAGCCAATGCCGGCGCCGCCCGGCTCGGTCAGGATCGCGATGCGGCCGACGCCTTCGACGTCGAAAATCGGCCGCATCAGCTTGGCGCCCGCGACGGTGGCTTTCTTGACGCGGGCGTCGACGTCGTCGACCGCGAGATAAGCCATCCAGCTTTCGGGCACGCCGTCGAATTGCGGACTTTTCAACGCGAACATGCCGCCGACCGGCTTGTCACCCATCTTGGCGACCCAATAAGTGCCGTCCGGCATCGGCATGCCGTCGAAAGTCCAGCCGATGGTGTCGGCGTAGAATTTCTTCGCCTTTTCCACGTCGCGCGTCATCAATTCGTTCCAGTAGAAATTCCCGTGCGTCATCCAAACCTCCCGTGTTGTCAGGCCAGATATTTTTCCATCTTGGCGAGCGCGCCTTCCCAGCCCTGGTTGTGGCGGTCGCGCGCCTCGTCGTCGAAGAACTGCTCGTGCGTGAGAGTCATGAGCGTGCCGTCGCCGTCGGCCCGGAGTGAAACGGTCACCAGCGATTCGCGCTCGGGGGTGGATTTCCAAGCCCACGTGAACACCAGTTTTTCGTTCGGGACGACTTCGCGATAGACGCCGGCGACGTAGAATTCATCGCCGTCCGGCGCTTTCATAACCCAGCGATAGCGGCCGCCGGCGCGCAGGTCGCTTTCGGCGCTCACCGCTTTGATTTCGCCGGGCCCCATCCAGCACTTTACTTTTTCCGGGTCCGTCCAGGCGGCGTAGACTTTCGCCGGGGACGCATTGAAGCGGCGTTTGATGGTGAGGCTCGGCTTGACGGCGGTGTCGGTGGCCATGGGTCCTTCTCCAAAAATGCGGCGAGACGATCGAGGTTTTCGGTCCAGAAGCGCTGGTAGCGGTTGAGCCAGTCTGTTGCCTGTTGCATGGGTTCCGCTCGCAGCCGGCAGGCGACCGTACGCCCGGTCTTGGTTCGCGCGACCAGGCCGGCATCCGACAGCACGTCGAGATGCTTCATCACCGCCGGCAGCGACATCGCGAAGGGCTTGGCGAGTTCGCTGACCGAAATGCCGTCGGCGTCGCTTAAGCGCGCCAGCAAGGCCCGCCGTGTCGGATCGGCGAGGGCTGCAAATGTCCGGTCGAGCGCGGCGGGTGAATACTGAACCATGTGGTTAAGTATAGAAGCGCGGGAAGGCGAGTCAAGCGGTGGCGATCCGCCGCTATTTGATTATTTCCCGATGGCTGCCTGGATCAGTTTGATGCCGTCATCGCTCGCCCACTCGGCGGGCCCCGCAATGGTGCCGATCTCGCAGCCCTGCGGGTCCACGATCAGCGTGGTCGGCATCCCGAAGGCGCGGCCGACAGCCTTGAGGTCCTGGAATGTCTTGGCGGCAGGGTCGGCGTAATAGCCAAGTTTGGCGATGCCGACGTCCTTGAGCCAAGCCTTCGGCTTGTCGGGATCGCGGGTGTCGATATTGATTGCGACCACTTCGAAGCCCGGCCCGCCCAGCCGCTGCTCCAGCGCATCGAGCGCCGGCATTTCCGTGCGGCAGGGCACGCACCAGGTGGCCCATAGGTTGAGCAGCACCGTGCGGCCGCGCCATTTGGCCAAACTGAGCGGCCTGCCGGCGGCATCCTGGAAGGCAAGTTCCGGGACTTTCAGCGGGCTTTTGGCCATGCTGACCGCGGCCACCTCGCCGCGCGCCAGGGGACCTATCTTCTTGGCCAATTCCACGGCCGGCTTGCACGCCGGATCGCCGGCCACATTGCTTCCGAGGGTCGCAATCCCGTATACCCCCGCCAGTCCGATGACGACGCCGGCGACCGCCCCCGCCAAAATGACGGCGAGGCGCTTTCCGGCGAAGCGGGTCTTTGGGCGCTCGGTCATGATCGGCGAAACCTCGGTGCTGAGATGAGCAACAAAATGTGGGGCGGGCGCTTTGCCTCCGGGCCCGGCGCCATCATGGAGGAAATCAACGCCTCCATCGACTTCGACAAGGCTCTCTACCGCCAGGACATTGCCGCGTCCAAGGCCCATGCCGACATGCTGGGCAAGCAAGGCATCATTACGGCCGAAGACGCGAAAAAGATCGCGCAGGGCCTGGAAACGATTCTAGCAGAATTCGAGACCGGCAAGTTCGAGTTCAAGCGGGCGCTGGAAGACATCCACATGAACGTCGAGGGCCGGCTGTCCGATCTGATCGGTGACGCCGCCGGGCGGTTGCATACCGCGCGTTCGCGCAACGATCAGGTGGCGACCGACTTCAGGCTATGGATGCGCGACACCGTCGACACGCTCGACATTGCGCTTGCCGCCTACCAGCGCGCGCTGGCCGACAAGGCGCTTACCCACGCGGCGACCGTGATGCCCGGCCTCACCCACATGCAGACCGCGCAGCCGGTGACCTTTGGCCATCATCTGCTGGCCTACGTCGAGATGGCTTCGCGCGACCGCGGCCGTTTTGCCGACGCGCGCAAGCGGCTCAACGAGTCGCCGCTCGGCGCCGCCGCGCTCGCCGGCACGTCCTTCGACCTCGACCGCGACATGACTGCCAAGGCGCTCGGCTTCGACCGGCCGGCGGCGAATTCGCTCGACGCGGTCTCCGACCGCGACTTCGTCCTGGAGATGCTGGCCGCGGCTTCAATCACATCCGTGCATCTGTCGCGGCTGGCCGAGGAAATCGTGATCTGGACGTCGCCGCTCACGAACCTGGTCAAGCTGTCGGATAAATTCACCACCGGCTCCTCGATCATGCCGCAGAAGCGCAACCCGGACGCCGCCGAGCTGGTGCGCGCCAAGACCGGCCGCGTCATCGGCGCGCTCACCGCGATGCTCGTCGTCATGAAGGGTCTGCCGCTCGCTTATGCCAAAGACATGCAGGAAGACAAGGAAGGTCCGATGGACGCGTTGTCGGCGCTGGCGCTGTCGATCGCGGCCATGGCCGGCATGGTGAGCGATCTCGAGCCGGACACCGCGCGCATGAAGAAGGCGGCGGGCGAGGGCTATGCCACCGCCACGGATCTGGCCGACTGGTTGGTGCGCAGCCTGAAGATTCCCTTCCGTGAGGCCCATCACGTTACCGGCCGCATCGTCGGCAAGGCCTCGGAAGCGGGCGTGCCGCTACACAGGCTGCCGCTTGCGGTCATGCAGGAGGTCGAACCGCGAATCGGTGAGGATGTGTTCAGCGTGCTTTCGGTCGACAAATCGGTGAAGAGCCGGCTGAGCTACGGCGGCACGGCGCCCCGAAACGTGCGCATGCAGGCCAAGAAGTGGCTGCGCAAGCTCGGAAACGCGAAATCCTGATTTCGCCTTATCTGCCTGTTTTGGTATGGTAGCTTCCAAATAGGAGCGCTTGTCTTGAAGCTTTTTGGCGACCGCACGTTTCTTCGTCTGGCCTTGGCCGCTGTGCTTGCCGCGTCGCTCGGCCTCGCGGCGTGCGGCCGCAAGGGTCCGCTTGATCCGCCGCCCGGCGGCTCGCTCGCCGGCGATCAGGCGGCGCCGATCGGCAGCCAATCGCAGGGCGACAATCCCGGCGTCGACGCCAATGGCAGGCCGCAAGCGCCGAAGGGCGAGAATAAACGCGTTCCCCTCGATGGTTTGCTCAACTGAGTCGCTTAGTTCTTCGGATAAATAAAGAGTCATGCACCACTTTACGTATCGCAACGGCGTGCTGCACGCCGAGGCGGTGAACCTCGATATGCTGGCCTCGCAAGTCGGGACGCCGTTCTATTGCTATTCGACCGCGACGCTGGAGCGGCACTACAGCGTCTTTGCCGCCGCCTTCGCCGATGTGCGCGCGCTGGTCTGCTACGCCATGAAGGCGAATTCCAACCAGGCCGTGATCAAGACATTGGCTAAGCTCGGCGCCGGCGCCGACGTGGTGTCGGGCGGCGAGTTGAAGCGCGCCCGTGCCGCCGGAATCCCGGCCGACAAAATCATGTTCTCGGGGCTCGGCAAGACCGCGGCCGAACTGAGCGCCGCGATCGACGAACGTATTCTCTGCATCAATGTCGAATCGGAGCCCGAGCTCGAACTGCTGTCGTCGATTGCTTCGTTGAAAGGACAGACCGCGTCGATCTCGGTGCGGGTCAATCCGGACGTCGATGCCTTGACCCATCGCAAGATCGCGACCGGCAAGGCCGAGAACAAATTCGGCATTCCGATCGCGCGGGCGCGCGATGTCTATGCGCGGGCGGCGAAGTTGCCCGGCCTCAAGGTCGCGGGCGTCGACATGCATATCGGCAGTCAGATCACCGACCTGGATCCTTTCGGTAACGCCTTCGCCATGCTCGCTGACTTCGTGCGCACGCTGCGTGGCGACGGCCACACCATCTCGCATGTCGATCTCGGCGGCGGTTTGGGAATCCCCTATCGCAACGACAACGAGCCGCCGCCGTCGCCGGAAGCTTATGCGGCGGTCGTCAAGCGCGCCACGCGCGATCTCGATTGCCGGCTGATCTTCGAGCCGGGCCGCCTTATCGTCGGCAACGCCGGCATTCTGGTGATGCGCGTTCTTTTCGTGAAGCGCGGCGAGGCGAAGAACTTCGTCGTCGTCGATGCCGCGATGAACGACCTGATCCGTCCGACCCTGTATGACGCCTATCACGAGATCTGGCCGGTCGCCGAAGCGCCGTCCGATGCCGCCAGAATCCGCGCCGATGTGGTCGGGCCGGTCTGCGAAAGCGGAGACTTCCTCGCTCTCGACCGCGATATCGCGGAACCGCAAAGCGGCGCCTTGCTCGCCGTCATGACGGCCGGCGCCTATGGCGCCGTGCAGGCGGGAACTTACAACACCCGCGCCTTGGTGCCGGAAGTGCTGGTGAAAGGCGCCGAATGGGCCGTCGTGCGCCCGCGCCTTGAAGTTGACCAACTCATTGCGCTCGATCGCATGCCCGATTGGCTTTAGGCGCCTAATCCCGCGCATGGCCCGGGAATTGCCTGGGTGTTAGTGTAATAAGCGACAGATTCTCCTAGGCCCGTAACGGCGGAGCGGCTTTTGGACGGTTTGGACAATCAACCTGACCAGCGGGAACTGCCGACTCGCGTGTTGCTGGCGCGGGCGCTGCGGCGCGCGCGCGGCAGCTTGTTGTGGGAACGGCTGTGGCCTGCTTTGGCGACGCTCGCCACGGTGGTGGCGCTGTTCCTCGCGCTGTCCTGGGCGGGCTTATGGATCGTGCTGCCGCCGCTCGGCCGCGCCGTCGGGCTGATCCTCATTGCAATTCTGAGCGCGGCGGCAACCGTGCCGTTGCTGATGCTGCGCATCCCTACCGAATATGACGGGCTGCGCCGGCTCGATCGCAGCAGCGGCGAAACGCATCGGCCGGCCTCCGCCGTCGGCGACGCGCTTGCCGCCAATGGCGATGACCCGGTCGCGCAGGCGCTCTGGCGCGCGCACATCGAACGCGCGCTGATCTCGGCGCGCAAGCTCAAGGCCGGCTGGCCGCAGCCGAAACTGTCGCTGCGCGATCCTCTGGCGTTGCGCGCGCTGGTGTTGATCCTGGCGGTTGCGAGTTTCTTTGCCGCCGGCGGCGAGCACGTCAAGCGCGTCACCGCCGCTTTCGATTGGCAGGGCGTGGTCGCGCCGGCGAATTTCCGTCTCGACGCCTGGGTCACGCCGCCGGTCTATACCGGCCGGCCGCCGCTGATGCTGCCGGGCCTGCACCCGGGCGAAACCGCGCAAGCGTCGGCGCCAATCGCGGTGCCGTCGGGCAGTCAGCTCATTATCCGTTCCACCGGCAATGTGCGCTTCGATGTCGTGCGCAGGGGCGGTATCGAGGATGTGCCGGCCGAGACGCACGCCGCCTTGCCGGCAGGCGCCGAGGAGCGCCGCTTCACGATCAAGACCGACGGCTCGGCCGCCGTTCATGGCATGCTCGGTGCCGATCTCACCTGGAAATTCACCGCCATTCCCGACCGCGCGCCGACCATCGAATTGACCAAGGATCCGGAACGCCAGGCGCGGGGCGCGCTGCGGCTCGACTACAAGATCGACGACGATTACGGCGTCGTCGAAGGCAAGGCGCTGTTCGCGCTCAAGGAGCAGGCGCCGTCCGACAAGCCACGCCATCCGCTGTTCGGCACGCCTGATTTCGCGCTCACTCTGCCGCAGGCGCGCACCCGTAGTGGCGCCGCGCAGACCACGCGCGACCTGACCGAACATGCCTGGGCCGGCGCCGAAGTCATGATGACGCTGACGGCGCGCGACGAGGCCGGCAATGAGGGCCGCAGCGAGCCGACCGAACTGGTGCTGCCGCAACGCATCTTCGTCAAGCCGATCGCACGCGCGCTGATCGAACAGCGCCGCATCTTGGCGCTCGATGCCGAATCGAAGCCGCTGGTGCTGGCCGCGCTCGATGCGCTCACCATCGCGCCGGAACGCTTTACGCCTGAACTGAACATCTATCTCGGACTGCGCGCGATCTACCACGACCTGAGCTACGCCAAGACCGACGACGATCTGCGCGGCGTGGTGACGCGAATGTGGGACATGGCCCTGCAGCTCGAGGACGGCAATGTTTCGCAGGCCGAGCAGGCCCTGCGGCAGGCGCAAGACGCCTTGCGTCAGGCGCTCGAACGCGGCGCCGGCGACGAAGAAATCAAGAAGCTGATGGAAGACCTGCGCGCCGCCATGGACAAGTTCATGCAGGCGCTGGCCGAGGAGATGCAGAAGAATCCGCAGCAGCTTTCACGCCCGCTCGACAAGAACACCCGCATGCTCAGCCAGCAGGACCTCAAGAGCATGCTCGACCGGCTCGAGCAGATGGCCCGTGCCGGCAACAAGGACGCGGCGCGCCAGTTGCTCGACCAGATGCAGGCGATGCTGGAGAATCTGCAGATGGCGCGGCCGGGCGCCCAGGGCGACGAGGGCGATGACGACATGATGTCGTCGCTCGACGAGTTGGGCGACATGATCCGCAAGCAGCAGCAGTTGCGCGACAAGACCTTCAAGCAGGGTCAGGACCAGCGGCAAAACGGCCAGCGCGGGCAGGGCCAGCAGCAATTGGGGGATCTGCGGCAGGATCAGCAGGCCTTGAAGGACCGGCTCAACAAGCTGCTGGAGCAATTGCGCCAGCGCGGCATGGGCCAAGATCAACAAGGCCAAGGCGAGGGCGGCCAAGGCGAAAAAGGTCAAGGCGACGCCAAATCCGATGGCGGCAAATCCGATGGAGGAATGGGTCAACTCGGCGATGCCGGCGACGCCATGGGCGAGGCGGAAGGCGCGCTCGGCGAAGGCGACTCCGAAGGCGCGGTCGACAGCCAGGGCCGCGCGCTCGAAGCCATGCGCAAGGGTGCGCAAGGTCTGGCGCAACAGATGCAGCAGAACGGCATGTCGATGGGACAGGGGCCCGGCCAGCCAGGCCGCAATGGCCGCGGGCGCGCCGAACAGAACACCGATCCGCTCGGCCGGCCGCTGCACGGCCGCGAATATGGCGACGACGTCACGGTGAAGGTGCCGGGCGAGATCGACGCGCAGCGCGCGCGGCGCATTCTGGAAGAACTGCGCAAGCGCTTCGGCGAGAGTTCGCGCCCGCAAATCGAACTCGATTACATCGAGCGGCTGCTGAAGGATTTCTGAACGGCTCTAATGCCGGTCCAGCAGCGCCTCGCGCACGGCGCCCTTGATCTGATCGACCGAGAATGGCTTGCCGATACATTCGTGCACCAGCGCGTCCAGCCCGTGCGCGCGTTCGCGCTGGTCGGCGTAGCCGGTCATCAGCATGATCGGAATCTCGGGATGATCGCGGCAGGCCGCAAGCGCCAGCGCGATGCCGTCCATCACCGGCATCTTAACGTCGGTCAGCAGCAGATCGAATTTTCCATCGCCCCGGCGCAAGGCCGACAGGGCGGTCGCGCCGTCCGCGGTCGCCACCAGATCGTGGCCATCGTCCTCAAGCGCACGCACGACCAGATTGCGAAGGTCGTCATTGTCTTCGGCGATCAGGATTTTCGCCATGATTATGCGCCTATTTCGATCCCGCCATGGCGTCATTGGCGTTGAAGAAGCGCACCATCACGTCGTTGGCGTCAGCCGGCGGCGACACAAGCCGGCTGCTGAATTCCAGATTTTCGCCGGGCTCGAGGATGCTGCGGGTCGGGAGAGCGGTCCAGGTATAGACTTCCTGGCCGGAGGCATTGCGCGCGGCAAAGCGTAGCCGCGGCACTTCTGCCGGCTTGCCGATGGTATTTACGATCGTGCCCTCGATCACCAGGGCGCTGGCGCCGTCGATTGTTTCCTTGGTGATGCGCACATTGTCGAATTTCAGATTGCGCAGATTGACCGGCAGACCGACGGCGGCAAACAGCGAAGCGGTCTGCGGAAAATAGCGCACCACTTCGCCGCGCGCGCCGATCAGCGCCACGTTGAAAGCAAACAGCACCAGCACGATCGCGGTCCAGCGCGACGAGCGGCGCTTCTGTTGGCGGCGTGTCTTGAGCCGGGCGCGGCGCGCCGCAAAGGTATCGATGTCCTCGGAATCGAAATCGGCATTGGCGGCGTCGGGCAGCGGCGCATGGGCGACCGGCGGCACCAGCGGTGGCGCCTCGGCGAAAGCGAGCGGCTCCGGTCCGGCGTGGGGCGCCGGCATCAGCTCGTGGTCGCGCATTGTTGGCGACGCGATGGCTTCGATCCGCGGCAAAGCCGGCGGCGATGCGGGGAATGTTTCGGCCGCCGGCGCCTGATCGCGCGGCGGTGCCGCGGGCAAGGGCGGCGATCCGGCGGAATAGCCGTCGGCGGACTGCGCT
The DNA here is from genome assembly GCA_036398395.1 of Pseudolabrys sp. Taxonomy (GTDB): domain Bacteria; phylum Pseudomonadota; class Alphaproteobacteria; order Rhizobiales; family Xanthobacteraceae; genus Pseudolabrys. The sequence continues at coordinate 333 of DASWPX010000025.1, read as the reverse complement.
TCGGCTTCCGCGATTACACTGTCGACGAACTCGCTGACCGCGGGGACCGATTTAGGTCCGCCGGCGAACCAGGTCTTCTTGCAGCGCGCGCAACGCACGGTTCGGCCGGCCGGGCCCACCGAGGCCGGGTCGATCAGATAGGACGTGGTGCAACTGGGACAGACGATCAGCATGGCTTCTGCGGCGTTAGAGTGGTCAAAACCTAGCAGCCGTCCGTTAATGGACCGGAAACCATGGCCGGCCGGCCCAATAGCCCCATTTGGCCGAAACCCCGCTTTTTTGGCTGCTTTCCAGGCCCGGCAGCTATGGCGGCGGCGTGTTAATGCTGTAATT
>DASWPX010000024.1:0-23489 GCA_036398395.1 Pseudolabrys sp. | reverse complement strand
CGGCAACGAAACCCATCTGCACGCCTTCGCCACCGAATTGATCGGGCCCGACACCGCCATGCGCCGGCTTTACCTGCGCACCTCGCCGGAATTCGCGGCCAAGAAGCTGCTTGCCGCCGGCGAAACGCGCATTTTCGAATTCGCCCGAGCGTTCCGCAACCGCGAGCGCGGCGCGCTGCATCACCCCGAATTCACCATGCTGGAATGGTATCGCGCGGGCGAAACCTACGAGATATTGATGGACGATTGCGCGGCGCTGCTGTGCGAAGCGGCAGTTGCTTCAGGTGCCAGGCAGTTTTCGTTTCGCGGCCGCATAGTCGATCCCTACGCCGCGCCGGAACGGAGAACCGTAGCGGAAGCCTTCACGGAATATGCCGGCATCGATTTGCTGGCGACCGTGCATGCCGGGCAGGGCGAGCGCGACGCGCTGGGGGCGGCGGCGACAAAATCCGGCGTGAAGATCGCCGGCGACGATACCTGGACGGATATTTTCAGCCGCATTCTGGCCGAGCGCGTCGAGCCGCATCTCGGCACCGCCCGCGCCACGATATTATATGAATACCCGCTGCCGTTGGCGGCGCTGGCGCGGGCAAAGCCCGGCAGCGACAAGGTAGCCGAGCGCTTCGAGCTTTACGCCTGCGGCGTCGAACTCGCCAACGCCTTCGGTGAATTGACCGATGTCGCCGAGCAGCGCGCACGATTTGAAACGGCGATGGACGAGAAACGGCGCATCCACGGCGAGCGCTATCCGGTGGATGAGGATTTTCTGGCGGCGCTCGCACAAATGCCGCAGGCTTGCGGCATCGCGCTCGGCTTCGACCGGCTGGCGATGCTGGCGAGCGGCGCGCAACGCATCGATCAGGTGATATGGACGCCCCTAGTTGAGACGGATTGAGGTCAGGCAATGACGACTTTGCGAAGCGCCAAACAAATTTGCGATCACGATTTTGCGCCGGCCGGGCAGATGCCGGCGCTGGAAAAAGTTGCGGCGCGCTACGCGGTGGCGCTGCCGCCGGCTCTGGCCGCGCTGATCGACCGCAACGACCCGTACGATCCGATCGCGCGCCAGTTCGTGCCGAGCCAAGCGGAGCTCGATCACCAACCGCAGGAGCTCAACGACCCGATCGGCGACGACGCGCACAGTCCGGTCGCCGGTATCGTGCATCGTTATCCCGACCGCGTGCTGCTCAAGCTCAACGCGGTCTGCGCGGTCTATTGCCGTTTCTGCTTCCGCCGCGAAATGGTCGGTCCCGGCAAGCCGAACAATCTGTCGCCGGCGGCGCTCGACGCCGCTCTCGATTACATCCGCTCGCACCGTGAAATCTGGGAAGTCATCCTCACCGGCGGCGATCCGCTGGTGCTGTCCGCCCGCCGCTTGCGCGGGGTGATGAAGGCCCTTGGCGACATCCACCACGTCAAAATCGTGCGCATCCACAGCCGCGTTCCGATTGCTGATCCAGCGCGCATCACGCCCGAACTCGTGCGCGCGCTCAAGGTGAAATCCAAGCCGACTTACGTGGCGGTGCATGTCAATCACGCGCGCGAACTGACGCCGCAGGCGAGGGCGGCCTGCGCGCGAATGGCGGACGCCGGACTTCCGCTGCTGGCGCAATCGGTCTTGCTCGCCGGCGTCAATGACAATGCGCAGGCGATGGAAGATCTGATGCGCGCCTTGGTCGAATGCCGCATCAAGCCTTACTATTTGCACCACGGCGATCTGGCGCCGGGCACGTCGCATCTGCGCACCGACATCGCTGCGGGGCAGGCTTTGATGCGCGATCTGCGCGGGCGTTTATCGGGTCTGTGCCAGCCGGCTTACGTCCTCGACATTCCCGGCGGTCACGGCAAATCGCCGATCGGTCCGAGTTACATCGAACGCGGCCCGTCGAATGGCGGCGGGCATTTCGTCATTGAGGATTTCAAGGGAGAGCGGCACGAATATCCGCCGCGCGGGGGCTAGCGTGCGCGGATTAATGCACGATGTCGAACACCGTGGCGGCAACCGCGAGGCCGGCGAAGGCGACGAACACGATGACGACCACGGCATTGCCGACGTATGAAACGTCGCGCCGCAACTCCGCTACCACGTTCTGCTTCTTTATCATGACCTGGCGCTCCTCGGCTTGAGTCGATCGCAGGACAACGCATTAGTACCCGCGAACCGAACACCCGCCCATAATTTCTACGTTAAATAATGCGTGGGACTCAGCGCCGCCGCGCATGGCAGCCATGAAGGCTTTGGTAAATTTGTTTGGATCGAATGGCGCGCCCTAGGGGATTCGAACCCCTGTTACCGCCGTGAAAGGGCGGTGTCCTAGGCCTCTAGACGAAGGGCGCAATCTTCTGGCGGCGCTCGTAGCCGCAATTCGGCGACGTATAAAGACCTTCGCCGATCAACACAATGTCGTTACCGCCAGATTTGGGGATCACCACTTGCCCGTGTTGGGCATCGACTTCCACGGCTCCTGAGGCGGCAGCGCCGCGCCCTTCTGCAGGAGTTCGATGGAATGCTTGTCCGGCGAGCGCATGAAGGCCATGACGCCGTCGCGCGGCGGGCGGTTGATGGTGACGCCTGCTTTCATCAATTTCTCGCAGGTGGCGTAGATGTCGTCGACCTCGTAGGCGAGGTGGCCGAAATAGCGCGCCTCGCCGTAGTCCTCGGTGTCCCAGTTGAAGGTGAGTTCCACTTCCGGTCCCGGCCTGCCGGATTTCTTGCTGGCTTCGACTACGCTCTCGTCGTCAGGCCCGGCCAGGAATACGAGCGTGTAGCGATTCTTTTCATCGACCCGCCGGCGGGTCTCCGTGAGACCGAGCTTGTTGACGTAAAAATCGAGCGCCGCGTCGAGATTGCGTACGCGCAGCATGGTGTGCAGATATCGCATGATGATGAGAACCTCACAAACGAGGGCTGCCGCCCGGAATTGGCGACTATATAGCAATGATTGAGTCGGACCTTAAGACGGCGATTGCCGATTTGCGCGGCCTGATCGAAGGCGCCTCGCGTATCCTGCCCTTCACTGGCGCCGGCATCTCGACCGAATGCGGTATTCCGGATTTCCGCTCGCCGGGCGGACTGTGGACCAGGAACCGGCCTATCTCCTTCGACCAATTCATGGCGAGCGCCGCGATGCGCGACGAGGCGTGGCGGCGGCGTTTTGCGATGGATGAGAATTTCGCCAGGGCGGAGCCTGGCCGTGGCCATCGCGCGCTCGCGGCACTCTATCGCGCCGGCAAGGTGCCCGCGCTGGTGACGCAGAACATCGACAATTTGCATCAGGCGTCCGGCATCGCGACGGACGACGTCGTCGAATTGCATGGTAATACTACCTATGCACTCTGCCTCGCCTGCGGCGAGCGCTACGATTTGTCTTGGGTGCGCGAAAAATTCGACGCCGACGGCGGACATGCGCCCGACTGTAGTTGCGGCGGCTTCATCAAGACTGCGACAGTTTCATTCGGACAGTCGATGCCGGCGGACGCGATGCGTCGCGCGGAGGCGTTGACGAAGAGCTGCGATCTGTTTCTCGCCGTCGGCTCCTCGCTCGTGGTGTGGCCGGCGGCGGGATTTCCGCTGATGGCCAAACGCAATGGCGCGGCTCTCGTCATCATCAATCGTGAGCCGACTGAGTTCGACGAACTCGCCGACCTGGTGGTGCGCGACGACATCGGCGACGTGCTCGCACCCTTCATCGCTTCGTGATTCGCAAGGCTTTCTGCTGTGTACAGACCTGTGCGCAAGCACATTTTGCACTTTGCGGTTCAAGGCCCGGTGTTATCTTGAATTCATAGATTCGTCGGCGCGCCCCAACGATTTGCGGCGGAAGATCGGCGGACCATAGGGTCGGACGGGATTGAATTAGAAAATGCCAGGGGCAGATTTCCGGCCAGGAACAGTCCGAGAACTCGTCGACGATACGGGCACCGACCTCGTCGAACTGACGGGTGTCATAAAGTGGTTCGACGTCTCCAAGGGATTCGGTTTCATCATTCCCGATAACGGCATGCCCGACGTGTTGCTGCATGTCACCTGCTTGCGCCGCGACGGTTTCCAGACCGCCTACGAGGGCGCGCGGGTGGTGGTCGAGGTGTCGCAACGCCCCAAGGGCTTGCAGGCCTTCCGCATCGTTTCGATGGACGAGTCGACCGCGCTGCATCCGGCGCAGATGCCGCCGCCGCGCACGCATGTCACGGTGCAGGCGACTTCCGGTCTGGAACGCGCCCAGGTCAAATGGTTCAACCGCTTGCGCGGCTTCGGATTTCTGACGCGCGGCGAGGGCACGCCCGACATCTTCGTGCATATGGAAACGCTGCGCCGCTACGGCTTGGCCGAGTTGCGGCCGGGGCAGACGGTGCTGGTGCGTTTCGGGCCCGGGCCGAAGGGCTTGATGGCCGCCGAGGTTCGCCCGGACGGCGGTCCGCTCGGCCTGGCGTCCCACTAAGGTTGGCCTCGCGCCGACCGATCCCTCAAACGATTTTCCGATTGCCGCTGGCCTTGGGTCCGCGTAAAGGCGGCTTATGTCCGCCCTGCGATTGACCGCTCTTGCCCTGTTTGCACTGCTTGTCGCCGCCGGCCCGGTTCGCGCCGCCGGTCTGCAAACCCTTGAAATCGCCAGCAAGACAGGCGTGCACGTCTTTTCGGTCGAGGTTGTCGACAACGACGCCGACCGTGAGAAGGGGCTGATGTACCGCAAGGAGTTGCCCGAAGGTAAGGGCATGCTGTTCGACTTCAAAACCGAGCAGGACGTCTCGTTCTGGATGCAGAACACCTACATTCCGCTCGATATGCTGTTCATCAAGGCCGACGGCACCATCCTGCGCATCGTCGAGAACGCCGAACCCTTGTCGACGCGGCTCATCCCGTCGGGCGGCCGGGTGCTCGGGGTGCTTGAGGTGATCGGCGGAACCGCCCGGAAATTCGGCATCGCGCCGGGCGACCGCGTTGCGCATCCCATTTTCAGCGGCCGGTAGACCTTACCGGACGAAGCGTGTACCAGACCTACCGATCATCGGAGCGTAGCGCAGTCTGGTAGCGCATCTGGTTTGGGACCAGAGGGTCGCAGGTTCAAATCCTGCCGCTCCGACCATCCGCCTGTGCTTGCGCGACGGCGGCGGGAGACGTTAGAAAGAGCCATGACCGCACGCATCTACAAACCGGCCAAGACCGCCATGCAGTCGGGCCAGGCCAAGACCAAGGACTGGGTGATCGACTTCGAGCCCGAGCAGGCCCGCCAGGTCGAACCGCTGATGGGCTGGACCTCGTCCGGCGATATGCGCCAGCAACTGCGCCTGCGCTTTGCGACCAAGGAAGAGGCGATCGCCTATTGCGAACGCCATGCCGTCGCCTACCAGGTGACCGAAGCCAAGCCGGTCAGCCGGCGCGTCATTTCCTATTCGGACAATTTTTCCTTCAAGCGCCGTGACGCCTGGACTCACTAGCCCGCGGTGGCCGGCAGTTCCCGGCCTTGCGTCGCCGCGCGCTGGCGCAACAGCGAGATGAAGCGCTCTTCCGGCATCGGCTGGCCCAGCAAGAATCCCTGACCGAAGTCGCAGCCCATGCTGACCAGCGCCATGGCGTCGGCAGCCTTTTCGATGCCAAGGGCGACCGCGGTGCGGCCGAAATGATGCGCGAGGTCGATTACCGTCTTGCAGAGCGGGGCGTTGATCTTGTCGGTACCGCAGTCGGCGACGAAAGCGCGGTCGATCTTGAGTTCGGCGAAGGGCATTTCGCCGAGCCGCGCCAAAGCGGCATGGCCACGGCCGAAGTCGTCCACCGCCAGCCGCACATTGTGCTGCGCCAGCTGTTTGCCGAGGTCGCAGGACAGCGCGAGGTTGGTGATGATCTGGTCTTCCGGCACGTCGATCACAAGGCCCGACCAACCGTCGGCGCTGGGCCGGTGCGCCTTCACGATGTCCACGACCGGAAGTTCGACAAGCGCGGCGATCGGAATGTTGACGGCGATCTGCATGCTGATGCCGAGGCTGGAAAATTTGAGCCCGGCCTTGAGCGCGGCGTCGAGCGCGAGCTGCGACAGTCTCAGCACGGCCGGCTCCGATGCGCCCGCCATGAAAGCCGCCGGCATCATTACGCCGTGTTGCGGATGACGTGCGCGCACATAGGCTTCGGCGCCGGCAAGCCGTTTCTTGCGCAGATCGATCTTGGGCTGATACCAGAACTCGACCCACTTATTGTCGAGCACATCCTCGAGGTTCAGGCGCGCGGCCGCGGCCTCCGGATCGCCGAGCTTGAGCTCATGCAGGATCTTGATGACCGTGTCGGTCTCGAACGGCTTTTTGAGCACCGGCAGCATATAGAGCTTGTGCTGGACGCCGATCGCCTTGACGTGTTCGAGCACCGCGGCACCCCGGTTGCTGACCAGTTGCACCGCGCCGCGAAAGTCGTGCTTGCCGAGCGCCATGACGGCCTCGATCGCGTCGGCCGAGTCGAGCGGGATATCGAGGAACACCAGATCGGGCACGCGGCGTTCGATGGCCGCGCGCAACGCGGCGCCGTCGGGAAATTCCTGGGTGTCCACGCCGGAGCCATGCAGCACCAGCGACAGAAAATGCCGGATGCTGGCTTCCTCGTCGACGACGTAGCAGAGCGGAGCGCCCGCCGGTGCAAGTGGCGGCGCGGCGGCGGTAGGCAGCGATTGAGCGGCCATGTCGGTCATTGGATTTTACGTGCTTGTTAAGGTGGGAGCCCCGGATGCGAATTCGTTAAAGGTGTTCCAAAGTTGTTAATTATGAGTTTCGGGCAGCGCCTGAGGCGGCCATAAGCCGCGCTGAATGCACATAAATTCGCAAGATTTGGCGACCCCGGCTGGATTCGAACCAGCGGCCCCCGACTTAGAAGGTCGGTGCTCTATCCAGCTGAGCTACGGGGTCTTGGCCCTTGCTAGGTTTACCCGCGTCGCGTTGCCATGGAAAGATGCGGCTCGGCCGGTGCGAGGACGGCGGAATGACCGCCATTGCCGACATGGCCTGCGCCGCCCCTGATAATCGCGGTATTATGGTCCAAACGTCAAAGCCATTTATTCGGTAATTAGGCGAATCATCCAAAACGTGCATTTAGTTTTTCTGTGATCGGGGGGCCTTTAACGAAAGGCACGATCATGAAATCATATCAAAAGTCCGACCCGGTTCATGACGAGAAGTTTGATTACTCAAAGCCAAAACAAGTGTGGACCACACCCAAGCTTCGCCGCCTCGCATTGCGTGAAGCGGAAACCGGCTTAAATTTCGGATCAGAAGCGGTCGTCTTGCTGTCTTAACGCAGCACCGGCGGATTATCCAAATAGCCCACTTACAGGCAAAACCGGCTTACTTGGTGAGCGGTTTGCCCAGACAGGCACAATGCCGGTCAGCGTGCGGTGGTGCCGTCGCCGGACCGTAACCCAATGGACAGCGGTGCTGAGAGACGTTTTCCCGCGCGCTCGCCTCAGTAGGAAGTGGCGTACGCCATGATGGCCGGTTATTTCATTGGGCGATTATCCAGATATTTGAGTGGTTTGCGCGGTCTTGTTATTGCATCTCATCTAATTCATGAACCTTTTTCCGCACGACGCTGACCAAGCATGACGATGACGTTTGGCCGGGTATTCGTAGCGATGGCCGCCACGGCCATCACCTCGACACCATCGGAAACTCGAATGATAGTGGATCGCTGCTTCGGGAGGTTTCATTCCATGCTCACGTTCGTCCGCGCCGCCTTGGCAGCTGCGCTCACGCTCCTTGCCGTCACTGCATCTTTGGCCGCCGACAAGGCCTACCAGCGCAAGGATTTCGACGACGCGGCGATCAAGCTCGAGGCCCAGATCAAGAGCGACGCCGGCAGCGTCACCAAACAAGCCGCGGCGTTGCGCCAGGATGCGGACGCGGCTTTCCAGAAGAACGATTTCCGCACCGGCATGACCGTGCTCGGCCAGGCCGTCACCGTGGCGCCCAACGACGCGGCGACCTGGCTGCGGCTGGCGCGCACGGTGTTGCAGATACGCCCGCGCGACGACAACGAACGCGCGCTTCTGCTCGATCGCGCTTCGACATCCGCCTATATCGCCTACCAGCGCGCGACCGATCGCGCGCTCGAAGCCGACAGCCTGGCGGTGCTCGGCCGCGTGCTTGCCGACCGCAAGGACTGGCGGCCGGCGCTTGACGCCTTGCGCCTGTCGCTCGATCTGCGCGAGACGGCCGACCTGCGCGGCCAGTATGAGCGCTTGCGCGTCGAGCACGGCTTTCGCTTCCTTGACTACACGGTCGACACGGATTCTGTTTCGCCCCGCGCCTGCTTCCAGTTCTCGGAAAACCTGCCGGGCCGGCGCACCGATTTCTCGCCCTTCGTCGCGGTCGGCGGCGTCGAGCGTCCCGCGATCTCGGCCAACGACAAGCAGCTTTGCGTCGAAGGCCTCAAGCACGGCGAGCGCTACACCATCACGTTGCGCGCCGGCTTGCCGTCGACGGTGCGCGAGACGCTGGCGAAGTCGGCCGACTTCACCATCTTCGTGCGCGACCGCAAGCCCTTCGCGCGCTTTGCCGGCAAGGCCTATGTGCTGCCGCGCACCGGCCAGCGCGGCATTCCGGTGCTCAGCGTCAACACCAGCGCGGTGTCGCTGTCGCTCTACCGCATCGGCGACCGCAATCTCATCGACACGGTGCTCGGCTACGACTTCCAGCGCAATCTGAGCCGCAACGACGCCGAGCGCATCGGCGCGGAACACGGCGCCAAATTGTGGAGCGGCGAACTCGCCGTCGAGCAGAAGCTCAACACCGAAGTGACGACGGCCTTTCCGGTCGGCGACGTGCTGAAGGACTTAGGCCCCGGCGTCTACGCCATGACGGCCACGCCGAAAGAGGTGGTGTCCGACGATTACGAGCAACTCGCGACGCAATGGTTCATCGTCTCGGACTTGGGCCTGACCGCCTATAGCGGCCAGGACGGCATCGACGTCTTCGTGAATTCGCTCGCGACCGCCGATGCGCGCGGCTATGTCAGCGTGCGGTTGGTGGCGCGCAACAACGAGGTGCTGGCGACCAAGAACGCCGACCGCTACGGCTTCGTGCATTTCGATGCGGGGCTGGCGCGCGGCGAGGGTGGCATGTCGCCGGCGGCCGTCGTCGTCACCGACAAGAGCGATTACGCGTTCCTGAGTTTGAAGTCGCCGGCCTTCGATCTGTCCGATCGCGGCGTCACCGGCCGCCAGCAGCCGGCTGGCCTCGATGCCTTCGTTTATACCGAGCGCGGGGTCTACCGCACCGGCGAATCCGTTTCGGTGACCGCGTTGCTGCGCGACGCGCGCGGCGTTGCTGCCGCCTCGGTGCCGCTGACGCTGGTGGTCGAGCGGCCGGACGGCGTCGAATACCGCCGCGCGGTGGTTGCCGATCAGGGCCTTGGCGGCCGCAGCCTCACCGTGCCGATCATTTCCACCGCCGCGACCGGCACGTGGCGCGTGCGCGCCTACACCGATCCGAAGGGATCGCCCATCGGCGAGACCACCTTCATGGTGGAGGATTATGTCGCAGACCGCGTCGAGTTCGATCTGACGGCGGCTGCAAGCGTCATGCCGCGCAACGACGCCGCGCAAATCAGTCTCGACGGACATTTCCTCTACGGCGCGCCGGCCTCCAATCTCGAACTGACCGGCGAGGTGACGATCGCCGCCGCCAAGGAGCGGCCGGGCTTTGCCGGCTATTCGTTTGGCCTGGACGACGACGAGGTGACGGCGGTGCGTCAGGACCTCGACGACCTGCCGGCCACGAATGCTGCCGGCAAGGCGACGTTCCCGATCAAGCTCGACGCCATTCCGTCCACGTCGCGCCCGCTCGAAGCGCAGATCACCGTCAGCATGGCGGAATCCGGCGGCCGCGCGGTCGAACGCAAGCTGACGCTGCCGGTCGCGGCCGATGCGCCGGCCATCGGCGTCAAGCCGGCATTCGCCGGGCGTTCGCTCGCCGACGGCGCCAATGCCGATTTCGACGTCGTGCTGGCCGGCACCGACGGCAAGCCGATGGCGCGCAACGGCCTGCGCTATGAATTGCTGCGCGTCGAAACCAGTTACCAGTGGTATCGGCAGAACGGCCAATGGGACTTCGAGCCGGTCAAGCGCACCGAGCGCGTCGCCAACGGCACGCTCGATATCGCCGCGGCAAAAGCAGGGCGCATTTCGCTGCCGGTGAAATGGGGCCGCTATCGTCTCGAAGTGTCGTCGCCGGAGGCGAACGGCGCCATCACTTCGCTGTCCTTCGACGCCGGCTTCTACGCGGAATCGAGTGCGGACACGCCCGACCTGCTCGAAGTCGCACTGGACAAGACCGACTACAAATCCGGCGACTATATGAATGTCGCGGTGACGGCGGCGACCGCCGGGCACCTCACGATCAACGTCTTCACCGACCGCATGGTCGCGAACCAGTCGCAGGACGTCAAAGCCGGCACCGCGCAGGTCAAGCTCACCGTCGGCAAGGACTGGGGTACCGGCGCCTATGTGGTCGCGACCTTGCGGCGTCCGCTCGACGCGGCGGCGCAACGCATGCCCGGCCGCGCCATCGGTATACAGTGGTTCGGCATCGACCGCGGCGCGCGCACGCTCGCGCTCGACATGAAGCTGCCGCCAGCGATCAAGCCGAATTCGCAGTTGAGCATTCCGATCAAGCTTGCTGGCCTGGCGTCGGGCGAAGAGGCGCGTGTCGTGGTCGCCGCCGTCGACGTCGGCATTCTCAACCTGACCAATTACAAGCCGCCGGCGCCCGACGATTATTATCTCGGCCAGCGCCGCCTCACCGCCGAAGTGCGCGATCTCTATGGGCAGTTGATCGACGGCATGCAGGGCGCGCGCGGACAGATCCGCAACGGCGGCGACATCGCCGGGGCGGAGTTGTCCGGTTCACCGCCGACGCAGGCGCCGCTTTCGCTTTATTCCGGCATCGTCACTGTCGGCGCCGACGGCAGCGCGCTGGTGAATTTCGACATTCCCGCCTTTGCCGGCAGCGTGCGCGTCATGGCGGTGGCCTGGAGCAAGGACAAGGTCGGCAAGGCCTCCGGCGACGTGACGGTGCGCGACAATGTTGTGTTGACGGCAACGCTGCCGCGTTTCCTGCGCACCGGCGACCACGGCGCGGTGCAGCTTGAACTCGACAATGTCGAAGGTGCGGCCGGCGATTACAATATCGCCGTGAGCGCCGAGGGCGCTGCCAAGCTCGAGAGCGACAAGCCGCAGGTCTTGAAGCTTGCCGCCAAGCAGCGCGATCGTGTTGCGATCCCTGTCACGGCGTCGGGCTCGGGCGCGAGCACGATCAAAGTCAGCGTCAACGGCCCGAACAATTTCGCGCAGGAGCGCAGCTATCCGCTCGACGTACGGCCGGCGACGCAAATCCTCAGCCGCCGTACCGTGCGCGCTCTCGCCAAGGGCGAGACGCTGACGCTGTCGAACGATCTGTTCGCCGATTTCGTGCCGGGCACCGGCCGCGCCGGTCTGTCGATCGCGGTTTCGACTTCGCTCGATGCCGCCACGCTGTTGAACGCGCTGGACCGCTATCCCTTCGGCTGCTCCGAGCAGATCACCAGTCGTGCGGTGGCAATGCTCTATATCAATGAGCTGGCGGCGCAGGCCAAGCTTGCGCCCGACGGCGAAGTCGACGGCCGCATCAAGGACGCCATCGCGCGTCTCCTGGCGCGGCAGGGTTCGAACGGTTCGTTCGGCCTTTGGTCGGTGGGCGGCGATGACGCCTGGCTCGACGCTTACGTCACCGACTTCCTGACGCGGGCGCGCGAGCGCGGTTTTGAAATTCCGGCGACGGCCTTCACGCTCGCCATCGACCGCCTGCGCAATTACGTCGCCTCCTCGCCCGAGCCCGGCAAGACCGGTGGCCGCGAACTGGCCTATGCCATGTATGTGCTGGCGCGCAACGGCGCAGCGCCGCTCGGCGACCTGCGTTATATCGCCGACGTCAAGCTCGCCGAGGTGGCCACGCCCATCGCCAAGGCGCAGATCGCCGCCGCGCTCGGGATGCTCGGCGACAAGGCACGTTCGGATCAGGTCTATCTCGCCGCGCTCGATGCCATCGCGCCGCAACCCAAGCTCGATCTCGGCCGCGCCGATTTCGGCTCGGCCTTGCGCGATTCCGCGGCGCTGGTGACGCTGGCCTCCGAAGGGCGCGCGCCGCAAAAGACCATCGACGATGCCATCGCGCGCGTCGACAGCGCGCGCACGCTGTCGGTTTCGACCTCGACGCAGGAGGACGCATGGCTTGTGCTGGCAGCGCGCTCGCTTGCCAAGCAACTCAGCGCCATCCAGATCAACGTCGCGGGGGAAGCACGGCAGGGTGCCTATTACCGCACGCTGCGCGCGGAACAACTCGCAACGCCGCTGGCAGTGAGCAATAGCGGCGACGGTAATGTGCAGGCTGTGGTGTCGGTAAGCGGGGCGCCGCTGACGCCCGAGCCCGCCGCCGAACGCGGCTTCAAGATCGAACGCAATTATTTCACGCTCGACGGCGAGCCGTCCGACCCGGCCAAGGCCAAGCAGAACCAGCGTTTCGTGGTTGTCTTGAAAATAACCGAGCCGCAGCCGCAATTCGGCCGCGTCATGGTCGCCGATTATCTACCGGCCGGATTCGAGATCGACAATCCCAAGCTGGTGTCGTCGGGCGAAACCGATACGCTGGCCTGGATCGAGGATGGCATTGAGCCGGCGAACAGCGAATTCCGCGACGACCGTTTCACCGCGGCTTTCGATCGCGACAAGGATGCATCGCCGGTGTTCACGGTGGCCTATGTCGTGCGCGCGGTGTCGCCCGGGCGTTACGTGCTGCCGCAGGCTATCGTCGAGGATATGTACCGGCCCGACCGCTTCGGCCGCACCGGCACCGGGACCATCGAGATCACGGCGGCTAAATGAAACGCCGGCCAATCATCGTTGCGGGTGCGTTTGGCGCAATAGCGCTTGCCTGCGGCGGCTGGCTCTATGCGCTCGGGCCGCCGCCGCTCGGCAAGAATCTCGATACATCTAATATTGTTCTGGATCGCGACGGCAAGCTGTTGCGCGCTTATGCCACGTCCGATGGCCGCTGGCGGCTGCCGGCAAGGGTGGAAGACGTCGATCCGCGGTTTCTGAAATTATTGTTCGCCTACGAGGACAAACGCTTCATGTCGCATCGCGGCATCGATGCGATGGCAATGGCGCGTGCGGCCGGCCAATTCGCCGGCAGCGGACACATCGTCTCCGGCGGCTCGACGCTTACGATGCAGGTCGCGCGCCTGCTAGAGCCGCGCGATCATCGCAGCCTCGGCGCCAAGCTGCGCCAGATGACGCGCGCGCTCGAACTCGAACATGCGCTTGGCAAAAACGAAATCCTGTCGCTCTATCTGACGATGGCGCCCTATGGCGGCAATCTCGAAGGCATTCGCGCCGCCTCGCTCGCCTATTTCGGCCACGAACCACGCCGTCTGTCCTTGGGGGAGGCGGCGTTACTGGTGGCGCTGCCGCAATCGCCGGAATTGCGCCGGCCGGATCGTTTCGCGGCCATGTCGCGCGCGGCGCGCGACCGCGTGCTCGACCGCGCGGCGGCATCTGGCGCGATCCCGCGCGACGAAATCGCCCGCGCCAAATTCGAAATCGTACCGAATGCGCGCAAGGCGCTGCCGGTGCTGGCGCCCCACGCCGCAGATCAGGTCGTCGCCGCCGAGCCGGACAAGCGGGTTCACAAGCTCACCATCGATGTTGCCTTGCAGAAGACCTTGCAGGAACTGGCGCGCGAGCGCGCACGCGCGCTGGGACCGGATATTTCCGTCGCCATCATGGCGGTCGACAACTTGACCGGCGAGGTGAGGGCGCGCGTCGCCGCCGCCGATTATTTCGACGCGCGCCGCGCAGGGCAGGTCGATATGACCAATGCGCTGCGCTCGCCTGGCTCGACACTCAAGCCTTTCATCTACGGCCTCGGCTTCGAGGACGGCCTGCTGCATCCGGAAACTTTGATCGACGACCGCCCGGCGCGTTACGGCAGCTATACGCCGGAAAACTTCGATCTAACGTTCCAGGGCACGGTCACGGTGCGCCGCGCGCTGCAATTGTCGCTCAACGTGCCGGCCATCGCGGTGCTCGGCAAACTCGGCGTCAATCGCCTGAGCGCGCGATTGTCGCAGGCGGGTGCGGCGCTGGTGCTGCCGAAAGGCGAAGCGCCGGGTCTCGCCATGGGTCTCGGCGGCGTCGGCATCAAATTGTCCGATCTGGTGATGCTCTATACCGGACTGGCGCGGCAGGGCCTCGCGACGCCTTTGATCGAGCGCGAGGGTGCCGAAACCGGCAGCGCGCGCAAGCTGCTCGAGCCGGCCGCCGCCTGGTACGTGGGAAATATCCTGATCGGCGCACCGCCGCCGGACAATGCGCCGCACGGCCGTATCGCCTTCAAGACCGGAACCTCCTACGGCTTTCGCGATGCATGGGCGGTCGGCTTTGACGGCCGCATGACCGTCGGTGTCTGGGTCGGCCGGCCCGATGGCGCGCCGGTGCCCGGCCTGGTCGGCCGCTCCGCCGCCGCGCCGATATTGTTCGACGCTTTTGCGCGCTCCGGCTTCGCGCCGGTGCCGCTGGCGCGCGCGCCCAAGGACGCACTCTTTGCCGCCACCAATAAACTGCCGCCGCCGTTGCAGCGTTTCGCCGCCGCGAGCGGCCCGGGCGAATTGTCCGAGCCGCCGCGCATTATGTATCCGCCCGACGGCGCCAATATCGAAGTCGCGGACATGAATGCCGCCGACCCGGTGGCGCTCAAGATCGCCGGCGGACTGGCGCCACTCACCGTCATGGTAAACGGCGTTCCGCTGCCGCAAAGCGGCCGCCGCACATTGTTTTTTCAGCCCGACGGGCCCGGTTTTGTGCGCCTGACGGTGATGGACGCCCGCGGCGCCGCCGACAGCGTCATGGTGCGCGTCCAGCAGTGAAGCAGCGCATATGACAGACCGGCCACGTGGCATTATGGTCGGCGCATGAGCACGACCACCGACGAAGCGCGTCCATCGGTTGTTCCAGCGCGCGGGCTTTCCGCCACCCTCGATTATGCGACCGCGTCGCATGGCCGCGCGGCGGCGTTGCTCATCGTGTTTTCGCTGATCGCGTTCGTTCCCGGATTTTTCCAGATCCCGCCGGTCGACCGTGACGAGGCGCGCTTCGCGCAAGCCACCAAGCAGATGGTGGAGAGCGGCGAATATGTCGACATCCGCTTCCAGGACGAGGTTCGTTACAAGAAGCCGGTCGGCATTTATTGGCTGCAGGCCGCGGCCGTGAAGGCCGGCGAAACTGTCGGCATACCCAACGCGCGCACCACCATCTGGCTCTACCGTCTGCCGTCGCTGATAGGCGCGATCGGCGCCGTGCTGCTGACCTATTGGGCCGCGCTCGCCTTCGTTGCGCGCCGCGCCGCTCTGGTGGCCGCGCTGATGATGGCAAGCTGCGTGCTGCTCGGCGTCGAGGCGCGGCTCGCCAAGACCGACGCCATGCTGCTGCTGACCTGCGTCGCGGCGATGGGTGCGATGGCGCGCATTTATCTGACGAGCCGGCGCGCGCCCGGCGCTCCCGTTGACTGGCGGGCGCCGGCAATTCTGTGGACGGCGCTTGCCGCCGGCGTGCTGATCAAGGGTCCGCTGATCCTGATGTTCGTTGCGCTGACGGCATTGACGCTGTCGATTGCCGACCGTTCCGCGCGCTGGATCTGGCGTTTGCGGCCCTTCGCCGGCATCGCCTGGCTGATCCTGCTGGTGCTGCCGTGGTTCATCGCCATCGTCGCCAAGTCCGGAGACAGCTTTTTCGTGCAGGCGGTCGGCCAGGACATGCTGGGCAAGGTCACGAGCGGCCAGGAGGCCCACGGCGCACCGCCGGGGCTTTATTTCGTCCTGTTCTGGGTGACGTTCTGGCCGGGTTCGGTGCTGGCGGGGCTTGCCGCGCCCATGGTGTGGAAAGCGCGGCGCGAGCCGGGCGCGCAATTCCTGCTGGCCTGGCTCGTTCCGTCCTGGATCGTGTTCGAGGCGGTGATGACCAAACTGCCGCATTACGTGCTGCCGCTCTATCCGGCCATCGCCATTTTGATCGCCGGCATTCTCGAGAATGGCGCGCTGTCGCGGAACCGCTGGCTGGTGCCGGGAACCGCCGGCTGGTTCGTGTTTCCGGTGGCGATCGCGATTGCCGTCATCGTCATCTTCGTCATCATCGGCCGTGATCTGGGCCTCGTCGCCTGGCCCTTCGCCGCGGCGGCGATGATCTTCGGGCTGTTTGCCTGGTGGCTCTATGACGCCGATGGCGCCGAGCGTTCGCTATTGCGCGGCATGGTGACGTCGATCTTCGTCGCGATAACCGTCTATGCGGTGATGTTTCCGGCGCTGCCGGCGCTGTTTCCGAGCGCGCTGGTCGCCGACGAAGTGCGCGCGACGGGGTGCGAAAAACCGGAACTGGTTTCGACCTATGCCTATCAGGAGCCCAGCCTGGTCTTCATGCTCGGCACGGCCACGCGTTTCACCGACAGCCTGGGCGCTGCGATTTTCCTCGGCCAGAGTCCTTGCCATTTCGCATTGGTCGACCAGCGAAATGTCGGCAGCTTCGTGCAGCGTGCCAATGCCATCGGCTTGCACTACTCGCTTACGCAGCACATCGAGGGCTACAACATCAGCATCGGCCGTCCGGCGAATTTGATGCTGTTCCGCTCGATGGAAGCGCCATGACGGTAGCCAGCGAATTGAATTCCGGGTCAGGCAGCGCGGTCTGGCTGCGCCGTGGCGCAGCAACCGTCGCCGCGAGTTTTACTCGGCTGATGCGGCCCGCGCGCTTTCATCCGACGACGCCCTGGCTGCTGCCGCCCCGCCAGCTTGCGTTAGCCGCGGCCGCATTTGTTGCCGTGTTCCTGCTCGGTCTGGTTTTACTCGACGCCGCCGCGATTACCGCGGCGCGCCAGCTTCCGCGCTGGCTGATTTCGTTTTTCGATTGGATCACCGACTTCGGCAAGTCCGGTTGGTTCCTCTGGCCGCTCGGCATTTTGTTCCTGGGGCTGGCCGCGCTGCCGTCACAAGGCCTGACGCGGATATCGCAAGGTGTGCTTGCCGCCGTGATGGTGCGCGTCGGATTTCTGTTCACGGCTATTGCCGTGCCGGGCCTGTTCGTCGATGCCGTCAAGCAGATCATCGGGCGCGCGCGGCCCTTCGTCGGTGGCACGGCTGATCCTTATCTTTTCCGTCCGTTCACTTGGGGCGCCGCCTATGCCAGCCTGCCGTCGGGACACGCCACGACGGCCTTCGCGGTGCTGGCGGCTTTCGGCGTCTTGTGGCCGAGGGCGCGGACAATTCTTCTGGTCTACGCACTGCTGATCGCGATAAGCCGGGTGGTGGTGACCGCGCATCACCCGACCGATGTACTCGCTGGCGCTACGGTCGGCATGGTCGGGGTGGTCCTGGTGCGGCGCTATTTCGCGCTGCGGGCTTTAGGCTTTTTCATCGGACCGGACGAGATTTTGCATCAAAAGCCGGGCCCTTCGCTCAAGCGGATCAAAGCCGTTGCGCGCGAGCTATTGACTTAATAAGAAGCACACGCATTCACGCCAAATCGACCTTTTGCCTGCTGTCGGGACATTGGATAATGAACACGAACGATCCGGCGGTGTCCGTCGTGGTGCCGGTCCGCAACGAGGCCGGCAATATCGGTACGCTGGTCGCCGAAATCGGCAAGGCGCTCGGTAATCAATGGCTGTTCGAGACTATCTACGTCAATGACGGCTCGACCGACGGCACCGAGGCCGAACTCAAGCGTCTGATGGCGCTGTACCCTTGGCTGCGCCGCGTTCGTCACAAACAGTCCTGCGGTCAATCCTGCGCGGTGCGCAGCGGCGTGGCGGCGGCGCGCGCTCCCTATGTCGTCACGCTCGACGGTGACGGCCAGAACGATCCGGCCTTCATACCGGCGCTGTTGCGCGCATTGGAATCGGGCGCGCCGCGTGTTGGGCTGATTGCCGGCCAGCGTGTCGGCCGCAAGGCGACCGGCTTCAAGAAACTGCAGTCGCGCATCGCCAACGCGGTGCGCGGTGCTGTGTTGCGCGATGGCACCCGCGACACCGGCTGCGGGCTCAAGGCGTTCCGCCGTGACGTATTCCTGAGTCTGCCTTATTTCGACGGGCTGCACCGCTTCCTGCCGGCGCTGGTCAAACGTGAGGGCTACGGCATCGGCTATGTCGACGTGATCGACCGCCCGCGCGCCAGCGGCGTTTCTAATTACGGACTGTGGGACCGGCTCTGGGTCGGGATTCTCGATCTCGCCGGAGTGTGGTGGCTGATCCGCCGCAAGAAACGAATTCCGGAATTGGTGGAGGACTAACTTATGCTGATCGACATCACGCGCGCCATCGGCGGCTATCTGCACGACGTTTTCGTCGGCAACATGGATTGGGGCATCCTGATCGGCTACGTCGCGCAAATTTTGTTCGCCATGCGCTTTGTCGTGCAGTGGATCGCGTCGGAACGCGCGGGTCGCAGCGTGGTGCCGACGGCGTTCTGGGTATTCTCGATCGGCGGCGGCTTGATGCTGCTCGGCTACGCCGTCTACCGCAAAGACCCGGTCTTTATTATCGGGCAAGCCTTCGGTGTCTTCGTCTATCTGCGCAATCTGCAATTCGTGATGCGAAGCGGCGGCGCGGCAGCGATCTAGGGGAGATTACATGGGGCTGCTCGATGGTGACACCGCGCTGGTGACCGGCGCCGCATCCGGTATCGGGCGGGGCATCGCGCGCGCTCTTTCCGCCGAAGGCGCAAAGCTCGTGTTGAGCGACGTTTCCATAGATGCCGGAGAAGCGGTCGCCCGCGAAATCGGCGCGACGTTCATTGCCGCCGATCTGTCGCAACCGCATGCGCCGCGGCCGCTGTTCGAGGCCGCGCTTGCGGCGCTCGGCCGGATTTCGATCTTCGTGCACAGCGCTTCGCCCCGGCGCTCCGAGGATCAGAAGATGATGGCGGTCACCGAAGCCGAATGGGACGCGATGCTGACCGTCGGATTGCGCTCCGGCTTCGTGCTCGGGCAAGCCGTTGGCGCGCACATGAAAGCGCACGGCATTAAGGGGCGGATGCTCTATGTCACGTCGCTGCACGCTCATTCGCCGCGCAACCTGCCGCATTACAGCGCCACCAAGGCGGGCCAGACCATGCTGGTGAAAGAGCTCGCGCGTGCGCTCGGCGGCGACGGCATTCGCGTCAACGCCATCGCGCCCGGCGCCATACCCGGCGGCGGCTTCAAAGCAGATGTCAAAGCCTTGGAAGCCATGATCCCGCTCGGCCGCACTGGCATGCCGGAGGATATCGCGAGCATGGCGATGGCACTGCTGAGCGACCGGTTCTCGCGCTACGTCACCGGCACGACGGTGGATGTCGACGGCGGTCTGGCGCTTTACAACTGGATTCCGCGCGCGACTTAGATCACTTCGCCGCGGCCATCGCTTTGAAGCCGTTGTCGAGATCGGCGATCAGGTCGCCGGGATCTTCCAGTCCGATATGAAAGCGCAGCGTCGGTCCGCCCGGAGCCCATTTCGTGGCGCTGCGATAGTCCGCGCAGTCGAACCAGATCACAAGGCTTTCGTAGCCGCCCCACGAGAATCCCATGCCGAACAACTGAAGCTCGTTCATGAACGCATGGACGGCCTTTTCGCCCATCGGCTTGAGCACGATGCTGAACAGGCCGCTGGCCCCGGAGAAGTCCCGTTTCCAGAGCGCGTGGCCGAGATTGCTTTCGAGCGCCGGATGTAGCACCCGGGCGACTTCCGGCCGGCCGTCGAGCCAGCGCGCCACCTGCAATCCCGACTGATAATGCCGCGGCAGCCGCACGCCCAAGGTGCGCAAGCCACGCAGCGCCAGATTCATGTCGTCGGGCCCGACGCAAAGTCCCATGGTGTAGACGGTGTCTTTAAGGGCGTCCAGCGTCCTGGCGTTGGCCGACACGCAGCCGAACATGACGTCGGAATGCCCGCCGATATATTTCGTGCCGGCCTGGATCGACAGATCGACGCCCTTTTCGAAGGCGCGGAAATAAAGCGGTGTCGCCCAGGTATTGTCCATCATGACAATCGCGCCTTTGGCATGCGCGGCCTCGGCGATGGCCGGGACATCCTGCATCTCGAAACTTTGCGAGCCTGGCGCCTCGACGAACACCGCGCGCGTATTCTGCTTGAACAGCTTCACGATGTCGGCGCCGATCAGCGGATCGTAATAGGTCGTCTCGACTCCCATGCGCTTGAGAGCGCCTTCGCAGAAATTGCGGGTCGGCCGGTAGGCATTGTCTGTCACCAGGATATGGTCGCCGCTGCCGGCGACCGACAGCAGCGCGATGGAGATCGCGGCCAGGCCCGACGGCAGCAGCGCGACGCCGGCGCAGTCCTTGCCCTCGAGTTCCGTCAGCGCGTTTTCCAGCGCCTCCATCGTCGGTGTGCCGCGCCGTCCGTATGAATAGCGCGAGCGGTGCGCGATCTGATCCTCGGCGGTCGGGTAGAGCACGGTCGAGGCGTGATAGACCGGCGGGTTGACGAAGCCATAATAGGCCTGTGGATCGCGGCCCGCGTTGACGATCAGGGTTTCCGGCTTGACGGGTGTTTTGGGCGGCTTCGCCATGACGGGTCCGGGCTTTCAACGAGACGGTGCGCGAGCGCATATACGTCCGTAACGCCGGCAAGCGTCAAGGCCTTGACCTAACAACCCGATCGGTCTGTGATGCCGAAGTTGTCGAGCGCTCGCGGAACAGGCCGGAATGCCGGTCAATTTAATTCGCGAGGGGCGCGCACCCCGCTATGCGTTGAAGAGGCCGCCAGATGAATCGAATCCTCGCCATTGTCGCGCTCGCCTTCGTTTTCGCCGCGCAGAGCGCCGCCGCGCAAACATTGAAGGCGGTGAAGGACCGCGGCGTGCTCAATTGCGGATCGAACGGCACGCTGGCCGGCTTTGGTCTGCCGGACGCGCAAGGCAAATGGACGGGCCTGGATGTCGATTTCTGCCGCGCCGTCGCCGCCGCGATCTTCAACGACGTCAGCAAGGTCAAGTTCGTGCCGCTGTCGGCGAAAGATCGCTTCACCGCGCTGCAATCGGGAGAAGTCGACCTGTTGGCGCGCAACACGACCTGGACCTCGTCGCGCGACAGCCAGCTCGGTCTCAACTTCACCGGCGTCGATTATTACGACGGTCAGGGCTTCATGGTGCGCAAGGCGTTGAAGGTGAATTCGGCGCTTGAGCTGAACGGCGCGTCGGTTTGCGTGCAGCAGGGCACCACGACCGAACTCAATCTCGCGGATTTCTTCCACGCGCATAACATGCAGGTCAAGACCGTGACCTTCGCGACTTCGAGCGAGGCGGTGAAGGCTTATGACGCCGGACGCTGCGATGCCTATACCACCGACGCGTCGGGCCTTTACGGCGAGCGTCTGCGTCTCGCCAATTCCGAGGACCATATCGTGCTGCCCGAAATCATCTCCAAGGAGCCGCTCGGGCCTGCGGTACGGCACGGCGACGATCAATGGTTCGACATCGTCAAGTGGACGCTGTTTGCGATGATCAACGCCGAAGAGTTGAACATCACCTCCAAGAACATCGACGAGATGACGAAGTCTGACAATCCCGACATCAAGCGCTTCGTCGGTACCGAGGGTAATTACGGCGAGCAACTCGGTCTGGGCAAGGATTGGGCGGTCAACATCGTCAGGCTGGTCGGCAATTACGGCGAGGTGTTCGACGCAAACGTCGGGCAGGGCTCGCCGCTCAAGATCGAGCGCGGCCTGAACAAATTGTGGAGCAAAGGCGGAATCCAATATGCACCGCCGATCCGCTGAAGCGGCGCGGGCAGAAGAGGGGTAAATGTCGATCGACCTTCCGGCGGGATCGCCTCCCGCGCGGGTTCCCTTCTACAACGATCCCAAGGTCCGCAGCATTGCCTATCAAGTGGCGTTATGCGCGTTGGTTGCGCTCGGCGTCTATGTCGCGGCCACCAACGCCATCGCCAATCTCGCGCGCGCGCATATCGCCTCCGGTTTCGGCTTCTGGCGCAACACTGCCGGCTTCGACATCAGCCAGACGCTGATCGAATACAGTTCGCAGGCCTCGACGTATGGCCGCGCCTTCTGGGTCGGCCTGCTCAACACGCTGCTGGTGGCCGGGCTCGGCATCGTGATTGCGACCGTTCTGGGTTTTGTCATCGGCATCGCGCGGCTGTCGAAAAACTGGCTGGTGTCCAAAGCCGCCACCGGTTACGTCGAAACCATCCGCAATATCCCGCTGCTGCTGCAATTGCTGTTCTGGTACAACGCCGTGCTCAAGGGGTTGCCGGAACTGCGCGACGGCTACAAAATCCCGGGCGGAATTTTTCTCAACAACCGCGGCTTGTTCGTCCCCGAACCGGTTTTCGCAACCCCGTTCAAATGGGTGGTGTTCGCCGTCATCTTCGGCATCCTTGCATCGATTGCCTATTCCATCTGGGCGCGCAAGCACCAGGAACGCACCGGGCAACAGACGCCGGTATTTTGGGTGGCGTTGGCGCTGATCGTCGGTCTGCCGCTCATCGCCCTGGCAGGCGCCGGTTTCCCGCTGTCGTTTGTGTTTCCCGAGGGCGGCCGCTTCAACATTACCGGCGGCATCGAGATGTTGCCGGAATTCGCGGCGCTCTTGTTCGGACTATCGATCTATACCGCGGCCTTCATCGCCGAAGTGGTGCGCGCCGGCATCGGCGCGGTGTCGCAGGGGCAGACCGAAGCCGCCTATTCTCTCGGCCTGCGCCCGCGGCCCACCTTGCGGCTGATCGTGGTGCCGCAGGCCATGCGCGTCATCATCCCGCCGCTCACCAGCCAATATCTCAACCTGACCAAGAACTCGTCGCTGGCGGTGGCGATCGGCTATCCCGATCTGGTGCAGGTGTTCACCGGCACGGTGCTGAACCAGACCGGGCAGGCGGTCGAAGTCGTCGCCATCACCATGGCGGTCTATCTCACCATCAGTCTGGCGACCTCGCTGCTGATGAATTTCTACAACAGCCGCATCGCGCTGGTGGAACGGTGAGGGCGCCATGACCATGTCCGAAGGCGACCTCGCGGTAACGGAAATCCACTTCGTGCGCGGCGTTACCATCGATCCGCAGCCGCCGCCGCTGGCAATGCGCGGCGCGTTCGGCTGGTTGCGGGAAAACCTGCTGTCGAGCAAGTTCAATATCGTCTTGACGATCCTGATCGCGCTGCTGCTGCTCTGGATCATCCCCGATCTGATGAAATTCCTGTTCATCGACGCGGTCTGGACCGGGGCCGACCGCGACGCCTGCCGCGAGATCGTGGTGCACCACCCCGTCGGGGCCTGTTGGCCTTTCGTTTACGAGCGCTGGCCCTATTTCGTTTATGGCTCCTATCCGATTTCCGAACGCTGGCGTGTCGATACGTTCTTCGTGATGCTGGCGATCGGCGTGTTCTGGATGCTGTGGCTCGGCGCGCCGCGCCGCGATATCGGCGCGGTC
>DASWPX010000023.1:0-13132 GCA_036398395.1 Pseudolabrys sp. | reverse complement strand
CGGCCTCATTGTCGAGCCGCCGGCCTTCGTGACGAACTGGCTCACGGCGCTCACCGAACGCATAACCCGTCAACTCGCCCCGTCATGAACCTGATCAGCCCGACAGTCACGGGAACCATCGCGCGTTATTTCGGCCTGCGCTTTCTGGGCACGGCGCTCTTGGTCTTCGCCGGCATTTTCACGCTGGTGGCGCTGCTCGATTATATCGAGTTGATGCGCCGCGCCAACGACCTGCCGAACGCCTCGGCGATCCTGGTGGCTAAGACCTCGCTGTTCCGCGTGCCGCAGGTGACCGAGCGCATCATGCCGTTCTGCGTGCTGATTGCGGCCATGTCCTGCTATCTCAGCCTGTCACGGCGGCTGGAGCTGGTGGTGGCGCGCGCCGCCGGCATGTCGGCCTGGCAATTCATCTCGCCGGCGCTGATCGTGGCCTTCGCGCTCGGGGTTCTCGCGACCACCGTCTACAATCCGGTGTCGGCCGTTTTGCAGGAGCGCTCCAAGCGTTACGAGGCCGAGTTGTTTGGGCAAAACCCGTCGGGGCTGCGTGACAATGGCGGCAATTTCTGGCTTGCCCAGAACAGCGGCGACGGCCAGGCCATCATCAGCGCCAAATCGAGCACCGACCAGGGCGTCGGACTCAACGGCGTGTCGGTGTTCACCTTCGATCCGGCCGGGCATTTCAAGCAGCGCATCGAGGCGCGCGCGGCCGAACTCGAACCCGGCACGTGGCGGCTCTCCGACGTGCGGATTCACCAGGTGGACTTGCTGCCGGTGGCGCAGCCGGAATATCTGCTCAAGACCAGCCTGACGGCGGAACAAGTTCGTGAAAGCTTTGCGACGCCCGAAACCGTCCCATTTTGGGAACTTCCAACGTATATCAACATCGCGGAACACGCCGGATTGGGCGCCGCAGGCTATAGATTGCAGTTCCAGAAGCTTCTGGCGCGGCCATTTTTACTGGCCTCCATGGTTTTCCTTGCCGCAGCCGTCAGTTTACGGTTCTTCCGCTTCGGCGGCGTGCAAAAGATGGTTTTAAGTGGCATGGCCGCGGGCTTTCTGCTTTATGTTTTGCAGAAAGTCACTGAGGACTTGAGCAAGGCCGAACTGCTGCACCCGGTTGCGGCGGCTTGGCTGCCCGTGCTGGTCGGGGGCCTGACGGGGTTTGTTGCGTTGTTGTATCAGGAGGACGGGTGATGGCGGGGCCGAATTGCTCTCGTCCACCAGCGCCCCGGCCTCGCCGCGGCGCAGCGCGTATTTTAACCGTCCTCAGCCTGCTGGTCTGCGGCGGCTTGCTTGCGCCTGTAGTGACGCCCGCCGCCGCGCAGGAGCTGACGTTCCCGCCGACGGCGCCGCCCAAGGCCAAGTCCAAATACGCCATCGAGCGCGACAAGGCCGAGCACAAGCAGATGCTCGTTCAGGCCAACGAGATCAACTACGACTATACAAACCACCGCGTCGCCGCCGTCGGCAGCGTGCAGATTTACTATGGCGGCTCGACCATCGAAGCCGACAAGGTCATCTACGACCAGACCACCAAACGCCTGCACGCCGAGGGCAACGTCCGGCTGACCGAGGAAGACGGCAAGGTCACCTACGGCCAGACCATGGATCTGTCGGACGATTACCGCGACGGTTTCGTCGATTCCTTGCGCCTCGACAGTCCCGACCAGACCCGAATGGCGGCCGCCCGCGCCGAACGCTCGAAGGGCAATTTCACGGTCCTGCATAACGGCGTCTACACCGCCTGCCAGCCCTGTAAGGACGATCCGAGGAAGCCGCCGCTCTGGCAGGTGAAGGCCGCGCGCATTATCCACGATCAGGGCGAGCGGATGATGTATTTCGAGGACGCGCGGCTGGAATTCTTCGGCAAACCGGTCGCCTACCTGCCCTACTTCTCGGCGCCCGATCCGACCGTCAAGCGCAAGTCCGGCGTGCTGGTGCCCTCGATCGGCTCGAGCGGCCTCTACGGCTATTCGCTCGAAGTGCCGTACTACTGGGCGCTGGCGCCGAACTATGACGCCACCTTCTCGCCGATGATCACCACCAAACAGGGCCCGCTGCTGCAAGGCGAATTCCGCCAGCGCCTGCTCAACGGCTCATACGAAATTCGCGCCGCGGGCATCGAGCAACTCGACAAGGGCGCGTTCGCGCCCGCAACGCCCGGCATCGACGCGCCGGGCTATCGCAACTTCCGCGGCAGCGTGGAAAGCGCCGGCCAGTTCGCCATCAACAATAAATGGGTCTGGGGCTGGGACGCGGTCGCGCTGACCGACAAGACCTTCCTGCAAGACTACAACCCGCGCCTGTCGGCCTATCACTTCACCGACCCGTTCCAGGCCTCTTCGAATTCAGGAAACTCGCAGCTTTATCTGACCGGCCTCGGCAACCGCAGCTATTTCGACGCCCGCACGATCTATTATTACGGCTTCTCGACCGCGGACGTTCAGGGTCAGATTCCGGTGATCGCGCCGGTGATCGATTACAACTACACGTTCGACCATCCGGTGATCGGCGGCGAACTCGGCTACAAGATCAACTTCACCAGCCTCACGCGCCAGCAGGCCGACTTCGACGCCATCACGCAGACGGCGCAGGCCACCGGCGCTTGCGCAAATTCGGCCGACCCCGCGCTCAGGACGTCGGCGAACTGCGTGCTGCGCGGCATTCCCGGCAGCTACAGCCGCTTCTCGGCGGAGGCCGACTGGCGGCGCAGCTTCACCGACCGCTTCGGCCAGGTGTTCACGCCCTTCGCGTCGGTGCGGGTCGATGCCGCCAATGTGCAGGTCAACAACGACCCGGGCGTCGCCAATTTCATGAACACCGGCGAGAGCAACCTGGTGCGCGCCATGCCGACCGTCGGCCTGGAATACCGCTACCCCTTCATCAGCACGCAGTCCTGGGGCACGCAGACCTTCGAGCCGATCGCCCAGGTGATCGCACGGCCGAACGAATCGCAAATCGGGCGCTTCCCCAATGAAGACGCGCAATCGCTGGTGTTCGACGACAGCAACCTGTTCCGGGTCGACAAGTTCTCCGGCTGGGATCGTGCCGAGGGCGGCGGCCGCGCCAACTACGGCGCGCAATATACCGCTCAGGTCAACAATGCCGGCTCCGTGAACATGCTGTTCGGCCAGTCCTATGCGTTGTTTGGCCAGAACTCTTTTGCGCAGGGCGACATCACCAATACCGGGCTCGACTCGGGCCTCGATACCAGGCTTTCCGACTACGTGGCGCGCGCCTCGTTCCAGCCCAACAGCACCTACAAGTTCTCATCGCGCTTCCGCTTCGACGAGGACAAATTCACCCTCAAGCGGACCGAACTCGAGGCCGCCGCCGACTTCAACCGCTGGAGCACGTCCTTGCTGTATGGCGATTATGCCGCCCAGCCGGAATTGGGCTTCCTGGACCGCCGCCAGGGCATTCTCGCCACCGCGGCCGTCAAGCTCAACGCCAACTGGGTGTTGCGCGGCTCGGCGCTTTACGATTTGCGCGCCAATAACTTCTCCCAGAATATGATCGGCATCGGCTATATCGACGATTGCCTCATTCTTGGCTTGAACTACATTACAAACTACACCTACGGCAGCGGCACGCCGCAGCTCAACCACACCGTCATGTTGCAGCTGAGCTTGCGCACGCTCGGCGGCACGACCGTCAGCCAGTCGGCTGGCAGCTCGGGCGGGACAAACCAGAACGCGCAGAATGGTCAGTAACGGTAGCGGGGCGCCACAGACATTGGATATCGCGATGCCACGAAACCGCTTGAAGTCCGACAGTTTTCGCCATTGGTTGGCGGCAGCCTTCATGGCCGTCGCGCTGGCCGCGCCGGGCGCGGTTTACGCACAGGTGGTGGTGATCGCCAACGGTTCGCCGATCACCGAACTCGACATCCAGCAGCGCACCAAGCTGCTCATGTCCGGACCGGAAAAAAAGCCGCCCGCCCGGCAGGACGTCATCAACGATTTGATCGACGACCGCATCAAGATCGCCAAGGCCAGGACTTATGAAGCGGTGGCGACCGATGCCGAGGTCGACCAGGCTTTCGAGAGCATGGCGACGCGCCAACACATGAACCCGGCGCAGTTCGAGCAACTGCTGGAAAAAAACGGCATTTCCGCCAGCGCCCTCAAGGCGCGCCTGCGGGCCGAATTGACCTGGGGCCAATTGATCCGCGGCAAATTCAGTTCCAGCCTGCAAATCGGCGAATCCGATATTTCGAGCGCGATGCGCGCGCGCAATGAAGCCGACACCCCGGCGGTCGGCTACATGTACACGCTGTATCCCATCACGATCATCGCGCCGCGCGGATCGAGCGAAGAACTGCTGGAAGCCAAACGGGCGCAAGCCGAGAACCTGCGCGGGCGCTTCGTCAACTGCAACGAGGGCCTCGCCATGGCGCGCTCGCTACGCGACGTCGCGGTACGCGAGCCGCTAAATCGCAGCTCGGCCGATCTGGCGCCGCAGCTTCGCGAAATCCTGGAGAAAATGGAAATCGGCCACCTTACGACGCCGGAAATCACGGCGCAGGGCCTGCAAATGTTCGCGCTCTGCACCAAGAAAGAAAGCACTTCCGAATCCTCGGTCAAGCGCGAGGTGCGCGAGCAGATCTACGGCAAGCGCTTCGAAGCCGAATCCAAGAAATTTCTCGACGAACTCCGCAAACAGGCGATGATCGAATACGTCAAATGAGCCCGCGCGCGCCGCTCCCTCTGGCCTTGACGCTGGGCGAGCCGGCGGGCATCGGCCCCGATCTGACGCTTGCCGTGTGGCGGCGGCGGGTCGAACTCGCATTGCCACCTTTTTATGTCATCGGCGACGTCGATTTCCTCGAACGGCGCGCCCGTGCGCTCGGCCTTGGCGTGCCGCTCGCCGTCGTGACGCCAGCGCAAGCCCATGCCGCCTTCGAGCGCGCGCTGCCGGTGGCACCGCTCGATCTGGCCGTCACCGCTAAGCCGGGCAAGCCGGACGCGACGAGCGCGCCGGCAGCGATCACCTCGATCCGCAGCGCGGTGGACGACGTGATGGCGGGCCGCGCCGCCGCCATCGTGACCAATCCGGTGGCCAAGAACGTGCTCTACAAGTCGGGCTTTGCCGAACCCGGCCATACCGAGTTCCTGGCGCGGCTGGCCTCCGAAACCACGGGTAAGCCGGTGCAGCCGGTGATGATGCTGTGGTCGAGCGAACTGGCGGTGGTGCCGGTGACGATCCATCTGCCGTTGCGCGACGTGGTGGCGGCGCTGACCGCCGATCTGATCGTGCAGACCGGACGCATCGTGGCGCGCGATCTGCGCACGCGCTTCGGCGTCGCGCGTCCGCGCATCGCCATCGCCGGACTCAATCCGCATGCCGGCGAAGACGGCGCGCTCGGCGCGGAAGACGCGACGATCGTTGCGCCCGCGGTGGCGCGGCTCAAGGCAGAGGGAATCGACGTGCTGGGGCCGCTGCCGGCCGATACGATGTTCCATGAGCGCGCCCGCGCGGCCTATGACGTCGCGATGTGCATGTATCACGACCAGGCGCTGATCCCGATCAAGACGCTGGCCTTCGACCATGCCGTGAACGTGACGCTCGGCTTGCCTTTCGTGCGAACCTCGCCCGACCACGGCACCGCTTTCGACATCGCCGGCACCGGCAAGGCCGATCCGTCTAGCCTGGCCGCGGCGCTGACGCTGGCGGCGCGGTTGGCCGCGAGCACGCCCGCGCTTGTCCCAGCAAAGTAGATGCCGCAAATCGACGACCTGCCGCCGCTGCGCGATGTGATCCGGCGGCATGGCCTGTCGGCGAAAAAATCCCTCGGCCAGAATTTTTTGCTCGATCTCAATTTGACCGCCCGTATCGCGCGCGCCGCCGGGCCGCTTGATGGCGCGACGGTCATCGAGGTCGGTCCAGGACCCGGCGGCCTGACGCGCGCGCTGCTCGCCTTGGGCGCCAAGGGCGTCATCGCGGTCGAGCGCGACGAACGCGCATTGGCGGCGCTCGGCGAGATCGCCGCGCGTTATCCGGGACGGCTCGATATCGTATCGGGCGACGCGCTGCGCATGGATTGGCGCGCGCAGCTTGCGGGCGCGCGCGCGAAGGTCGTCGCCAACCTGCCTTACAACATTGCGACCGCGCTGCTGATCGACTGGCTGACCGCCGAGCCCTGGCCGCCCTGGTACGACATGCTGGTGCTGATGTTTCAGCGCGAGGTGGCGCAACGCATCGTCGCCAACGTGGGGGACAAAGCCTACGGGCGGCTCGCCGTGCTCGCCGGCTGGCGCTGCGAGGGCAAGATCATGTTCGACGTCGCGCCCTCGGCTTTCGTGCCGCAACCGCTGGTGACGTCGTCGGTGGTGCGGCTGACGCCGCGCGCGGCACCCTTGCCTTGCGATTCACAGACGCTGCAACGCGTCACCGAAGCGGGCTTCGGTCAGCGCCGCAAGATGCTGCGGCAAAGCTTGAAATCGCTCGGCGTCGATACCGCCGCACTGCTGGAGGCGGCCGGAATCGCTCCGACCGCGCGGGCGGAGGAAATCCCGGTCGAGGGCTTCGTAAGGCTGGCGAATGTGTTGTCCGGGATGAAAAACTAAGGCGCGATCTTTTTCAGATCGGTCAGCAAATTTTTGACGAAGCTTTCGAGGTTCGGCATTTTGACGCGCTTGAGCCGCTCGGCGGTCAGAATCGAACGGAGCCGCGCAAAACTTTTGTCGAGGTCGCGGTTGACCAGGATATAGTCGTATTCTTTCCAGTGCTGAAATTCCTCCGCGGCGTTACGCAACCGCTCGCCGATCACATTACTGGTGTCCTCGGCGCGGCGCTCCAGGCGCATCTTGAGATCGCCGGCGGTCGGTGGCAGCACAAAGACGCTGACCACGTCCTCCGGCATTCTCTCATAAAGTTGCTGGGTGCCCTGCCAGTCAATGTCGAACAGCACATCGCGGCCTTCCGCCAGCGCCTTCTCCACCGGCGCGCGCGGCGTGCCGTAATAGTTGCCGTGAACCTCGGCCCATTCCAGCAGCTGGCCGGAATCGCGCATGCCCTCGAACTGCTGCTTGGTCTTGAAATGATAATGCACGCCGTCGATTTCACTAGGCCGGCGCGGCCGCGTCGTTGCCGAAATCGACAGTTCGAGCTTGCCGGGATCTTCCTTGTTTTCCTGCTCGAGAAGATTGCGCGTCAGCGTGGTCTTGCCGGCGCCCGAGGGCGACGACAGAACGAGCATGATGCCCCGGCGCGTGATGTCGGCCTGTTCGGTCATTCCAGATTCTGCACCTGCTCGCGGAATTGCTCGACCGTGCTTTTAAGTTCGAGCCCGATATTGGTCAGCTCCGTGTCGTTGGCCTTGGCAGTGAGCGTATTCGATTCGCGGTTGAGTTCCTGCGCCAGAAAATCGAGCCGCCGGCCGATCGGACCGCCGTCGGCGATCATCTTTTGCACCTGCGCGACGTGAGACGCGAGCCGGTCGAGCTCCTCGCGAATATCGGCCTTGCTGGCGATCAGGATCGCCTCCTGATGCAGACGATCGGAGTCGAAGCGCGACGAGGCCGACAGCAGCGTCGCCACCTGCTCGGCCAGACGCGCCTTGATCGCCTCCGGCTTGCGGCCGGGCGCCTTCTCGGCGCGGGCGGCGAGCGCGGCAATTTCGTCGAGGCGCGCCGACAACAGCCGCCCGAGCGTCGCGCCCTCCTCGCGCCGCATGGCGATGAGATCGGCGAGCAATTTATCGAAGCCCGCGAGAATAGCGGCCTCGGCGGCGCGGCGGTCCTCTTCGCGCTCGTCTTCTTCGGTGACCTCGATGACGCCCTTGAGCGCAAGAATACCGTCGAGCGTCGGCTTTTGCGCATCGACCTTGCCGCTGAGCGATTTGAGCGTCGCCAGCACGGCGTTGAGCACTGGCTCGTTGACCTTGACGGTGGGGGCCACGCCTTTGCGCTCGACCGTGAGACTGGCATAGACGGTGCCGCGCGACAGCTTCTCGTTGGCGCGCGTGCGCGCCGGCACCTCGACCGCGTCCCAACCCGGCGGGAGGCGCAGACGGATATCGAGGCCTTTGGCGTTGACCGATTTGATCTCCCAACTCCAGGCATAGGATCCCACGACGCCCTGGCCGCGAGCGAAACCGGTCATGCTCGACAAAGGCATCGGATCGAATCTCTTATGCTTGCGTTTCGGAAGTGGCGCGACCTTAGCGGCGAGGCCGCGCGGTCACAAGTGCGCTACGGCTTTACAGCAGGCGCGGCGACCGGCGCCGGGGCTTGCCCGTTTTCGATGGCGCGCAGGCGCGACACATTCTTCTGGTGCTGATCGTAGTTTTCGGCAAAGGCGTGTCCGCCAGTGCCGTCGGCGACGAAATAGAGGTCCTTGGTGCGCGCCGGATTGGCGGCTGCTTCCAGCGAGGCGCGGCCCGGATTGGCGATCGGCCCGGGCGGCAATCCGTCGATCACATATGTATTGTAGGGCGTGTGCTGGTCGATCTCGCTGCGCAAAATCGGGCGGCCGAGCGCGCCCTTGCCGCCGGTGAGGCCGTAGATGATGGTCGGGTCGGATTGCAGCCGCATCCTGCTCTTGAGCCGGTTCAGGAACACGGAAGCCACGCGCGAGCGCTCGTCCGGCCGGCCGGTTTCCTTCTCGACGATCGAGGCCATGATGACGAGTTGTTCCGGCGACTTGTAGGGCAAATCGGCGGCGCGGTGCTCCCATATCTCGGTCAGCACGCGCTTATGGGCGGCCTGCATGCGCTGCACGATCTGGTCGCGCGCCATACCGAGCGTGAATTTGTAAGTCTCCGGCAGCAGCGTGCCTTCGCGCGGGATTTCCTTGATCTGGCCGGACAGGCCGGGATTTTCCAGGAGCTTGGCGACGATCTGCTCCGAGGTGAGGCCTTCGGCGATGGTGACCTGGTGCTGCACCACCTTGTTCTCGATCATGGTCTCGACCACGTCGGCGATGCTGGCGTTCTTGATGAACTGGTACTCGCCGTATTTGAGGTCGCCGCGCGCCTTAAGAACGATCACGCCGCCCATGAAGACCCAGGGCTGATCGATCACGCCTTCGCGCTGCAGGACGTCGGCGATGTCGCGGATGCCGAGACCGCGCGGAATGTTCACGACCTTGTCCTCGGGCAGCGGACCGGGCGCTTCGAAGCGTTGCTTGCCGACGAACAACGCGCCGCCGACGGCGACCGAGATCAAGATCAGCGTGGTGAAGATCGCATTGCCGGCGACGACCAGCGGATGACGCACGCGTTTGGAGCGCGCCCGCGGCATCGACACCCGCTCCGGTTCGAGCGCGCTGCGCGGCGAGCGCGGCGACCGGCCGGGCTGTTGTGGCGGCGGTGGCGGGACGGC
The DNA here is from genome assembly GCA_036398395.1 of Pseudolabrys sp. Lineage (GTDB taxonomy): Bacteria > Pseudomonadota > Alphaproteobacteria > Rhizobiales > Xanthobacteraceae > Pseudolabrys. The sequence continues at coordinate 3,806 of DASWPX010000023.1, read as the reverse complement.
TCGCGGAGCGGGGCCTCGGCCGTTGCCGCCTGATGGTGGAAGAGAGCTCAAGCGCGCGCTCCAGACGGACGGCTCGCGCGAGAGCGCGATTTAAAGCCCATGAACCGCTTTTGCAGGTTAGTTGCAAATATGGCGAAAGCTTGAGGGCGCTCGCAAGGCCGGTTCATGCGCGGGTCAGGCCGCGTAACGGCGGAAGATCAGCGAGGCATTGGTGCCGCCGAAGCCGAACGAATTCGACAGCGCGATGTCGATGTCGCGTTTGCGCGCCTGGTGCGGCACCAGATCGATCGGCGTTTCGACCGACGGATTATCGAGATTGATGGTGGGCGGCGCTACGCCGTCACGGATCGCCAGGATCGAGAAGATCGCCTCGACGGCGCCTGCGGCGCCGAGCAGATGGCCGATACAGGATTTGGTCGACGACATGGAAATGCGGCTGGCCGAATTGCCGACCAAACGCTGCACGGCGCCGAGTTCGATTTCGTCGCCGAGCGGCGTCGAGGTGCCGTGGGCGTTGATGTAATCGACATCGCCGGCTGTAATGCCGGCGCGCTTGAGCGCCATGGTCATGCAGCGGAAGGCGCCGTCGCCGTCCGGCGCCGGCGCGGTGATGTGATAGGCGTCGCCCGACATGCCGTAGCCGATCAACTCGGCATAGATCTTGGCGCCGCGCGCCTTGGCGTGCTCGAGTTCTTCCAGAACCACGGCGCCCGCGCCCTCACCCATGACGAAACCGTCGCGGTCCTTGTCGTAAGGCCGCGAGGCGCGCGTGGGATCGTCGTTGAAGGCGGTCGAAAGCGCGCGCAAGGCGGCAAAGCCGGCAAGCGCCATGCGGTTGACCGGAGATTCCGCGCCGCCCGCCACCATGACGTCGGCATCGCCGAGCCCGACCATGCGCGCGGCGTCGCCGATGGCATGCGCGCCGGTCGAACAGGCCGTGACCACAGCGTGATTGGGCCCCTTGAGGCCGAATTCGATGGAGACGTAGCCGGACGCCAGATTGATGATGCGGCCGGGGATGAAGAACGGCGACACCCGGCGCGGTCCTCTTTCGTGCAAATCGACCGCGGTCTTGGCGATGCCTTCGATACCGCCGATGCCGGAGCCAATCAAAACGCCGGTGGTGGTCTGATCCTCGTAGCTCGTCGGGCGCCAACCGGCGTCGTCGAGCGCCTGGCGCGCCGCGCACATGGCGTAGACGATGAACTCATCGACCTTGCGCTGGTCCTTGGGCTCCATCCACCGGTCGGGATCGAAAGTCGCGTTGCTGCCGTCGCCCCGCGGTATGCTGCAGGCGATCTTGCAGGCGATATCGGAGACGTCGAAACGGTCGATCTTGGATGCGCCGCTTTCGCCCTTGATCAGGCGCTGCCACGTCGGCTCCACGCCGCAAGCGAGCGGCGTGAGCATTCCCATTCCGGTGACGACGACACGTCTCATGACCGGCTCCGAGCGGAATTATACGCGCTATACGGCGCGTAGCTCATCAGCCAGCGACCGGTGACGCAATCGAACAGCCGCGATAGCAGCTGTTCAGCCCTTGGCGTTTTTTTCGAGAAATTTAACCGCATCGCCGACGGTCAGAATGGTCTCGGCGGCGTCGTCGGGAATTTCGCAATGAAACTCCTCTTCGAAAGCCATCACGAGCTCGACGGTGTCGAGACTGTCGGCGCCAAGATCGTCGATGAAACTCGCCGCTTCCGTCACCTTGTCGGGTTCCACCCCGAGGTGCTCCACCACGATCTTTTTCACCCGCTCGCCAATGTCACTCATCGTTCCAACCTCGTGCTTTTTAGATTTGGGCTTGCGATCCGGAGCAGATCGCAACCATCGCTGACGGCCTCGTCGTGGTGACTTTGGTGTGGCGATACCGATCGCGAAGCGCGCTCTTTGCGACTTCCGCCATCGGCCACCCCCAGCCGGGCCGAAATTCGGTTACCATACTTCAAAAGCGTTGACTAGCGCGCCAGCGTAGCCGGACGGGACCCGAAAAGCCAAGCCTTTCGGGGCGCTGTATTTCAGAACATGGCCATCCCGCCGTTGATATGCAGCGTCTGGCCGGTGACATAGCCGGCCTCGTCGGAAGCCAGATAGACCGTGGCTGCCGCCACGTCCGCGGACGTGCCCAACCGCCCCGCGGGAACCCGGGCCAGGATGCCCTCACGCTGCTTTTCGTTCAGCTTGTCGGTCATCGGGGTAGCGATGAAGCCGGGCGCGATGCAATTGGCGGTGACGTTGCGCTTGGCATATTCCGCCGCCACCGATTTCATCATGCCGATCATTCCCGCCTTGGAGGCGGTATAATTGCCCTGCCCCGGATTGCCGGTGACGCCGACGATCGAGGAAATGCCGATGACCCGGCCGAAGCGGCGGCGCATCATGGTTTTCACAGCCGCGCGGGTGAGCCTGAAGGTCGATGTCAGATTGACGGCGATGACTTGATCCCAGTCCTCGTCCTTCAACTGCACGAACAGATTGTCTTTGGTGACGCCGGCATGGGCGACCAGGATGTCGAGCTTTTCCATTTTCGTTTCGGCGTCGGGCACGAGCTTTTCGACCGCATCCTTGTCGGAAAGATCGCAGGGCAGCACGTGCACGCGGTTTGCGAGTTCGCTCGCCAGCGCTTCAAGCACGTCGGCGCGCGTGCCTGATATCGCAACGGTGGCGCCTTGCCCATGCAGCGCGCGCGCGACCGCCGCGCCGATGCCGCCGGTCGCGCCTGTCACCAGCGCGGTCTTGCCCGTTAGATCGAACATTAGGTGTTTCTCCCGGCCTTATAAGTCGCAACGTCTTCGGGGGTGCCGATCGCGATCTGCGTAGCGCCGTCGGCGATGCGCTTGATCAAGCCGCTCAGCACCCGGCCTGCCCCTACCTCATAGAAGGTCTTGACGCCGGCGTCCGCCATGAAGGCCACCGACTCGCGCCAGCGTACCGTGCCGGTGACCTGCGCGACCAGCGCGCGCACGATCTCGGCCGGATCCTGAATCGGCTTGGCCAGCACATTGGCCACCAGCGGCACCGCCGGCGATTTGACCGCGACTTTGCCGAGCGCTTCGGCCATGGCGTCGGCGGCCGGCTGCATCAACGCGCAATGGAAGGGTGCCGAGACCGGCAGCAGCATCGCGCGTTTGGCGCCTTTGGTCTTGGCAATTTCGACCGCGCGCTCGACCGCGGCCTTGTCGCCGGAGACGACCACCTGACCGCCGCCATTATCGTTGGCCGCCTGGCAGACCTGACCCTGCGCCGCTTCCACCGCGACCGCGGCGGCGGCGGCGAATTCAAGCCCGATCAGCGCCGCCATAGCGCCGACGCCGACCGGCACCGCCTTCTGCATGGCCTGGCCACGAATGCGCAGCAGCCGCGCGGTGTCGGCGATGGTGAAGGCGCCGCTCGCCGCCAGTGCCGAATATTCGCCGAGCGAATGGCCGGCGACGAATTGCGCGTCGCGTTTGAGATCGAGACCGGCCTCGGTCTCAAGGACACGCATCGTGGCGAGCGAAACCGCCATCAGCGCCGGCTGCGCATTTTCGGTGAGGGTCAACGTCTCGATCGGACCTTCGAACACGATGGCGCTCAGCTTGGCGTTAAGCGCCTCGTCGACCTCCGCGAACACGCGCGCCGCCACCGGGAAGCTGGCGGCCAGCGCCTTGCCCATGCCGACGGTCTGACTGCCCTGACCCGGAAATACCCATGCGACCGTCATGAATTATGGCCTTTTGCCCCGTTAAATCGGGCCGAAAGACACTGCGTCATGGGGGTCTGTCAAGTTGGCCGCCCAAGGGCGGTAACCAAGCGAAAAGACTCGT
>DASWPX010000022.1:0-8713 GCA_036398395.1 Pseudolabrys sp. | reverse complement strand
AAAGGCGTAACCGGTCCAATAGAGTCCGGCGACAAAAAAGCCGAAGCCGAAACACCAGCCGGCGCCCGCCGCGGCCATCGCACCGCTCCAGCGTCCTGCGGCGGAACCGTCCACCAGCCAGACCAGTACCGGAAACGTCACGAACAGAACCGGCCAGGCATTGAACGGCGCCATCGCCAGCGCCGATAACGCACCCGCCGTAATGGCGATGGCGCCGCGCCGCCAGCCGGATGCGAGCATGATCGCGTGAGGAAGACGGGTCAGCGTCACGGCCGACGTGGGGTTGCCGACGAGTGGGTCGATGATTTTTGCGCCGGCGTGTCGTCGACAGGCAAGGTTGGAGGCGTGGTGCCGGCAAGCACCGCGTCCGGTTCGCCGCGCTTGCGCGGCTCGCGCGATTTTTCGCGGCGCTCTTTCAGCCGGGTGATGCGCACGCGCTTGACGCGGCGCGGATCGGCGTCCAGCACCTCGAATTCGAACAAATCGGGGCCCGGGATGATCTCGCCGCGCAGCGGCAGCCGGCCGGCGCGCGTCACCAGATAGCCGCCGAGCGTGTCGACTTCCTCGGCGGCGTCGCCGAGGTCGAATTCGTGACCGACGATCGAAACGACGTCCTCGAGCTTGGCGCGTGCGTCGGCGACGTAGGAACCGTCCGGCTGGCGCACCACGTCGGCGGCGACGTCCTCATCGTGCTCGTCGGCAATATCGCCAACGATCTGCTCGACGATGTCCTCGATCGAGACGATGCCGTCGGTGCCGCCATATTCGTCCACCACCAGCGCCAGATGGATCTGCTTGGCCTGCATGCGCGCGAGAAGGTCGATTACGCGCGCCGATGGAGGCACGAACAGAATTTCGCGCACGATCTTGGCCGCCGACAAAGGCATCGCGAGATCGATCGCCTTGAGGTCGAGACCTGCCGGCAGCGGCTTCTTGCGCCTGGCGTTCTTTTCCGGATCGACCGCCGCATGCGCGGTCATGTAGCCGATCAGGTCGCGGATGTGCACCATACCGACCGGATCATCGAGCGTATCGTCATAGACCACGAGGCGCGAGTGCGCGGCGCCCTCGAACACGCGCACAAGGTCGCCGATCTGGATATCCTGCTGCACCGCGACGATGTCGGCGCGTGGCACCATAACATCCCCGACCCGGCGCTCGCGAAGGCCCAGAATGTTCTTGAGCATCCGGCTTTCTTCCGGCGAGAAACCGGACTCGCCGGGCGTCATGGCGTCGAGCACGTCCTTGAGATCGGCGCGGATGGAGCCCGGCTTCCAGCCAAACAGCGTGCGGAAGGCGCGCACCAGCCAGTTGTCCTCGCGCTCTGGCAGAACCGGCACCGGCAGATTGCGTGCATCGAACGGCGCGCCGCCGGCGGAGTTGGAATTTGTCGGATCGCTGTCGGGCATGGTTCTTAAATTCAGCGGTCGATATCGCGCGCAAGATAGGGATCGGGCATTTGCAAGCTTGCCATGATTCTGCGCTCAAGCGCTTCCATATCGTCGGCCTCGGCGTCGTTCTGGTGATCGTAGCCGGCGAGGTGCAGAAAACCATGCACGGTCAGATGCGCCAGATGATGCGGAAAATCGCGGCTTTCATCGATGCATTCCCGTTCAAGCGTCTCATAGGCAATGACAATGTCGCCCAGCATCGCAATACCGCCGCCTGCGATCTTGGCCGCCGGAAACGACAAGACGTTGGTGGGCTTGTCGATGTTGCGCCAGTCGCGATTGAGGCTGCGAATAGCCGCATCGTCGGTCAGCACGACGCTCACCTCACCATCCATTGTCGAAAGCGCGGCCGCTGCGGCAGCGATTGCCGCGCGTACGGTTTGTTCGGCATGCGGCTGCGCCCGCCATAACGGCGACGCAACTTGAATGTCGACCGGCGGTCCGGCCGGGTGCCGCTTCAGGGCGGACGTCATTTTTTCTTGTCCTTGCGCGCGGGCACTACGCGGTCATAGGCTTCCACGATGCGCCCGACCAGTTCGTGGCGAATGACGTCCTGCGCGCTGAAGGCGACATGGCCGATGCCTTCGATCCCCTCGAGCAATCGCACCGCTTCGGCGAGGCCTGAGGTCTGGCCGTTCGGAAGATCGACCTGGCTCGGATCGCCGGTGACGATCATACGGCTGTTCTCGCCAAGCCGGGTCAGGAACATCTTCATCTGCATCGAGGTGGTGTTCTGCGCCTCGTCGAGAATAACGACTGCGTTCGACAGTGTGCGTCCGCGCATGAAGGCGAGCGGCGCGATCTCGATGTCGCCGCTTTCCAGCGCGCGTTCGACGATACGCACGTCCATCAGATCGTGCAGCGCGTCGTAGATCGGGCGCAGATAGGGATCGACCTTTTCGCGCATGTCGCCCGGCAGGAAGCCGAGCCGTTCGCCGGCCTCCACCGCCGGCCGCGACAGGATGATGCGATCGACTTCCTTGCGCTCGAACATCTGGATGGCTTGCGCCACCGCGAGCCAGGTCTTGCCGGTGCCGGCGGGGCCGGTGCCGAACACCAGCGGGTAGCGTTTGAGCGCGCGGATGTAAGCGTCCTGCGCGGCGGTGCGGGCACGCACCGGCCGCTTGCGCAGGTTGATTTCCTCGAAAGCCGCGCGCGCGCTTGACGGGTCGAAGTCGAACAGCGAGCCCTGCGCGATCGCCTGTCGTATGGCGCCTTCGACGTCGCCGGTGGTGACTTCGTGGTCGAGCTTGATTTGCTCGTATAGACCTTCGAGCACGCGACGGGCTTGCTCGCAGGCGCCACGCGAGCCTTCCAGCGTAACGTGATTGCCGCGCTGGTCCGCCACCACGCCGAGCCGGCGTTCGATCAGCGCCAGATTTTGTCCGTATTGGCCGAACAGCACCGAGGCCAGCTTATTGTCCTCGAACGCGAGCACGGTCTGCGTGGTCGCCGTCTCCTCGGAGGCGGCAGCGGGCGGGATCACGGGATCCGATGTGCGCAAGGTGGGGCTCAAGCTCCTGTTGTCGCGAATTCCGGCGCATGCGCCGTTTCGACGATGTCGCCGAAGAGTGTATTCGTGCCCGTGCCAGTGATTGCCACCAGCAACACGGTTCCGATCAGTTCGGGCCGCGCCATGACCTGCACCGTCTGAAGATATGGGGTCTTGCCGACCAGTTGCCCAGGGAGGCGGCCGGGCTTTTCCAGAAGCACCTCGATCGTGCGGTTAACGAAACCGGCGTTGAAGGCGCGCCACTGGCGAGTGATCAAAGCCTGCAAGCGTTGCAGCCGTTCGGCGCTTTCCGCAGCGGGAACCCGTTCCATCTCGGCGGCGGGCGTGCCCGCGCGTGGCGAATAACTGAAGGTGTAGGCGCCGGCAAAACCGACCTCCTCGACAAGGTTCAGCGTGTCGCGAAAATCTTCTTCGGTCTCACCCGGAAACCCCACGATGAAATCCGACGTGAAGGCAATGTCGGGCCGCGCGGCGCGCAAGGTGGCGATTGCATCGAGATAATGGCGGCGCGTATGCCGGCGGTTCATCGCCGCCAGCACGCGGTCGGAGCCGGACTGCACCGGCAAATGCACCGAGGGCATCAACGCCGGCAGATTCCCATGGGCGGCGATCAGATCGTCGTCCATGTCGAGGGGATGGCTGGTGGTGTAGCGCAGCCGCAAGATGCCGGGGATGTCCGCCAGACGGCGCAGCAATTTCGCAAGCGTGACCGGCCGGCCATCTTTGCCTTCACCATGATAGGCATTCACGTTCTGTCCGATCAGCGTCACCTCGCGCACGCCGGCCGCCGCAAGGCGCTCGACTTCAGCTACTATTTTCCCGACCGGACGCGAGACTTCCGCACCACGCGTATAGGGCACCACGCAGAAGGTGCAGAATTTGTCGCAGCCTTCCTGTACCGTGACGAAGGCCGCGATGCCGCGTTTGGCGATGGCCGCGCGGGCCGGCGGCGCGAGTACGTCGAACTTGTCCTCCGCCGGAAATTCGGTATCGACGATCGACTGGCCTGACTTCAGGCCCGCGATCATGTCGGGCAGGCGGTGATAATTCTGCGAGCCGACCACGAGATCGACCGCGTCGGTGCGGCGGACGATCTCCTTGCCCTCGGCCTGCGCCACGCAACCCGCGACGGCGATTAGCATGGACCGGCCCTGCGCCGCGGCGGCCTCTTTGAGTTCGTTCATGCGGCCGATTTCGGAATAGACCTTGTCGACCGCCTTTTCGCGAATGTTGCAGGTGTTGAGGATGATGAGGTCGGCGTCGGCGGCCTCTGCGGTATCGGAGTAACCGGCGGGCGCCAGCGTGTCCGCCATACGATGCGAATCGTAGACGTTCATTTGGCAGCCAAACGACTTGACGTAGACTTTGCGGGAAATGCTCATGCCGTTGCGGTTCGACCTTTACGCTAATCTACCCTGTCCGGCCAGACTTGTCCCGTTGCCCCATATATATGATTTTATTGCGTTTTTAAGACGCCTGGACCGCCGGGGCCGCCCGTGCCCGCCCGCGCAGGGTGGCTGCCGTGATCGTCCGCACCGCGCCTTCCAGCGTTTTTGTCATGGTCTTGCGGTCGGTTGAGCCATCGGCCTGAACCGGATCGCCATAGCTCACCACCGCGTCGATGGCGCCGCGCCCGATCAGCGCCTTGATGTGCGGAATGAAGTCGAGATCGCCGTACCAGGCCACGGTTGGGCGATGCTGGCGGCCCATCGGCATGCCGTTGAGCGCCGTGTAGCAGATCGACATCGGCTGGATCAGGACGCCATGCGCGGCGCGGGCGCCGGCCTCCTTCACCGCGCCGACGAGAGCCGAGCGGAATGGCAGCACGCGGTTGCCGTCGCTTGACGTGCCCTCCGCGAACAACACCACCGAGGTGCCGGAGGCCAAACGCGCGACGATCTCGGCGATGGCGTCGCCGGTCTGCTGCCGCCGCGCCCGGTCGACGAACACGGTGCGCTGCATGCGCGCGGTCGCGCCGACCAGCGGCCAGCTGCCGACTTCGCTCTTGGCGACATAGGCGATCGGCGCCAGCGAGCCGATCGCGATGATATCGGCCCATGACACATGGTTGGAGACGAACAAAACCGCGCGGTCGCGCACCGGCTCGCCGACCACGCGCACGCGAATGCGCAACAGCCCGCGCAGCACGCGGTAATAATTGGACGAGATGAAGCCCCAGCCCGGCAGACCTAGTTTGCCGAGCAGCCATTGAATAGAAACCAGCACGGGCGTCACGGTGAAAAAGAACACCGCGATGAACAGCGCGCGAGCCATTAATTCTTTTTCTTATCGTCGGTGAGCGGCACGGCGTAAAGCTCCAGCCGGTGATCGACCAATTTGTAGCCGAGCTTGCGCGCGACCTCGGCTTGCAGCCGCTCGATTTCTTCCGACTGGAATTCGATCACCTCGCCGCTGCGCAGATTGATCAGATGATCGTGGTGCGCTTCCGGCGAGGTTTCGTAACGGGCACGGCCCTCGCGGAAATCGTGCCGTTCGATGATGCCGGAATCCTCGAACAGCCGCACCGTGCGGTAGACCGTGGAAATCGAAATCCGGTCGTCGACTTTGACGCAGCGCCGGTACAATTCCTCGACATCGGGATGGTCGTCGGACGACGCCAGCACGCGGGCGATCACGCGCCGCTGCTCGGTCATGCGCATGCCCTTGGCGGCGCATAGAGCCTCGATGTTTCTCCGCTCGGAGTTGCGTTTGTCGGGCGTGGCCACGATTTCTTCTATCCTTTTGAGACTCGCATTATAGCTCAGCCAAGCTCGCGGCGCAGCACCAGCGCGGCGGCCGCTTGACCACCGGCGGCAGGGTAATAATTGGGCCGCCGCGATATCTCCTGGAAACCGGCGCGTTCATAAAGCCGCATGGCTGCTTTATTGTGCTCGTCGACTTCCAGGAAAACGGTGCGAGCGCCCAAAGCCGCCAGCCGCCGCAGATGCAAATTCAGCAATCGTTGGGCAAGCCCGCGCTTTTGCCGCGAGACTGCGACGGCAATCGAGAGAATCTCGGCTTCGTCTTCCACCAAACGTGACATGACGAAACCGGCCAACTTGATGCCGGTCACCGCGCGATGCGCGATCACATGACGATCGGCCAGCAGTTCCTCGAGTTCGTGTTCGCTCCAGCCGCGCCGGAACGAGGCGGCATGAAGCGCGGCAATGGCCGCTGCGTCGCGCGTGCCGGCGTCCGACAGCACCGGTTCGCCGCCCGCGAACAGGCGCCTGAACCAACGGATCATCGCCGGGCCAATTGCGCCGCGTTCTGCGGCTGCGCGTCGGGTTCCCGCAGATAAAGCGGCTTCGGCGGCGAGGAAGCTTCGACCGCGGCGGCGCCGAGCCGCGCCACCCAGCCGATGTCGGGCGCCTGCCGCTGCTCGACCGAAGCCGGTGCGCGTTCGCCTGCGGGCCAAGCCGCTGCCAGCATTTTCGCCGCGGTGCCGATCAGACGCGGCGCGCCGGTTGCCGACACGCGCAACGCTTCGCGCAGCGGCACGATGCGCGGCGCTACCAGCGTGCGGCCGCCCGGCCCGAACACCTGCAAATAGACGTGATCATGTCGGGCATCGATCACCGCTACCACAGGCTGGGTGTCGTCGGCTGCAATCAGGGGCGCGGCGTAGGCTGCCAGCGTCGAAAGTCCGACGGCGGGTTTGCCTGTCGTCAGCGCAATGCCGCGCGCGGTCGAAATCCCGACGCGCAATCCGGTAAAGCTGCCAGGCCCCGTCGTCACCGCGATACGATCGATCTCGGAGAAAGTAAGCCTGGAGCGTTCCATAACGCGGGCGATCAGCGGGATCAGCACTTCGGCGTGGCCGCGCACCATCGGCAGCGATTCTTGGGCGGCGATGCGCCCGTGCTCGGTGTCGAGCACGGCGGCCGAGCAGGCCTCAAGCGCGGTGTCGATGGCAAGGACTCGCATCGCCGGAGTTTACCACCGCATGGCCGCGCACGACGCGGCATTCGCAGAAAGACTTGGGATTACGAGAAAGACTTACACCGCCTGAATATCGATCACTTCCGGTACGAAATGCTTCAGCAAGTTCTGGATGCCATGCTTGAGCGTCGCGGTTGAAGAAGGGCAGCCGGAGCAGGCGCCCTTCATGTTCAGGAAAACGATGCCTTCCTTATAGCCCTTGAAGGTGATGTCGCCGCCGTCTCCGGCCACCGCCGGGCGCACGCGGGTTTCGATCAGATCCTTGATAGTGGCGACCGTGTCGGCATCCTTGGCGTCGAAGAATTCGTCGTCCGCGACCGGCACCGCCTCGGTGTCCGCGGGCACCAGCGGCGCACCGGACATATAATGCTCCATGATGGCGCCGAGGATCGCCGGCTTGATCTGCTGCCAGTCGCCGTCGCTCTTGGTGACGGAGATGAAATCGGAGCCGTAGAACACGCCGCCGACATTCGGAATGTCGAATAGCCGCGTGGCCAGAGGCGATTTCGCGGCGGCCTCCTTGGTCGACATGTCGAGCGTGCCCGAGTCGAGCACGGGCTTGCCAGGCAGGAATTTCAGCGTCGCCGGATTGGGCGTGGTTTCGGTCTGAATGAACATCTGTCTTCTCCTCGCCTAACGCGGGTTCAAGGCCCGGCGGCTGGTAAACTATACCGGATAAATGGGACTAATGCAGGCGCAGGTCAACCGCCGCAAACCAGCGCCAAATCACGACATTCCGTCGATATCGTCGTCGCTCAGGTGCCCCGGCACGACGGCGATCGGGATCGGAAACTGCCCGGCGGTCTTGGCGAGGTGGGTCACCAGCGGGCCGGGACCCTCGTTGCCGATGCCGGCGGCCAGCACCAGGATGCCGATATCGGCGTCCTCTTCGATCAGCTTGACGAGCTGCTCCATGGTGTCGCCTTCGACGATCACCCGGTCCGGCTTGAGCTTGGCGATTTTCTTGATGCGTGCGGCGAACTTGTCGAGCACGGTGTTGGCCGCCTCCATCGCCTCGGCCTGCATGATGTCGGCGACGCCGAGCCATTGCTGGTTGCGCTCGGCGGTCTCGACCACGCGCAACATGACGATCTGCGACTTGGTGCGGCCGGCGCGCTTGGCCGCCCAATAGACGGCGCGGTCGCATTCGTCGCTGTCGTCTATCACCACCAGATATTTGCGCTTGTGGCCGGCCTCGTAGCTGCTGCGCTTAATGGTCATCCCGGAATGGTGGCACGGTTGCCGCCGCGCCGACAAGCGGGGCTACTGGCAGTCCATTTTGCGCCGCAACGGCCCGGTATTCGCGGTTATGCGCGCACGAAGCCGACGATATCCTTGACCGCTTTCATGGTTTCCGCGGCGATTATCTGTGCGCGCCGCGAACCGTCAGCCAGCACGGAATCGATATAGACCGGATCCTGAACCAGCTTCTTCATCTCCGCGCCGATAGGTCCAAGTTGCGCCACCGAAAGGTCGACCAGCGCCGACTTGAAGGTGGAGAATTGCGCGCCACCGAATTCGCGCAACACGTCCGATTTGGCAACGCCCTTGAGCGCGGCATAAATGCCGACGAGATTGTCGGCCTCGGGCCGCGGTTCCAAGCCCTTCTCCTCGCTCGGCAAGGGCTCGGGATCGGTTTTCGCCTTGCGGATTTTCTGCGCGATCGTGTCGGCGTCGTCGGTCAGATTGATGCGCGAATAATCCGACGGCTCCGACTTCGACATTTTCTTCGAACCGTCGCGTAGCGACATCACCCGCGTCGCCGGACCCTGGATGATCGGCTCCGGCAGCGGGAAGAAGGCATCGC
>DASWPX010000021.1:0-2922 GCA_036398395.1 Pseudolabrys sp. | reverse complement strand
TTCGCTTTCCGCGCGACTGGCTGACGAATTGGAAGAATGTGGCGAGCGGCATCGATACGCTGATCGCCAGGCTGCACCCGAACTAGAGTTGCGTGCCGGCGTCGACCAGATCGATGTCGAGGATCGGCAATTCGAAAATATAGGACTTGCGGCCCTTTTCGTTTTCCAGAAACAGGACGCCGAGAAATTCCTCGCCGAGATAGGCTTCCAGCGAATCCGTCTTTTTCGGCCGAGGCACCACGCGAATTTGGTCGTTCTCGAATTTGCGCCGCAGGAAGGCGTTGAGCGTCGGCACCGGCTGCATGGCCGGGTCCTGTCCGACCTGAATGACCATGCGGAAATTATACGACTTGTCGCCATCCTCGTCGTCGAGGTTCAATTCGCCGGCGTCGTCGTCGCCGACGAAGACTTCCGCGGTGTCGTAAGTCTTCGGCACAACGCGAATTTTCGCGTTGCCGAACAGCTTCTTGAGATAGGCGTCGAGTTTTCTGACTTCGTGGACGTCCACCGGCCGCTCCTTACTCTATTGATCCGCGATTCACTGCCCGATTGCGCCGCACAAGGCAAGCTCAGCCATCAAGCATGATGCCGTAGAGCATCTGGTCCATGGCGCGCGACGGCTCGGGACAACCGGCCTCGCCGACCACGCGCGCCGGAATGCCGGCTACCGTGACGTTGTTCGGCACCGGCTTGACGACCACCGAGCCCGCGGCGATGCGCGAGCAATGGCCGACTTCGATATTGCCGAGAATTTTCGCGCCGGCGCCGATCATCACGCCGCGGCGGATTTTCGGATGGCGGTCCTCGTGCTCCTTGCCGGTGCCGCCGAGCGTCACGTCGTGCAGGATCGAAACGTCGTCATCGACCACCGCGGTTTCGCCAACCACCAGTCCGGTGGCGTGATCGAGAAAAATGCCGCGCCCGATTTTCGCCGCCGGATTGATGTCGCACTGGAACACCGACGACGAGCGGCTCTGTAGATAAAGCGCGAAATCCTTGCGGCCCTTGCCGAGCAGCCAATGCGCCAGACGGTGCGTCTGGATGGCGTGGAAGCCTTTGTAATAGAGCACCGGCTCGACGAAGCGCACGGTCGCGGGGTCGCGGTCGACGGTGGCGACGATATCGGCGCGAAAAATCTCGCCGAGCGCCGGCTGATCATCGAGCGCGTCCCCATATGCCTGGCGGATCAGGTCGCCCGACACGTCGGCGTTGCCGAGCCGCTCGCTGACACGGTGGATGACGGCCGCCTCCAGCGTATCGTGGTGCAGAATGTTCTCGAACATGAAGGTCGCGAGTTCGGGCTCGCGGCGCGTCACCGCCTCGGCTTCCTCGCGAATGCGCGTCCAGACCGGGTCGACCTTGTCGAGGCCTTTTGACGTTCTCGTCTGATATTGCGCCATTGAATCAAGTCTCCAGACCTCTCGGGTCCCCTAGATAGGGCTTTTACCACAGATTTTGAGGGGCCAAAGGCCGCTACTAAAGCCTAGGCCCTGGTGTTAAGGAATTCGATAACGCCCGTTTTATAGGCCTTATCGCCGACCGCCGTCATATGGTCGCGCTCCGGGATCGGCAAAACGCGCGCGCCGGGGATCAGGGCGGCCAGCGCCTCGGCCGAACCGGCGATGGGGTCCTTGCTGCCGACCGCCACCAGCACGGGGCACTTGATCGCCGCCACCTGCTCGCGGCCGAGCGTTTGCCGCGAGCCGCGCATGCATGCGGCCAGCGCCTTCAGATCGGATTTGGTCTGCTCGGCGAAGGCGCGAAACATGCGGCCCATTGGATCTGCTATGTCGGCGAGCGACGGCGCTTCCAGCGCGTCGGCGATGCTCTCCGGCAAGCCGACGCCTTCGACAAGCCGGATGCCGAGCCCGCCGAGAACAGCCGAGCGCACGTGCTCCGGCTTGTCGAGCGCGAGAAACGCCGTGATGCGCGCACCCATCGAGTAGCCCATCACGTCGGCGCGCTCGATCTTGAGATGTTCGAGCAAGGCCGCGACATCCGCCGCCATCTTGGTGCTGTGATAATCCGCCGGATCGTAGAGCTTGCTCGATTGGCCGTGGCCGCGATTGTCGAGTGCGACGACGCGCCGCCCGGCGCGCGTCAACGCCGTCACCCAGCCGGGGTTTATCCAATTGGTTTCCTTGGTCGAGGCAAAGCCGTGCACCAGTACGATCGGCTCGCCTTCGCCTTGGTCGATATAGGCGATCTCGACGTCGCCGTTCTTGAAACTTGTCATGGAATTTAGTTTGCCGTCATTGCCGCGTAACGCGCAAGCCGGCGCCTTTTGCGATAATCGAGAAAGCGTTGCGTGCCGCGTTCGGTCGCGCTTTTGAGCGACGACACAAAGAGGAAGACGCTGAACAACGCGCCGAGAATCCACAGGCCCAGATCGAAGGCCGCCATGGTCAGTGCAATCGCACCGCGCCCGAGCGTTTTCAAGATGGCGCGGGTCTTGCCGCCTTCTTTTTCCGCAAGCTTCGCCACCTGTGCCATTTCACGCGGCGTCTCGGCGATCTTCAAACTATCGAGCGCGGCTTGCGTGCCGGCCTTGGCCTGCACGCGGCCGACGTCGCGCGCCAGATTCATGATGCCGCCGGCGCGCTCGACCTTGACCGCCTCGCGCGCGGCGTGGATCGCCAGCGCCGGCTCGGAAATCGACGCGCCGACGATCGCCTGCTTGAGTCGACCCCAATCGACCACGCCGCGCAGCGCGCGGGCCATATATCCCGCAAGCTCGCCGCCGAGTTGCCCGGTCTTGCGTGCGACTTTCGCCACCGACAGTCCGATGCGCGCCGGCGCGGCCGCGCCGAGCGTGGCGTAAGTGCCGGCGGTGATCGCAAGGCCGACGCATGCGAGGCCCAGCACCAGTTCGTCGGCCGGCTGGCCCAGCGCCATGCGCCCGCCTTCGCGCACCGCGTCGCG
>DASWPX010000020.1:0-10165 GCA_036398395.1 Pseudolabrys sp. | reverse complement strand
TGGTGTCGCGCTTGATGCGGTATTCGTCGCGCAGCAGCGGGTTGATCTGGGCGTCGAAAATCTGCCAGGCGAATTGCATCGGCTGCATCAGGATCACGCGGCCGTATTTCGCATACGTGTAGTTGCGGAAGTCTGCGCCCTCGTCGACGAAGCGCTCGCCGTTGGCATTGATCATGATGCCCCACGGATAAGAGTGCTTCTGGAAATTGTCGCCGACCGCGAGATCGCCGAATTCCGGCGCATTGCGGTCCCAGCCCACCGCATGGCCACCAGACCAGTTACCGGTCGGCATGGCGCCGGCATCGAGCGCCATCTTGATGGCATCGCCGGTGTTGAAGCGGCTGCCGCGGATCTTGGCGAGCTCCCAGGTCGGCCCGAGATAGCGCGTGCGCATTTCGGCATTGGCCTGGAAGCCGCCGGCGGCCAACACGACGCATTTCGCCTTGATGTCGACGGTCTTGCTTTCGTGCTTGACGCGCACGCCCTTGACGCCCTCGTCGTCCGTCAGGAGCGACAGCGCGCGGGCGCCGTAGGCGATGACGATACCGTTCTTGCGCGCGATTTTGGTCAGCGATTCCACAAGCCCCGGTCCGCCGCCGACGGCTTCTACCGTAAGGCCGCCCCAGAACTTGAACGTGCCGTTGATCTTGTAGGCCTGCCGGCCCCAGATCGGCATGAAGCGCACGCCCTTGTCGCGCATCCACAGCATGGTCGTCTTGCTGCGCTTGATCAGGGTTTCTCACAGGTCGGGATCGGTGCGATATTCGGTGACGCGGCCCATGTCGTCGAAAAACTTTTCCTCGGTATAGGTGCCGAAGTCGGACTTCGACACCTCCTCGTCGGTCAGGTCCGGCATCAGTGCGCGCAGGTCTTCGACGCCATCGTAGACGCAGCGGAACGCGCCGGCGGTGAAGCGGCTGTTGCCGCCAGCCTCTTCCTCCGGCGCGCGCTCCAGCACCAGCACGGAGACACCTTGTTCGGCCGCGGCCAGAGCCGCGCAAAAGGCCGCATTGCCGGCGCCGACGACGACGACGTCCACGGATGGGGGCAACGCCGCACTCATGATGGAATCCCGAGGCTTGATAAGGGAACGACGTGGATGGTGACTGCCAATAGCGCAAGTTTGTCGACGCCACCAGAGACCGCCGAGCCGCTATCCGGCATTCAACTCCAGACCCGCGTGCTACTGCAATTGCAGTTTTGCATCCTGGACGACCTTGCCCCACTTGACGGTCTCGCCACGCATAAATTCGGCAAATTGTTCGGGGCTACCGACGATCGGCTCCAGCCCTTGCGAGGATAAATATTGCGACGCAAAAGCCGGGTCGGAAATCACTTTCGTCACATCGCGGTTGATCTTGGTTACGATTTCCGGAGGGACGCCGGCCGGCGCCACCAAGCCGAACCACGATTTTGCTTCAAAGCCCGGCACGCCCGATTCGGCAATTGTCGGCACGTCCGGGAATTCGCTGCTGCGCCGTTCGCTGCCAACACCGATCATCCGCAAATTTCCCGAATTTACGTTGCCTTTGACGATGCTGATGGCCGCAAACATAAAGCCGATGTGGCCGCCGATCACATCGGCCATCGCCGGCGCGGCTCCCGTATATGGAATGTGACTGAAGCGGACGCCGGTCATCGATTGCAGCATCTCCATATTGAGATGCCCGGTCGAGCCGATGCCGAACGATCCGTACGTCAGTTCTCCCGGCTTGGATTTTGCGAGCGCGATGAGATCGGCCACCGTCTTTACGGGGAGCGCAGGATTGACGACCAGCACCTGGGTCGCCGAGACCAGCGATGTGATCGGCGCAAAATCCCGCACCGGATCGTATGGAATTTTGGCATAAAGATGCGGAGCAATCACAAAGGTCAGATCCGCGCTCAGCAAGAGCGTGTAGCCGTCGGGCAGCGATTTAGCGACCTGCTCGGCGCCGATCATTGTGCTGGCGCCCGGCCGATTGTCCACCAAGACTTGTTGATTCCATTCTTCCGCAAGGTGTTGCGACAATACGCGTGCGAAATTATCCACCGCGCCGCCCGCGGGATAAGGCACCACAACGTGTACGGGCTTCGTCGGATATTGCGCCAGCGCGCAAACCGGAGAAAACAACATACCCAAAAACAAGATCGCGACGGCGATCGAATGGCGGTTCATGGTTGTTTCCCTGTCGAAAAGTCGCGACTTCCCTTCCTTTGAAATCAAGGCGACTTAAGCCGGCGGACTTCCTCCCGGCGCTTTAGCCACCAGGAAAGGCCGCGCGGCAGCAGATCGAGATAGTTCTCGATGCCCAATTCCTTGGCCGCATGAACGGGCCAATGCGGGTCGTAAAGCAATTCGCGCGCCAGTGCGATGAGATCGGCTTGCCCGGCTTCAAGAATCTGCTCGGCCTGGCGCGCCTCCGTGATCAGCCCGACCGCGACGGATTTGACTCCGGCCTCGCGCCGCACGCGCTCCGCATAGGCAACGTGATAGCCGGGCTTGCGCGGCACGATTTCGGTATTGATGGGCCCGCCGATTCCGCCCGACGAACACGTGATGACATCCACGCCGCGCCGCGCAAGCTCGCGAGACAGAACGACTGTGTCTTCCATGGTCCAGCGCCCTTCGGGACCGTCGGTGGCCGAACAGCGAAAGAACAGCGGCCGATCATCCGGCCATTCCTGGCGCACCACTTCAGCGATTTCGAGCGCAAAGCGCATGCGGCCGCCCAGATCGCCGCCATAGGCGTCGTTGCGCCGGTTCGCGAGCGGACTGAGAAACTGGTGGATCAGATAACCGTGGGCGCCGTGAATTTCGCAAATATCGAACCCAGCATCGGCGCTGCGGCGTGCTGCTTCCCGCCAGACCTGAATCATATTGCGGATGTCGCCAAGCGACATCTCGACCGGCACTTGCGAACCTTCGCGCGAGGCGGCAATCGCGCTCGACGACACGCCGGGCCATGGCTTCAAGCCACGCGCGGCGTCGCCCTCGTCCAGCGGCTTGAAGCCGGTCCAGGGCGCGTCGCTGGAAGCCCTTCTTCCCGCATGACCGAGTTGAATGGCGGGAATTGCGCCCTGGCTCCGAATAAAATCGGTAATCCTGCGATAGGCCGGGACATGACGGTCGGAATAAATCCCGGCGCACTCGTAGGTCTTGCGGCCGTGCTCTTCGACCGCGGTCTCCTCGGTGAACACGATGCCGGCACCGCCGATGGCATATTTTCCAAGGCTGACCAGGTGCCAGTCGGTTGGGCCGCCCTCTCGCGATTCGTATTGGCACATCGGCGACACGACAATACGATTGCGCGCGAAGATGCCCCGCAAAGCGATAGGCTGAAGCAGCAGCGGAAGCCTCACCCCTGCATCATGCATCTGCATCGACCTCAAAAATTCTGCCGCACAACAGGCTACGGTGGCGATCCAATCGGCAGATAGACCATGTATCGTCAAGCGACCGCATGCGCCCTCTTCTGCAATAAATGAAGGAAAGATTTTACGGCCGGCGAGCCTTCGTTCTTGCGATGGACCACGGCGATTTCGGCGCCTTGCAGCGGTCCCGCGATCGGCCGGTAGACGATACCCGGTATTTTCACATTCTGCATCGGCTCCGAGATAATGCCGATGCCAACGCCGGCGGCGACGAGCGTCAGAACCGAGAAAATGTCACGCGCCCGCTCGGCGATATAGGGGGTTTGGCCCGCCTTTGTAATGGCGCCCATGTTTCCCCAGAAGCCGATTTCCATTTCCATCGACGCCGAGACAAAAGTCTCTTTCGCAAGGACCGCGAGCGTGAGGCGTTTTCGCTTGGCCAAATGATGATTTGCCGGCAGCGCGACGCAGTAGGGATGTCGATCGATCACGAAGCCCGCAAGCTCAGCAGGATAGCGTTGCGGAACCCGGATGATGCCCAGGTCGAGACTTCCGTCGATGACGGCTTTCATTTGGGGGAACGTTTCCATCCGGCTGATCTGAAAGGAGACGCTCGGATGTTCTTTGCGGAAGCGCGCGATC
This sequence comes from Pseudolabrys sp., assembly GCA_036398395.1. GTDB lineage: Bacteria > Pseudomonadota > Alphaproteobacteria > Rhizobiales > Xanthobacteraceae > Pseudolabrys. The sequence goes on along the minus strand of DASWPX010000020.1, from coordinate 6,169 downwards.
AATTCCGGCAGCAATCCGATGCAGCTCGCCGAAAGAATGTAGCCAACCGCAATGGTTCCGATATCGCCCCGCGCGGCCCGCTTGCCGACGAGCTGAGCGTTATCCGCCTGCCTGAGCGTCGCGCTTGCTTCCTCGAGAAACCGCTTCCCCGTTTGCGTCAGTACGACGGCGCTCCTGGTTCGTCGCGACAGCAATTGGGCGCCGAGAATCGTCTCCAAGGCCTTGATCTGATTGCTGAGCGTCGGTGCTGAAATATTGAGTCGATGGGCGGCACGCGCAAAATGCAATTCTTCGGCAACAGCCACAAAATACCTGAGATGGCGCAATTCCATGCGACCAATTATGAGTTGTCGCGCCGGAAAAATCCAGGCGACTTTCAGGTTAGGCGCAAATCGGTCGGATCCGCTTATGACGCGACGGGAATAACGTCGACCTCGACTTCGAGTTCGCTGGCGCCGGAACCGACAAAAACGCCGTAGACCGGCGAGACGTCGGAAAAATCGCGGCCGACGGCAAGCGCGATGTGATCGTTGGCGGCCTCGACGGCGTTCGTTGGATCGAACCCAACCCAGCCGGTATCGGCACCGCACCATACCGACACCCAGGCGTGGGTCGCGTCCGCACCTTCAAGCCGCTTCTTGCCGGGCGGCGGTATAGTGCGGATGTAACCGCTCACATAGGCGGCCGGCAGGCCCAACCCGCGCAAGCCCGCGATCATGATATGCGCGAAGTCCTGACATACGCCGTGCCGCTCGGCGAAAGCCTGGGCCAGCGGCGTCGAGATTTCCGTCGCTTCCTTGTCGAAAGCGAAGTCGCCCTTGATCCGACGGATTAGTTCACGGGCTCCTTCGAGAATCCCGCGGCCTTTCGAGAAACTCTCGTGCACATAACGCGTGACGCCGGCGGACAATTCGACCTGCGGACTGGCGAACAAGAAGTGCGCCGGCGCGGTTCCGGTGAGATCGCGTTCCGACAACGCCACGTCCGCGACTTTCTCCCATTCCATGCCTGCAACAGCCGGCGCCGGCTCGCGCTTCACCTCGACGGTCGAGACTGATTCGATGGTGAGCTCCTTGTGCGGCGTGTCGATGATGACGACGTTGACGAGATTATCGTAGAAATCACGTTCGATCGTAATCGACTTTGGCGCCGGCAGAATGTTCAGATGATGCTCGGCGCAGCGCTGCCCGGCTTCGTTGCGCGGCGTCAGGCGCAACGCCAGTTTCGCGGACGCGACGGACGATTCATTGGAATAGGCCGTCAGATGCCGAATATTATAAATCACGCAAGTCCGCTCGAACTCATGCCGACCGCAATTTCCGGCCGCTGCAGGAAGTAACGCGAAGCCACGGCATCGGCGAAACTCGATATTTTCTGCTCGAGCGCCAGGATGATCGAGTTTTCGAGATTGCCGGCGACCGACGTGGCAATCTCGGTCGCCAATTTCTCGACGATCTGGCGCGGCTCTTCCAGCAGACCGTCTTCGTGCAGGGCCGGCAAGGTGGCGATGTGCTGGTTGATCAATTCGACCTGGAAACCCACCGACCGCGGATTGAACGGGTCCAGCAGCACCATGTCGCGCACCGGCGCCAAGGCGATGCCGGTCACGTAACGCGAGCGATAGGTGATCTGCGAGTCGATCAGATCGAGCAGCACGTCGAGGTCATCGGCGGTCGCTTGCTCGGCGGCGAAGGTCCGCGCCAAACGGCATGTATTGATGGCGCGCTCGGTGCGCCGACCCATGTCGAGGAAACGCCAGCCGGCGCTGCGGTTCATGTTTTCCTGCTCGAGCCCGGCCAGCGCGGCGAGCATCTGCAGGCCGCGGTCGGCCGCCTCGAACACGTCGGCTTCGGTCGTCAAGTCGCCCGGCTTGGTCAGGTGACTGTCGAGCATGCGCAGAAGCTTGGAGGCGTCGGTCGATATGCGCTCGCGGATGATGGAGCCGGCGTTGCGGGCCAGACGCACGCCGGAAAGACCGGAGCCGTTTGCCTCTTCATCGCATAGAGCCTGCCTGACGATCTTGAGCGTCGGCGCATTTTCGTTTTCCGCCGAGACCGCACCCCAGGCGACGAGCTGATGGGCGAGATGCGCGAGCGACTTCGACACGTCGCCGGAAGACAGATCGATTTCCAGGCTGCGCGCGCAAAGGCAGCGCACCACGCGCAAGGTCGCTTCGGCACGCTCGAGATAGCGGCCGTACCAGAATAGATTATCGGCCGCGCGGCTCGGAAGATTGCCGAGCAGCCGTCTGATCCTGATGTCTTCATTTGCCGGCAGCAGCGTTTCCATGACGACCGGTTTGGACGACAAGACCCACACGTCGGCCGATTGAACGTTTTCGCCCATGGTGACCGCGCGTGCGTCGGGGCGGGCCGAAATCCGGCAAAATCCGCCGGGCATGACTTTCCAACCGTCTGGCGTGACGGTGGCAAACACGCGCAGCACGAAAGGACGCGGCACCAGTTCTCCCTCGTTCCAGACCGGCGCGGTGGACAGGCGCACGACTTCCTGCCCGACATAATCGAGGCCGCGGGCTTCGACCGCGTCGAACAAACGCGCGCGTTCGGCGGGCGGAAGGCTGCCGGGGAGGACCTGCTGCTCGGATTCAAAACCCGGAATATTGTTGCCGAAGGCGCCGGCGATCGCCATCGAATCGAAATTGGCCAGCACCTTGCGATGCGCCTCGCGGCCGCCGCACCACCACGTCGCGATGTTCGGCATGCGCAAATCCTCGCCCAGAAGATGCTCGGCGATCGCGGGCATGAAATTCATGAGGGCGCGCGATTCGGCAAAACCGGACCCCGGCACGTTGGCGACTGCGGTATGACCGTTGCGCATCGCCGACAGGATACCCGGTACGCCGAGACGCGACCGGCCGTTCAGTTCGAGCGGATCGATGAAATCGGAATCGACGCGCCGCCAGATCACATCGGCGCGCTTGAGGCCCGCAATGGTGCGCACATGCGTGAGACCCTGGTGGACGACCAGATCGTCGCCCTCGACCAGGAGGAAGCCGAGATAGCGTGCGAGGTAAGCCTGCTCGAAATAAGTTTCGCTGTAGGGCCCGGGCGTCAGCAGGCAGATGCGCGGCTCCGAACGTTCGGCTGATTCCGCAAGCGACGAACGAAAGGCGCGGAAGAACGGCGCAAGGCGCTCGACGTTCATGCTGCGGTAGCGCGCCGGCCAGGCGCGCGACATCACCAGCCGATTTTCCAGCGCGTAACCCGCACCCGACGGCGCCTGCGCACGGTCGCCGATCACCCACCAGCGGCCGTCGGGCCCCCGGCCAAGATCGGCGGCGTAGACATTCATCCAGTGACCGCCCGGCGGCTTCATGCCGACCATGGGGCGCAAGTAATCCTGGCTGCCGGCGACCACGGCCGCCGGCACGATGCCGTCGGCAACCCGCCGGCCGGCGCCATAGACGTCCGCAAGCAGCGCTTCGATCACCGAGGCGCGTTGCGCGACGCCGGCAGCGATCTCTTTCCAATCGCCCTCCTCGATCAGCAGTGGCAACCGGCTCATCGGCCAGGCGCGTTCGCCGGTCTCGCCGTGAACGCGGTACGAGACTTCGATATCGCGGATACGCCGGGCGGCCGCGGCGAGCGAGCGCTCGCTGTCGTCGGCGTCGATCTGCTCGAGGAAGTTCTGCCAGGACGCGCGCGGCTTGCCGTCGTTGCCGATGAATTCGTCGGGAATGCCGGGCAATGGCGCGTATTTCGCGTACCAGGCGCCAGGCGATTTCGGAGCCAGCCCTGAGGCGCTCATTGCATCTCCTCATCGCCCGTGCCGATCAGCGGCCGATGCTCCGGCGCAGATCGAGCGTCAGCGGAAATTCGCCCGCGACCTCCTCGGGAGGCGGATCCACGGGTCCGGCAGTATGCCCGTGATCCTGGAATCGTGCCAGCCGACGGGCCTCGGCTTCGTAGGAATTCACCGGAAAGGTGTCGTAGTTGCGCCCGCCGGGATGGGCGACATGATAAACGCAACCGCCCAACGAGCGCCCATTCCACAGATCGACCAGATCGAAAGTCAGCGGCGCGTGCACGGGGATGGTCGGGTGCAGGCCCGAGGCGGGTTGCCAGGCCTTGAAGCGGACGCCGGCGACCGCCTCTTCCGATTCGCCGGTGGAGGTCATGGGCAGCCTCCGGCCGTTGCAGGTGACGAGATGGCGCCCGGCGACAAATCCGTCGGCCTTGACCTGGAGGCGTTCGACGGAGGCATCGACGAAACGGACCGTGCCGCCGCCGGCGCTCTCCTCGGCCAGCACGTGCCACGGTTCGAGCGCTTGGCGCAGCTCGAGCTTGACGCCGCCATATTCGACCGCGCCGTAGAATGGGAAGCGGAATTCAAGCTGTGCCTTGAACCATTCCGGATCGAAAGGATAACCGGCGCGGCCGAGATCGGCGAGCACGCCCAGGAAATCCTGCCACACGAAATGCGGCAGCATGAACCGGTCATGCAGCGTCGTACCCCAGCGGATCAATTTGCCGTATTGCGGCTCGCGCCAGAACACGGCGACCAGTGCGCGAATGAGAAGCTGCTGCGCCAGGCTCATGCGCGGATCGGGCGGCATCTCGAACGAACGGAACTCGATCAGGCCGAGACGGCCGGTCGGACTGTCGGGCGAATAGAGTTTGTCGATGCAGATTTCGGCGCGGTGCGTGTTGCCGGTGACGTCGGCGAGAATATTGCGGAACAGGCGATCGACCAGCCAGGGCGGCACGCCGCCGGCGTCTTCCTTCGGCATCAGATCGAGCGCGATCTCGAGTTCGTAGAGACCGTCATGCCGCGCCTCGTCCATGCGCGGGGCCTGACTGGTCGGTCCGACGAACAGACCCGAGAACATGTAAGATAGCGAGGGATGACGCTGCCAATAAAGCACAAGGCTGCGCAGCAGATCGGGCCGCCGCAGGAACGGCGAGTCGGCCGGCGTCGCGCCGCCAAGCACGACATGGTTGCCGCCGCCGGTGCCGATATGGCGGCCATCGATCATGAACTTGTCGGTGCCGAGCCGGCACTGGCGCGCTTCTTCGTAAAGGATCGTGGTGGTCTCGACCGCCTCGCGCCAATTGGCGGCCGGGTGCACATTCACCTCAATTACGCCGGGGTCTGGCGTGACGCGGATCATGTTGAGGCGCGGATCGGTCGGCGGCGAATAGCCTTCGATATGAACCGGACAGCCGATGTCGCGCGCGGCCAGTTCGATGGCCGCGATCAGTTCGAGATATTCTTCCAGCCTTTCGACCGGCGGCATGAAGACGCAGATCACGCCGTCGCGCGGCTCGATCGACAGCGCCGTGCGCACCGCGCCCAGGGCCGCGATCTGCTCGATGCGGGTCTGGCGATTGGCGCTCGCCTCGTCCGAACTGCCGCCCTGATTATAGAACTGGGTGATGTGCTCATGCGACGGCAGCGGCGGGCGCGGTTCGCTGGGGTCCTGCTGCTGGATAAATGGGTACTCTTCCGGCGGCACCCAGGGCAGCGCCCCGAGCGGCAGCCGGAAACCGACCGGCGAATCGCCCGGCACCAGAAACAATTTGCCGCGGCGCAGATTCCACTTTTCGCTTTTCCAGCGGCGGTCGGTCGCTTCGGCGTTCCAGCGCTGCACCGGCAGCACGAAACCGGAAGGCTGCGACAAGCCACGGTCGAACGTGCGCACAAAGCGGGCGCGCGTTTCCGGATCGTCGATCTTGGGATCGGACGGATCGACGTTAGGCGGCAGAGCGGACTCTTTCAGCATCCAGTACGTCGGGTCTTCGAAAGCCGGCAAGGCATAGTCCGGATCGACGCCGAGCCGGTGGGCGATATCGACCGTGATGCGTTCGGCCTGGTCGATGGTCGCGTCGCGCGGCCCGTCCTCCTTGGCGATCAGTGCGGGATCGCTCCAGATCAGTTCGCCGTCCTTGCGCCAATATAGAGAGAACGCCCAGCGCGGCAGGCTTTCGCCCGGATACCACTTGCCCTGCCCGTAATGCAGGAAACCGTTCGGCGCGAAGCGCAGGCGCAGCCGGCGGATCAGCTTGTCGGCCAGCGCCCGCTTGGTCGGCCCGACCGCGGACGTATTCCATTCGGCGGATTCGAAATCGTCGATCGATATGAAGGTCGGCTCGCCGCCCATGGTGAGGCGGACATCCTGCGACGCTAGATCGCGATCCACCGCGTCGCC
>DASWPX010000019.1:0-8782 GCA_036398395.1 Pseudolabrys sp. | reverse complement strand
ATAGCCGGTCACCACCGGCGGCAGCACCAGCGGCAGATGGACCAGCGCGTCGAGCAGCGATTTGCCCCAGAAGTCCTTGCGCGCCAGCAAAAGGGCGATCGCGACGCCGAACGGCAACGCGACCAGCGTCGCCACCACCGCGACCCGCAGCGAGAGCTGGACCGCGACCCATTCCTGAGGGGAGAGATCGAGCAATGGCGGGTTGCGCTCCTAGGAAACAGGCTTGATCAGAAAGCTGAAGCCGTATTTCTCGAAGGTCGCCTTGGCGGCCGCGCCGCGCAGGAAAGTGAGATAGCTGGCGGCCGCCGGGCTGGTACCCGCCGTGATCGCTGCCACCGGATAGACGATCGCCGGGTGCGAGCCGTCCGGGAACGTGCCGACGATTTTCACCTTCGGTTCCACCTTGGCGTCGGTCTCGTAAACGATGCCGATGTGCGTTTCACCGCGCGCCACGAAGGCGAGCGTCGCGCGCACGTTCTCGGCCATCGCCAGTTTCGGCTCCGCGGCCGTCCAGCTTCCGAGCTTCTCGAGCGCCGCCTTGGCATAAAGCCCGGCCGGCACCGCTTTGACGTCGGCGACCGCGATGCGGCCGTCGCCGGCCAGCTTGGCGATGTCGAAGCCTTGCGCGATAGGCACATTCGCGAGTTTGGAGTCGGCCGGCGCGATCAGCACCAATTTATTGCCGAGCAGGTTGATCCGCGTGTCCGGCTTGATCAGGTTCTTGCCGGCAACGTAATCCATCCATTGCAGATCGGCGGAGATGAACACGTCGGCCGGTGCGCCGCTTTCGATCTGCTTGGCCAGCGCGGAGGAGGCGGCGTAGCTCGCCGTTACCTTGACGCCGGTCGCCTTGGTGAAGGCGTCATTGGCGTCGTCGAGCGCGTTCTTCATCGAGGCCGCGGCGAATACCGTGATGGATTTTTCCTGGGCGAAGGCGCCTGGAAGCGGCAACGCGACCGCGATCAGCGCGGCGGCGGCAATAAAGCGGGTAAAACGGAACATGGCGGCGCTCCTTGATAGGCACGGCACGCGGCAAAACGCCGCGCGCATGCGAGGTGTAAGTGCAGAATGCGACCGCTGCGGAAGCGCCGTTCCGGCAATCGAAACGCGCTTACGGCGCGTTCCGGGTCATTGAATACAAGCTAGCAGGCCGCGGCGGGCGCGGTAAAGTTCCGATTTCAGTATCGATTTCAATCTTGCGTCACGACGACGCCAATGGCGTGCGCCGTGGTGCCGCTGAGTTCGATGATAAAAGGTGTCGCGGTCAGGTCGAACTTCACGCTCTTGCGCACTCCCTCACAGCCGGTCGCGCCGCTGAATGCGCCCGACTTAACCGCATGCTCATCCTGAACCACATCGACCCAGGCGCCTTGCGACAGCGTTACACGATAGGTCCCCGCTTTCGGCGGCGAAGGCACGCGCACGAAACCGGCGTAAGAATCGGGCGACTTCGGTGCGCGCGAGGGCGGCGTCGGCAGCTTGGCGTCGGCAAAAGGCACCAGGGTCACCGTCACCGCCGCCGCGAGCGATTGCTGCACATCGCCGCCCGACTCCACCGGCTTCGCGCTCGCAAGCAACGCCTTTTCCTGATTCAGCGGCCATTTGAACTTGTCGCAGCCGACCGGCTCCTGCGCCAAGGCCGGCGCGGCAATCAGCAAGGCAACGAGCACAAGAAAACAGCGGCGCATGAGATACTCCTACGGGATGGCGATCATGACGTCCGACGCCTTGATGACGACGATCGCGGCGCCGCCGGCCTTCAGGCCGAGATCGTCGACCGCCTCGTTGGTAATCGACGCGGTGACGATCTGACCCGGCGCGATCTCGACCCGCACATGCGACGTGGTCGCGCCTTTGGTGACGTCCAGGATTTTACCTTTGATCTGATTGCGGGCGCTGATGCGCATGGCGGCTCCTTGTGTTTCAATGGAAACGCTCACGGCGGCAGCGTGCGAATGTGACTAAGGTGAAAAACGACCGATCCGGAACCGCCGTTCCGTTATTGCGGCACACGCACAGCGCGCCGCGGGTCTTGGCCGACCCTAGCAAGTCCCGCCGGGCAAGGTAAAGTCCGGCCTCAAAAGGGTATCAGGGGATGGAAATGGCGGAAGCTTCGCCTATCGAAGGCGAGTTCGATTACATCATTGTCGGCGCGGGCTCGGCCGGCTGCGTGCTGGCCAACCGTCTGTCCGCGAATCCCTCCAAGCGCGTGCTGCTGCTCGAAGCCGGTGGCCGCGACAACTGGATCTGGTTCCACATTCCGGTCGGCTATCTGTTCGCCATCGGCAATCCGCGCTCGGACTGGATGTTCAAGACTGCGCCGCAGCCGGGGCTCAATGGCCGCTCCCTCAACTACCCGCGCGGCAAGGTGATCGGCGGCTCGTCCGCCATCAATGCCATGGTCTACATGCGCGGTCAGGCCGGCGACTACGACCATTGGCGACAGCTCGGACTGCCAGGCTGGTCATGGGACGACGTGCTGCCTTACTTCAAGAAGCACGAACACAATTTCCTCGGCGCCAGCGATCATCATTCGGTCGGCGGCGAATGGCGCGTGGAATATCCACGCACGCGCTGGGACATCATCGACGCCTGGCGCGAGGCGGCGGCGCAATACGGCATTCCGCCGGTCGACGATTTCAATGCCGGCGACAATGCGGGCTCCTGCTATTTCCACGTCAACCAGAAGCGCGGACGGCGCTGGTCGGCGGCGCGCGGCTTCCTCAAGCCGGTCTTGCACCGGCAAAACCTGCGCCTGGAAACCGGCTGCATGGTCGAGAGCCTGGTGTTTACGGGCAAGCGCGCCACCGGCGTGCGCTGGCGGCAGAACGGCGAAGTGCGCAGCGCCAAAAGCCGCGGCGAAGTCATCATGGCGGCCGGCGCCATCGGCTCGCCGCAGATCATGATGTTGTCCGGTGTCGGGCCGGCCGCGCATCTCGCGCAATTCGGCATTCCACTGCTGCTGGACAAGCCTGGCGTCGGTGCCAATCTGCACGATCACCTGCAATTGCGTACGATCTACAAGGTCAGCGGTATCCGCACGCTGAACGAAATGTATTCGTCGCTGCTTGCGCGCGCCGGCATGGGGCTAAACTACGCGCTGTTCCGGCGCGGGCCTTTGACCATGGCGCCGTCGCAACTCGGCGCCTTCACCAAGTCCGACCCTTCGCTCGACCGCGCCGATCTGCAGTATCACATCCAGCCGCTATCGCTCGACAAGTTCGGCGATCCGCTGCATCCGTTCCCGGCCTTTACCGCGAGCGTCGCCAATGTGCGGCCGACCAGCCGCGGCAAACTGACGCTCAAATCCGCCGATCCGAACGACGCGCCGTCGATCGACCCGAACTATCTGACGACGCCGGAGGACCGGCGCGTGGCCGCCGAGTCGATCCGCATCACGCGCCGCATCGTGGCGCAGCCGGCCTTGCAGAAATATTCGCCGGTCGAATATCTGCCCGGCCCGCAGGTGCGCGACGACGAGGCGGGCCTCATCAAATCCGCCGGCGATATCGGCACCACGATCTTTCATCCCGTCGGCACCGCCAGGATGGGCCGCGACGACGATGCCGGCGCCGTTGTCGACGCGCGCCTGCGCGTGATCGGCGTCGACCGGCTCCGGGTGATCGACGCGTCGGTGATGCCTTCGATCACCTCGGGCAACACCAACTCGCCGACCATGATGATTGCCGAAAAAGGCGCGGCGATGATTTTGGAAGATGGGAAGTAGTGTGTCCCGGCGCAGCGCAGCACGAAGTGATGCGCTACAGACCCGGGACCCAGCTTTACAAATCAACCTGGGCCCCGGATCTCCGAAGCAGCACTACGTGCTGCATCGCGTCCGGGGCACGCGTCACAGCGCCTTCAAATGCCTTATCGGCCTGCCCGGCGTAATGGCCTGCGCGGCGGCGACGATTGAATTCGCGTCGATGCCGTAGTGCTCATAGAGCGCGGCGAGCGAGCCGGTCTGGCCGAAATGTTCGACGCCAAGCGAGCGTGTGCGATGGCCGGCGACCGCGCCGAGCCAGGCGAGCGTCGCCGGATGAGCGTCCAGCACCGTGACCATACCGCAATTCGCCGGCACGTCGGCCAGCAGCCGCTCAATATGCGAGCGCGCATGCACCAAACCGCGTTCGCGGGCACGCTGCGCGGCGGTCCAGCCGGCGTTGAGGCGGTCGGCGGAAGTGACGGCAAGCAAGCCGACATCGCGGCGGTCTTCCGCCATCAGGCCGACGGCCTCGATCGCTTCCGGCGCGATGGCACCGGTGTAGGCGACGATCACCTGGCAGTTCGGTCCCGGCTTGCGCAGCCAGTAGGCGCCATCGACGATTCCGCCGCGCAATTCCGGCGTCATCTCGCGCTGGATCTGTTCGATGGGCCGTGTCGACAGCCGCAGATAGACGGAGCCGCCGGTTTCGTCGCGCAGCCAATTTCTTTCTGAAACTTCGCCGTCACTTTTCTGCATGTAATCGAAGGCCCAGCGCATGATGACGGCCAACTCATCCACGTAAGCCGGCTCGAACGACGCCAGGCCGTCCTGCGCCAGTCCGATCAGCGGTTCTGAGATAGACTGGTGCGCGCCGCCTTCGCCGGCGAGCGTAATACCGGACGGTGTGGCCACCACCATGAAGCGGGCGTCCTGGTAACAGGCGTAATTGAGCGCATCGAGGCCGCGCGCGATGAAGGGGTCGTAAAGCGTTCCGACCGGCAGCAGGCGTTCGCCATTGATCGAATGCGACAGGCCGAGCGCCGACAGGTTGATGAACAGGTTCATCTCGGCAATGCCGAGTTCGATATGCTGGCCCTTGGGCGAGAACTCCCAATTGAAGGTCGAGGGGATGCGCTCGCTCTTGAAGGTGTCGGCCATCTTCTCGCGCGCGAACAGGCCGCGCCGGTTCACCCAGGGCCCGAGATTGGTCGAGACGGTGACATCGGGCGAGGTGGTGACGATGCGCCGCGCGAAGTCGCTGTCGCCGCGGCCGATCTCGTTGAGCAGCGCGCCGAAGCCGGTCTGGGTCGCCATCGTCGGCGTGATGGTGACCGCGAGCTGCTCCGGGACATCGATGATGGGCGCGCTCAGACGCCGCGCCTTGTCGGCGGCGAAGGGCACGCGCTCGAGAAAATTCTGGAGCGTCTCGGCCGACTGCGTCAGGCCTTCGAACTTGTCCCATTCGTGGCCCGGCCGCACCCTCATGGCCTTCTGGAAAATCTCCATCTGCGCCGGCGTCATCAGGCCGGCATGGTTGTCCTTGTGGCCGGCCATCGGCAGGCCGAAACCTTTCACTGTGTAGCAGATGAAGCAGGTCGGCTTTTCGGCGTGCGCGCCGTGCAAGGCGTCGAGCACTGCCGGCATGTCGTGGCCCCCAAGATTGTTCATGAGCGCCGCGAGTTCATCATCGGAACGCTTCTCGATGAGTTTCGACACGTCGCCCTGGTCGCCGATCTCGTCGGTGAGCCGTTTGCGCCAAGCCGCGCCGCCGGCAAAGACCAGTGCCGAGTAAAGCTGGTTCGGACAATTATCGATCCAGGCTTTCAGCCTAGCGCCGCCCGGTTCCTTGAACGCGGCCTGCTGCAGCGAGCCGTATTTGACGATGACGACATCCCAGCCGAAATTCTTGAATAGCTGCTCGTAGCGTTCCCACAGGCCTTCGCGCACCACGGCGTCGAGGCTCTGCCGGTTGTAATCGACGATCCACCAGCAATTGCGCAGGCCCTGCTTCCAGCCTTCGAGCAGCGCCTCGAAAATGTTTCCTTCGTCGAGTTCGGCGTCGCCGACGAGCGCAACCATGCGGCCTTCCGGCCGGTCCAGGCCCCAGCCATGCGCACGCACGTAATCCTGCGTCAGCGATGAGAACAAAGTCTGCGCCACGCCCAGGCCCACCGAGCCGGTGGAGAAATCCACGTCGTCGGCGTCCTTGGTGCGCGAGGGATAACTCTGCGCACCCTTGTAGCCGCGGAAGGCTTCGAGTTTTTCCTGCGTCTGCTTGCCGAGCAGATATTGGATGGCGTGGAAAATCGGCGAGGCATGCGGCTTGACCGCAACGCGGTCCTGTGGCCGCAGCACGTCGAAATAAAGCGCGGTCATGATGGTGGCGAGCGAGGCCGACGAGGCCTGATGGCCGCCGACCTTCAGGCCGTCGTCGCTGTCGCGCAGATGATTGGCGTTATGGATCGTCCAGCTCGCGAGCCAGAGCACCTTGCGCTCAAGCGCTGCAAGGGCCGCCAATTTGTCTGCCGATTGCCGGTTGTCCATTTCTGGGATTATGGGGATTCAAGCGTGGCGATGCCTGCCAAACCACGCTATTATTAGCGTCAGAATTGGATCATTATATCAGTAATGAAGTCAAAAAAGGTGGATTATGCCAGAAGCGGCGTTCGACGCGGTTGACCTGAAAATCCTGGCCCTGTTGCAGAACGACGGCCGCATGAGTCTTGCTGACTTGGCCGGCAAGGTCGGGCTGTCGTCATCGCCTTGCCTGCGCCGCGTGCGCATCCTCGAAAAATCCGGCGTGATCGCGCGTTATGTCGCCCTGCTCGACCAGCGGGCGGTGGGGCTGCCGGTCAGCGTCTTCGTTTCGGTCAAGCTGGAGAAGCAGAGGGAAGAACTGCTCGACAAGTTCGCCAAGACCATCGCGCGCTGGCCGGAAGTGCTGGAGTGCTATCTGATGACGGGCCCGCGCGACTACTGGCTGCGCGTCGTGGTGCCGGATCTCGCCGCCTACGAGCGCTTCCTGAAGCAGAAGCTCACGCGCATCGAGGGCATCGCCTCGATCGAATCGAGTTTCGCGCTCGAGCAGGTGAAATACACCAACGTGCTGCCGGTCAGCGCTGCCTAGCGCACTTTCACCTGCATCGATCCGATCTGCGAAATCGAGGCATCGAGGACGTCGCCGGGCTTGATCGGGCCGACGCCTTCCGGCGTGCCGGTCAACAGCACGTCGCCCGGCATCAGCGTGTAGAACGACGAGGCGAACACGATCAGGTCGGCGATATCGATAATGAGATCGCGTGTGTTGGCCTGTTGGCGCACCTCGCCGTTCACCGTCAATTTGAGGTCGAGATTTCCCGGATCGCTCACCTCATCGGCGCTGACGAAGGCGGGTCCCAGCACCGTGTAGCTGTCGACCGATTTGCGCAACGAGCGCTCCTCCGGACCGCGCACGGTGATGTCGAAGCCGATGCAATAGCCGGCGATGTGATCGAATGCGCGCTCGCGGGTGACGCGCGAGGCCTTGCTGCCGATCACGACCGCGAGTTCGATTTCGTGGTCGGTGCGCCGGTCGGAATGCCGGACGGCGATGCCTTGGCTCGGGCCGATCACCGAACTGCTCGCTTTCAGGAACAGGCCGACGCGTTGGATCTCGGCGACTTGGTTCTGATGATGGATTTCGGCGTCGGCACGCGCTTCTTCGAGATGTTTTTTGTAGTTGACCGGCGCGGCCACGATCTTGCCGGGATTGGCGATCGGGCTGAGCAGGGCGCATTCGCCGAGCGCGTAGGTCTTGGCGCCCTTGGCCGCGGCCGTGACGGCGCCGCGCAGCTCCGGCAGATGTGCGACCAGCAGGTCGAAGTTCGGCAACGGGTAGCGCGCGGCCGGCAAGACATCGAGCGCGGCGGTCACGTCCTTGACGCGGTCGCCCTCGACCAATCCGAGGCGATTATCGGCAAATCGGCAAAGGCGCATCAGTTTTCGCTTTTCAGCGCCGACTTCGCCGGCGCGTCTAGAATGTTTTTGCAGGCCGGCGGCAAGTCCGAGAGCATCAAGGGCCGCGGCGGCTTCGCCGGCGTCACGATTTTCGGATGCAGTACCTTATCGGAGAACCAGTAGTCCAGCGCCTTGGGCGCACAGCCGTCGTCGCCCGGTACCGGCGGCTGCTTGCGGCAGTTCGGCGAGCCCTCGGGGCATTCCAGCCGCACATGGATGTGGTCATGGTGACCGTACCAGGGGCGCACCTTGGCCATCCAGCCGTCTTTCTTCTTGTCCTCGATCCTGCACAGTTCCTGTTTGATCGCGGCATTGACCAGCACGCGCTCGACTTCGGGCTGCTCGGCGGCGGTCTTGATGAAGGCGAGGTGCTGCGGCGTCCAGGTTTTCGGATTGATGTGCTTCCAGTCGTCCGCGACGACGTTGATGGCCGAGGTCTTCTCGCGCTCGTCGTTGCTGAGCACGTGATCGGGCATCGGCATGAACCAGATGTCGACGTCGAGGCCGATCTGGTGGCTCATATGACCGAACGGCAGCGGGCCGCCGCGCGGCTGCGCCATGTCGCCGATCAGGATGCCTTTCCAGCCGGTCGCCTTGGAAGCAAGCGGCGCGAATTTTTCCAGGAATTTGACCAGGCTCGGATGGCCCCACATGCGGTTGCGCGACAGACGCATCACCTGCCACGTCGGTCCGGTGACCGGCAGCGGCACGCCGCCTTGCAGACAGCCGCGCGGGTAATAGCCGATCGCCATGGCCTTGCCCAAGGTCGGCAGCTTCTCGGACGAGAATAGAACCTTGGCCGGAATCGCGTCGGGTTTCGGCTCGGCGACCGCGGGCTTCTGCGGCGGCATCGGCGCTGTCACGGTGACGGGCGGCGCTTCGGCTGGGGGCGCGACCGCAGCGGCGGGCGGCGTTGGCTCCGCAGGCGGCGTGGTTGCCTCCGGCGCAGGTGCGGCCGGTGTAACCGCGGGCGCTGCCGGTTGCGGCGCGACAGGCACCGGCGCAACGGCGGCGGGCGGCGCGACGTTCGTCGATTGCGCCCAGGCAATGCCGGCAGCCAGCGCGACCAACAAACCGAGC
>DASWPX010000018.1:0-9036 GCA_036398395.1 Pseudolabrys sp. | reverse complement strand
ACACAAAAGTCCGGGTGGCGCACGCGCCAACCCGAACGGACAACAAAAAAATAGACCAGGAAACCCAGGGAGAATTGAAATGGCCAAAGGTGGAGCACAACTAACTCATTCTTTGACTCGCGAGCGGTGGACCCAGCTTATCGCCGGGGTCATCTGCATGATCATGATCGCGAACCTGCAATACGGCTGGACGCTGTTCGTGGGTCCGATGCACACGGCGCACGGCTGGGACGTGGCGTCGATCCAGCTCGCCTTCAGCATTTTCGTCGCCCTCGAAACATGGCTGACGCCGGTTGAAGGCTGGATCGTCGACAAGCTCGGCCCCCAGCGCGGGCCCAAGCTGATGGTCGCATTCGGCGCCGTATTCATCGCGCTCGGCTGGATCGTCGAGTCCAAGGCCGACACGCTGACCATGCTCTACCTCGGCTCGATCCTCGCCGGCATCGGCGGCGGCGCGGTCTATGCGACCGCCGTCGGTCAGGCGGTGAAATGGTTTCCCGATCGCCGCGGGCTCGCGGTCGGATTGACCGCGGCCGGCTTCGGCGCCGGCGCCGCGATCACCGTCGTGCCGATCCGCCAGGTGATCGAAAGCAGCGGCTACGAGGCCGCCTTCTTCTGGTTCGGCCTCGGCCAGGGCGTGATCGTTTTCATGCTGTCCTGGCTGTTGCGCGCCCCCGAGGCGGTCGAGATCGAGGCGATGTCGAAAATGGCGCCGCCGAAGGTCATGCAGTCGGCCCGCAGCTACGCGCCGGGCGAAGTCCTGGTCTCGCCCGTGTTCTGGGTGCTCTACGCCATGTTCATTTTGGTTTCGGCCAGCGGCCTGATGGCGACGGCGCAGATTGCGCTCATCGCCAAGGACTACCACGTCGCGGACACGGCGATCCTGTTCGGCGCCACCGCGCTGTCGGTCGCGCTGATCGTCGACAACGTCGCCAACGGCGCGGCGCGGCCGCTGTTCGGCTGGGTGTCCGACCACATCGGCCGCGAATACACCATGGCGATCGCTTTCGGTCTCGGTGCGGTCGCTTATTGGCTGCTGGGATCGCTGGGAACCGCGCCCTGGGCCTTCGTGCTGTTCGCCGCCCTGATCTTCCTGACCTGGGGCGAAATCTTCAGCCTGTTTCCGTCGACCTGCACCGACAGCTTCGGGCCGAAATTCGCCACCGTGAACCTGAGTCTGCTCTATACGGCAAAGGGCGCGTCGGCCTTCCTGGTCCCGGTCGCCAACATGATTCAGAAATCGACCGGAAGCTGGCACATGGTGTTCCTGGTGACGGCGGGAATGAATCTGCTGGTGGTGGCGATGGCGCTGTTCGTGCTCAAACCAATGCGGTCCAAGGTGGTGGCGACCGACCAGCGCGTCGTCGCACAGGCGGCCTAACCGGCCCCGGCCAAGGCTACAACCTCAAGACAAGGCCCCGTTTGGGGCCTTGTTCTTTTGGCCGCCGGCGCGGCTTGACAGCCCCGCCCCCGGCCACCGACAACCCGTGCCGACACGCATTCCGGGGCCGCCTATGCCAAACGAAAAGCTTGCTAAAATCATCGACGACGCCTTCGAAGTCCGCGACAAGATCGGGCCGAAAACCAAGGGCGCCGTGCGCAAAGCGGTCGACAGCGCGCTCGGCCTGCTCGACCGCGGCGAGGCGCGCGTCGCCGAGCGTCAGGCCGACGGCCTCTGGCATGTCAATCAATGGCTGAAGAAGGCGGTGCTGCTGTCGTTCCGGCTCAACGACATGAGCGTGATCGCGGGCGGACCCGGCAAAGCGGCCTGGTGGGACAAGGTCGATTCGAAATTCAAAGGCTGGAACGCGGCGAAATTCAAGAAAGCCGGCTTTCGCGCCGTGCCCGGCAGCGTGGTGCGGCACTCGGCCTACATCGCGCCGGGCGTGGTGCTGATGCCGTCCTTCGTCAATCTCGGCGCGCGAGTCGACTCAGGCACCATGGTCGATACCTGGGCCACCGTCGGGTCCTGCGCGCAGATCGGCAAAAACGTGCACTTGTCGGGCGGCGTCGGCATCGGCGGCGTGCTCGAACCGCTGCAGGCCGGGCCGGTCGTGATCGAGGATAATTGCTTCATCGGCGCGCGTTCCGAAGTCGTCGAGGGCGTGATCGTGCGCGAAGGCTCCGTGCTCGGCATGGGCGTTTATCTTGGAATTTCCACCAAGATCGTCGACCGCGACACCGGCAAGGTTTATCACGGCGAAGTGCCGCCTTATTCGGTCGTCGTCTCCGGCACGATGCCGGGTAAACCGATGGCAAACGGCGAGCCGGGGCCGAACCTATATTGCGCCGTCATCGTCAAGCGCGTCGATGAACGTACGCGAAGCAAGACCAGCATCAACGAGTTGCTGAGGGATTGACCTCGCCGTCAAACCAGCAGATTCTCGCAAAATGAGCCGCGATATCAATATTCAAGCGCGATGGGATAGCGATGCCAGTGTTTGGTTCGCCACCAGCAGCGATGTGCCAGGTCTTGTTGTCGAAGCCGACACGTGGCCGACCATGATCGAGGAAGTCAAACTAGTGCTTCCAGAGCTCATGGAATTGTCCGGTCACGCCAACGAAACCTTGTCGCTCACCTTCAAGGCCGAAGAGCATCTTGATCTTGCTGGGGCGTAATGGCCGACTTCTATCGCGAACTCGTCGCGATTCTGCGCGCCAACGGCTTCCTTCTGTCGAGAAGCGGGAAGGGAAGTCATGAAATTTGGTTCAACCCCAGTACCAAGAAATCGGTGACGGTGCCGCGGACCACAAAGTCGCGCCACATCGCCAATGACGTCCTCAAGCAAGCCGGACTTGAAAAGAATTCCTAATGCCCGCCGATCCCGTAGCCATTGCCCGCGACCTGTTGCGCTGTCCATCGGTGACGCCAGCCGAAGGCGGTGCGCTGACGTTTCTCGAAGGCGTGCTGAAGGCCGCGGGCTTCACCGTGCACCGCATGACCTTCAGCGAGCCCGGCGCGGAGGACGTGGAAAATCTCTACGCCCGCATCGGCGCCGCCGCGCCGCATCTGACGTTCGCCGGTCATACCGACGTGGTGCCGCCGGGCGACGAAAAGGCCTGGGCGCATCCGCCGTTTTCCGGCGCGGTCGACAACGGACAGCTTTACGGCCGCGGCGCGGTCGACATGAAGGGCGGCATCGCCTGCGCGGTCGCCGCCGTGCTCGATCATCTCGGCGCCAATAACGGCAAGCCCAAGGGCTCGATCTCGTTCCTGATCACCGGCGACGAGGAAGGCATCGCGGTCAACGGCACGCCGAAGCTTTTGCAATGGGCGGCCGGGCGCGGCGAGAAATTCGACCACTGCATTCTCGGCGAGCCGAGCAACCAGGAGGACATGGGCGACACCATCAAGATCGGCCGGCGCGGTTCGCTCAACGGCCACCTGATCGTGAGCGGAAAGTCCGGCCACGTCGCCTACCCGCAGCGCGCCGACAACCCGGTACGCGGCATCGTCACGCTGATCGCCGCGCTCCAGTCGGAGCCGCTCGACAAAGGCAGCGCGACCTTTCAGCCGTCGAACCTGGAATTCACCACGATCGACGTCGGCAACAAGACCGTCAATCTCATTCCCGGCGAGGCGCGGGCGCGCTTCAACATCCGCTTCAACGATTGCCACACGCTTGAATCGCTCAAGGCCCTGATCGAGGCGCGCGCCGCGAAAGCGGCCGGCGGCAAAATCAATTTCAGCTTCAGATGGGAGCCGTCGAACGCCGGCGTCTTTGTCACCAAGCCCGGCCCCTTCACCGAACTGGTGGCCGGCGCTGTCGCCGAGGTCACCGGCCGCAAGCCGGAGTTGTCGACCACCGGCGGAACGTCGGATGCGCGCTTCATCACGCATTATTGCCCGGTGGTGGAATTCGGCCTGGTGGGGCAAACCATGCACCAGATCGACGAGCGCGTACCGGTCGGCGACCTGCGCACGCTGACGACGATTTACCGCAAGATCATCGATAAGTATTTTTCCTGACCCTCATGGTGAGGAGCGCCGCGATGCGGCGCGTCTCGAACCATGAGGCCATCCTTCGAGACGCATCGCCATAGCGCGTCGAAGACACGTAAACGCGCTAATGGCGATGCTCCTCAGGATGAGGTCGGAGGAGGTCTCAACTCACCAGCGACGCGTCCAGCGTGATATTCGCTTTCAACAGCTTCGACACCGGGCAGCCGGCCTTCGCCTTGGCGGCCAGTTCCTGGAATTTGGCGTTATCGGCGCCGGGGATTTTCGCCTTCAGCGTCAGATGCACCGCGGTAATGGCGTAGCCGTCGGCCTGTTTTTCGAGCGTCACGTCGGCCTGGGTTTCCATCTTGTCGGCGGTCAGCTTGGCCTCGCCGAGAATGAGCGACAGCGCCATCGTGAAGCAGGCGGCGTGCGCCGCGCCGATCAATTCCTCAGGATTGCTGCCGGGCTTGCCCTCGAAACGGCTGGCGAAACCATAGGGATAATCCTTGAGAGCGCCGCTTTTTGTCGAGATCGCGCCCTTGCCGTCCTTGATGCCGCCAGACCATACCGCCGAACCGAAGGTGCTCATCGTGTACTCCTGTGAGATGTTCCGCCAGGGTCGGATATAGGGCGCGCGAACGGCGTTGCTAGTAATCCACCTTCATCAAATAGAGCCCGTCCGGCGGAGCGACCTGGCCGCAGGCCGAGCGGTCGCGTGCCTCAAGCGCCTTGCCGAGGTCGTCCGCGCTCCAGGCGCCGACGCCGACCTGAACCAGCGAACCGACCATCGAGCGCACCTGGTGGTGCAGGAACGAGCGCGCCGACGCGTAAACGTTCACGCCGTCGCCGGCGCGGACCACGTCCAACCGGTCGAGCGTCTTGACCGGCGAATTGGCCTGACATTCGGCGGCACGGAAAGTCGTGAAGTCGTGCTTGCCGGTAAGCCGCTGCGCGGCGGCGTGCATGGCGGCGGTATCGAGCGGGCGCGGCACGCGCCAGGCGTATTTCAGATCGAAAGTCAGATCGGCGCGGCGGTTGACGATACGGTAGAGATAATGGCGCTTGATCGCAGAGGTGCGGGCGTTGAAGTCGTCGTCGGCGCGCTCGGCCGAGAGCACCGCGACCGGATGCGGCCGCAGATGCGCATTGAGCGCGTCGCGCACCGTGTCGGTGTCCCAGTCCTTCGCCAGATCGACATGGGCGACCTGGCCGCGCGCGTGCACGCCGGCGTCGGTGCGCCCCGCGCCCTGCACCAGAATTTTATCGCCGGTCAGCGCCTCGAACGCCGTTGTCAGAACGCCCTGCACGGTCACCCGGTCGGCCTGGATCTGCCAGCCGGAAAACGGCGCGCCGTCATATTCGATGGTGAGCTTGTAGCGGGACATCAGGCGACCGCCGTGCCGGCTTTCACCGGCGTGCCGCGCAGGAATTCTTCCACGCTCATCGGCTTGGCCCCGGCGCGCTGGACCTGCACAAGGCGAATGGCGCCGTCGCCGCAGGCGATGGTCAGGTTGTCGTCGAGCACGGTGCCCGGCTTGCCCTTCCCCTCCGCTTTGGTCGAACGCAGCGCCTTGACGCGCACGCCGTCGAGTTCGAACCAGGCGCCGGGAAAGGGCGACAGACCGCGGATGTGGTCGTGCACTTGTTTGGAAGGCTTGCGCCAATCGATGCGGGTTTCGTCCTTGCTGATTTTCGCCGCATACGTGACGCCCTGTGCCGGCTGCGGCGTCAACGCGAGCGAGGAGCGTTCGGCCGCGGCAAGCGCGCGCAGCATCAGGTCGGCGCCGAGCCGCGAAAGCGCGTCGTGCAGATCGCCGGCGGTCATGTCGGCGCCGATCGGCATGCGCTCGGGCAATCCAAGGTCCTTGGCCATCGCGCCGGTGTCGAGGCCTTCGTCCATCTGCATGATGGTGACACCGCTTTCCTCGTCGCCGGCCATGATGGCGCGGTTGATCGGCGCGGCGCCGCGCCAGCGCGGCAGCAACGAAGCGTGCACGTTGAAACAGCCAAGCCGCGGCGCGTCGAGAATGGCCTTCGGCAGAATCAGCCCGTAAGCGACCACCACTACGGCGTCGGCGTCGTGCGCGCGGAACGCGTCTTGGGTTTCCGGCGTCTTGAGCGTGGCGGGCGTCAACACCGGCAGTCCGAGCCGCCGCGCCTCGCGCTCCACCGGCGTCGGCACCAATTCGAGACCGCGACGCCCGCCGGGCTTAGGCGCGCGCGTATAGACCGCGACGATCCGGTGCCCGGCGGCTTCGAGCGCGAGCAGCGCCGGCACCGCGAAATCGGGCGTGCCCATGAAGATCAGGCGAAGGGGCATGGCTCTTCCAGAATTCGTCATGGCCGGGCTCGTCCCGGCCATCCACGTCTTACTCTACTTTGCCAAAGTCGTGGATGCCCGGCACAAGGCCGGGCATGACGGCGGAGAATTTGCGCTACCCAATATGATGCGAAGGCTCTTTGTCCTTGGCCAAATCCTCGGAGGCTTCCGTCGCCGCTTTCGCCTTGCCGGCGCCGCCCTGCTTGGCCGCCTTCTTGAATTTCTTCATCACCATGTCGCGCTTGAGCTTGGAAATATAGTCGATGAACAGGACGCCGTTGGTGTGGTCGATCTCATGCTGCAAACAGGTGGCGAGCAGGCCGTCGGCCTCGACCTCCTGCGGTTTCAAATCACGGTCGAGATATTTGACCTTCACGACCTTGGGCCGTTCAACCTCTTCGTAATATTCCGGGATCGACAGACAGCCTTCCTCGTAAGTCGATTTCTCGTCCGAGGACGAGACGATTTCGGGGTTGATGAAGACCTGCGGCGCCGGCGGGTCGTCCTTCTTGGCGAGGTCCATGACGACGACGCGCTGCGGCACGCCGACCTGGATGGCGGCAAGCCCGATGCCGGGCGCGGCATACATGGTCTCGAACATGTCGTCGATCAGCGCGCCCAGCGCCTTGTCCATCGCCCGGACCGCCTCGGACTTCAGCCGCAGCCGCTTGTCGGGAAGGATGAGAATGTCGCGCAACGCCATGACGGCGATGTAAGGGCATGGCGCGGCGCGGTCAATGATCCCCTTGAGGCACGGGCCTAACCGCCCTACCGTTCGCTCTTCGTTCGCATGGCGCGGCGAATCACGCTAGAAGCTGGGTCATGTCGGAAACAGTCCTCATCGTCATCGCCGCGATCATCGGGATCGGAGTCGCCGCCATCATCGTGCTGCTGCTGCGGCCCCGCGCGCCCGTCGCCGATCCGGCCGCCGAGCAGCGCCTGGCCGAACTCAACGCGCGGCTCGACGCCATGGGAAGCTGGCTGCAGAACTCGCATACGCAGCTGCAGCACACGGTCAACACGCGGCTCGACGCGGTGTCGCAGAACATCGGCGAGTCGATGAAAACCACCACCAAGAACACCACCGACCACCTGCAGCAGTTGCATGCGCGGCTGGCGGTGATCGACAGCGCGCAGAAAAATATCACCGATCTGGCATCGACCGTGACGTCGCTGCAGAAGGTCTTCGACAACAAACAGCGACGCGGCGCCTTCGGCCAGGGCCGCATGGAGGCCATCGTCGCCGACGGGCTGCCGCAAGGCGCCTACGAATTCCAGTTCACGCTGTCGAACAATTCGCGGCCGGATTGCTGCATTCACATGCCGGACAACCGGCATCTCGTCATCGACGCCAAATTTCCGCTGGAGGCGACGACGGCGCTGGAAAACGCCAAGACCGACGACGAGCGCCTTCAGGCCGTGCGCCAGCTCCGGCAGAATCTCGGCAAGCATATTGACGACATTTCCACGAAATATCTGCTCAAAGGCGAGACGCAGGACGTCGCCTTCATGTTCATCCCATCGGAGTCGATGTTCGCCGAACTTTACGACGCCTTCGACGACGTGCTGCAGAAGGGCTACCGCGCCGGCGTCATCATCGTGTCGCCGTCGCTGCTGATGCTGGCGATCCAGGTTGTGCAGCAGATTCAGAAGGACGCGCGTATGCGCGGGGCCGCCGACAAGATTCTGCAGGAAGTGGCCCTCATGATCGACGACGGGGGGCGGCTCAAGGACCGCGTCGAAAATCTCGACAGGCACTTCGGCAACGTCAACAAGGACATCGAGCAGATCGTCACGTCTGCCGAGAAGATCCTGACGCGCGGCGAGAAGATCAAGGGCGTCGAATTCAACGACGATGCGCCGACGGCGCAAATCATCCCCGCACCGATGGCACGCAAACTCGGGACGGGTGAGTGAGGATTTCTCCGTCATGGCCGGGCTTGTCCCGGCCATCCACGCCTTTCTTGGTCCTAAGCAAGACGTGGATGCCCGGCACAAGGCCGGGCATGACAGCCGAGAGGTAATGCCCATGACCGCGCCTCCGGACTCCGCCCCACCCCATCCCACCTTCCTCGACGCGCTTTCGGTCTACCTCAAGCCGCGCGTGCTGATCGTGCTGTTCCTCGGCTTCTCGTCGGGGCTTCCATTGGCATTGTCCGGCACCACGCTCCTGGTGTGGATGCGCGAGAGCGGCGTCGATCTCGGCACCATCGGGCTGTTCGCGCTGGTCGGCACGCCTTACACGGTGAAGTTCCTGTGGGCGCCGCTGACCGACGCGCTCGACGTGCCGCTGCTGTCACGCTGGCTCGGGCGCCGGCGCGGCTGGCTGGTGTTCGCGCAAATCCTGCTGATGGCGGCGATTATTTTTCTCGGCACCTGCAATCCGGCGGCGGCGCCCGGGCTGGTGGCGCTCGGCGCGCTGATGGTGGCCGCCGCCTCCGCCACGCAGGACATCGTGGTCGACGCCTTCCGTGTCGAGAGCCTGCCGGAAAATGAGCAGGCCGCCGGCATGGCGTCCTACGTCGCGGCCTACCGCATCGGGATGCTGGTCTCGACCGCCGGCGCGCTCTTCCTGGTCAGCGCCTTCCAGGCGCACGGCTTCGACTCGCAGGCGGCCTGGCACTGGGGTTATGTGGCGATGGCCTTATTGGTATTGACCGGAACGGTCACCGCGCTGCTTGCCACCGAGCCGGAACGCTCCGCGCAGGCCGACGCCGTGCACGCGCATCAGAAACGCATCGCGCGCGTGATCGAGGCCGCCGTCGGCGCATCG
>DASWPX010000017.1:0-8803 GCA_036398395.1 Pseudolabrys sp. | reverse complement strand
GTGCGGGTGTCGGATGCGCGCATGAGCGGCACCGCTTTCGGTACTATCGTGCTGCACGTGACGCCGGATTCAGCCTCGGGCGGGCCGCTTGGTGCGGTGCGCAATGGCGACCGCATCAAGCTTTCGGTCAAGGCCCGCAGCATCGACCTCATGGTCGACGACGCGGAACTCAAGCGCCGCCTCGCCGCAGCTTCGTCCGCGCCGGCGCCGCCGGCACGCGGCTATGCCAAACTCTATGCCCAGGAGGTGCTCGGCGCCGACCAGGGCTGCGATTTCGCGTTTCTCAAGCCGCGCTGATATCGACGCGCTTTATCCTCGTCGTATTTACCGCTTCGTATCGCTAATCGCCAATTAACCAATGCGGCACGCGAATATTAACGCGTTTTCATAGTCGCACCTCATAGGTTGCGGCGTCCATCGCGGACCGATGGGCAAGCGCGCCTCCTGGCGGTCCAGATGCGGAGTCATGATCCGAACGCTGAAAAACATCGGCAAGTTTCGCGACCGCTGGATGCTCGGCATCGCCGGCGCGCTCGGCTTTTTCGTTGCGCTGGCGGCAACGGAAATAGCCGCTGATTATTCCTATCTCGTCTCCGTGCCGGCGGTCGTGCTGGCCATTGGCGGCGGACTGCTGATGCTCTGCATGACCGGATGGAGCAACGCTTGGCGCCTGATGAGGCTGTCAGACACCCATAATGAGCAGCTCGGCATCGCGCTCAACAACATGATTCAGGGCCTATGCATGTTCGACGGCCAGAACCGGTTGGTCGTCTGGAACGAACGCTACCGCAGCATGTACAATATCCATCCGCAGCGCATCTGGGCCGGCTGCGGAATCCGCGATCTCCTGGAAGCACGCAAGGCGGCCGAGACGTTTCCGCACGATCCGGCGAAATACGAAGCCGAACTGCGCGCGGCAATCGACCGCGGCGACACCTTCACGCTCAATGTCGAACTCAAGGACGGCCGCATCATCGCCATCGTCAACACGCCGACCGCCGGCGGCGGCTGGGTGGCGACGCATGAGGACGTCACCGAGCGCAAACGCGGCGAGCGCGAACTCGAACATACCCGGACCTTCCTCGACAACATCATCGAGAACGTGCCGTCGCCGATCGTCGTGAAGGATATTCCCGAACTTCGCTATCGGCTGATCAACCGTGCCGCCGAGACGTTGCTTGGCGTCGGCCGCGCGGCGATGCTCGGCAGAACCGCGCGCGTGGTTTTACCGCCCGAGACCGCGCAGATGGTGGAGGCCGAGGATCGCAAGCTGGTCGAATCCGGCAAAATCGAATTCGTCGGCGAGCATGCCTTCGTCACGCCCGGCAACGGCACGCGCATTGTCACGGCGACCCGGTTGCCGGTGATCGACGCCCTCGGCAAGCCGCAATATCTGATCAGCGTCATCCGCGACATCACCGAGCATAAGCGCAGCGAGCAGCGCATTGCGCATATGACTCATCACGATCCGCTGACGGATTTGCCGAATCGCACGGCGTTCAATGCCTGCATCGATGCCACCATCGGTCTGGCGGCGGCGGCCGACGAAAACTTCGCCGTGCTCACCATCGACATCGACCGCTTCAAGGCGGTCAACGACGTGTTCGGCCATGTGGTCGGCGACGCGCTGCTGCGCGAAGTGGCGCGCCGGCTGGAAACGGCAAGCCTGGGCGCGTTTCTCGCGCGGGTCGGCGGCGACGAGTTCATCGTCATCACGCCGACGGGATCGCAGCCTGCGGCCGCCGAAATGCTGGCTGCGCGCCTTAACGCGGCGGTCGACGCCGACGTCGATATCGAGGGCCATCCGCTGCGGGTCAGTCTCACCATCGGCGTCGGCATCTATCCGCAGGATGGCAGCGACGCCACCACGCTGGTCGCCAACGCCGATGCCGCCTTGTTCCGCGCGAAATCGGAAGCGCGGGGATCGGTCCGCTTTTTCGAGAAATCGATGGACGAGCAATTGCGCGAGAAGCGCGCGTTGCAGCAGGATTTACGTACCGCGGTCATGCGCGGCGAACTCGAACTGCATTATCAGCCGCTGGCCCGGATCGACGGCACCATCACTGGCTTCGAGGCGCTGGCGCGTTGGCACCATCCGCGGCACGGGCTGGTGCCGCCTTCGACGTTCATTCCGCTTGCCGAGGAAACCGGCATGATCGGCGCGCTGGGCGAATGGGTTCTGCGCGCGGCCTGCCGCGAAGCGGCGTCCTGGCCGCGCAAGCTGGGCATCGCCATCAACCTGTCGCCGGCGCAATTCCAGCGCGATCTGCCGGACCTCGTGCATCAGGTGATGCTGGAGACCGGGCTTTCGCCGGCGCGCCTGGAGGTCGAGATCACCGAAGGCGTACTGATCGGCGATTTCAACCGCGCGGTGGCGATCCTGCGCCGGCTGAAGAATCTCGGCGTCCGCATCGCCATGGACGATTTCGGCACCGGTTATTCGTCGCTGTCCTATTTGCAGTCGTTCCCGTTCGACAAGATCAAGATCGACCAGGCTTTCATCGCCAATCTCAGCCACAGCCAGCAGGCCGCGACCATCATCCGCGCGGTCATCGGGCTCGGCCGCGGGCTTGGCGTTCCGGTGTCGGCGGAGGGCGTGGAGACGGAAGAGCAGCTCGCGTTCCTGGCCGCCGAGAATTGCAGCGAGATCCAGGGCTATCTGATCGGCCGGCCCAAGCCGATCCAGGACTACGCCGAGATGGTCGGCCGCGTGCCGGACCGCAAGCTGAAAGTGGTCGCCGGTACGGGCTGAATTCGCTTCAGTGTCTGATGCGTTCACGGCGGAAGCCCGATCATTTGCGACTGACGGTTTGGATGTACTATTCTGTCGCGCTTAGATAATCGAAGGCGCGACCATGAGCACAAGCCCGATAGCCGATCCGGTTACTGTTTCGTCCCGTGAGCCCCCTGCGGAAGGCCTCAAGCTGCATATCGGCGGTCAGGAAAAGCGTGAGGGCTGGGCGATCCTGGACGCCTTGCCGGGACCGATCGTAGATTATGTTGGCAATTGCAGCGATATGTCGTTTCTCGCGGACGAAAGTTGTTCGGAGGTCTATGCGTCGCATGTTTTGGAGCATCTCGGCTACAACGGCGAACTCCAGAAGACGATCAAGGCCATTTACCGCGTCTTGAAGCCCAATGGCCGCTTGCGCGTTTCGGTTCCCGACCTTGAGACACTCTGCAGACTATTCTTGCATCCCTCGCTGAACGGCCCTGGCCGCTTTCATGTCATGCGCATGATGTTCGGCGGACGCATTAACGAATTCGACGTGCATTATGTAGGCTTGAATTTCGAATTTCTGGGAGAGTTTCTGCACGAAGGTGGCTTCCGCGACATTCGACGCGTGCCGAATTTCGGCCTCTTCAACGACACGAGCAAGCTCATGTTTGGCGATGTGCCGATTAGCCTGAATGTCGAGGCGCGCAAGTAGTAACAAGTAGTAAATGGTGCTGCCGGAGTGGATTGAACACTCGACCTCCCCCTTACCAAGGGGGTGCTCTACCACTGAGCTACGGCAGCAAATTCGCGGGTTGCGCGCGCGAATTGCCATACCGGTCCCCACCGGCGCATGCAAGCCTCGGCTTGCGCGTCCGCCGGTCAGGCGGATAATGCCGCCATGACCCAGTCAGGTGACGGCGAGAAGAAAACCAAGGAATTGAAGAAAACCGGGCGCCTGGCCGCGGCGCTTCGGGAAAATCTGCGCCGGCGCAAGGCTCAGGCGCGCCAGCGTAGCGCGCCGAAGCCTGCCAAAGACGGCTGAACCCGACTTTCGCCGCAATCGGGCTGCGAGGGTGGTAACCTAGCATTATATTGGCATTTGCAGGCGGGCTTGCGAGAGGCTAAGCGGGGCGGATGGATCGAATACGCATCATCGGCGGTCAGCGCCTCAACGGCAGCATCCCGATATCGGGCGCCAAGAACGCGACTTTGCCGTTGATGATCGCCAGCCTTTTGACCGAGGACACGCTCATTCTCGACAACGTGCCGCGGCTGGCCGACGTCATTCAGCTTCAGCGTATTCTCGGCAATCACGGCGTCGACATTACCATCGCCGGCAAACGCCCGGGCGACGACCCCAACAGCGGCCGCACGCTGCACATCTCGGCCAAGCACATCGTCGACACCACCGCGCCCTATGATCTGGTTTCCAAGATGCGGGCGAGTTTCTGGGTGGTGGCGCCGCTTCTGGCGCGCATGGGCGAGGCCAAGGTCTCGATGCCGGGCGGCTGCGCCATCGGCACGCGGCCGGTCGATCTCCTGATCATGGCGCTGGAGAAACTCGGCGCCGAGATCGAGATCGAAGGCGGCTATGTGATCGCGCGCGCAAAGAATGGCTTGCGCGGTGGCGAGATCAATTTCCCGAAAGTGACGGTCGGCGGCACCCATACCGCGCTGATGGCGGCGTCGCTTGCCAACGGCACCACCGTGATCGAGAACGCCGCGCGCGAGCCGGAAATCGGCGACGTCGCCGACTGCCTGAACAAAATGGGCGCCAATGTCACCGGCGCCGGCACCTCGCGTATCGTCGTCGAGGGCGTGGCCAAACTGCATGGCGCGCGCCACACGGTGCTGCCCGATCGCATTGAGACGGGCACCTACGCCATGGCGGTGGCGATGACCGGCGGCGACGTGCTCCTGCAAAACGCGCGGCCCGAATTGCTGCAATCGGCGCTCAACGTGCTGACGCAAGCCGGCGCCACCATCATGCCGACCAACGAGGGCATTCGCGTCTCGCGCAACGGCGCGGGGCTCGCGCCGGTCGAGGTCACCACCGCGCCGTTTCCCGGATTTCCCACCGACTTGCAGGCGCAATTGATGGCGCTGATGACGCGCGCCAAGGGCACGTCGCATATCACCGAGGCGATCTTCGAAAACCGCTTCATGCATGTGCAGGAATTGGCGCGGCTCGGCGCGCACATTCATCTCGACGGCGAAACCGCAACCATCGAAGGCGTCGAACGGCTCAAGGGCGCGCCGGTAATGGCCACCGATCTGCGTGCCTCGGTGTCGCTGGTGATCGCGGGGCTGGCCGCCGAAGGCGAGACCATGGTCAACCGCGTCTATCATCTCGACCGCGGCTTCGAGCGCGTCGAGGACAAGCTCGCCCGTTGCGGCGCGGCCATTGAGCGCATCAGCGCCTAGACCCGGCCCGTTCTTCCCGCGCCGATATCGGTATTCAACGCGATGGGGACATCTTGCGGTATGGCATAGCCCTGCCTAGCTTCCTGGAATGGGAACGAAAGCGACCACGGACGTGGCACGGGACCGGCTGAGATTTGTCGTCCTCGATGAGGAGGACCTGGAAGTCGTGTCGGCCCATTTGCAGGACGCTGTGGTGAAAGTTTCCGACGTATTGTGGCGGCCGCACGAGAAGCGCTTGGTGGTGGCGCTCAACCGCTTCGACTGGGAAAGCGCGCAGGCGGACAAGCCGGAATACCGCCGGCGGCGTTCGGCGCTGCGTTTCGAGCGGGTATTGTCCTGCAAGGGCCGCGATATGACCCCGGCCAGCACCGATGGCGTGCTCAATCTGCTGGCGGTGGAATTTGCGCCGACCGACGAGCCCTCGGGCACGGTCACGCTTACCTTTTCGGGTGGCGCGGCGTTGCGGCTCGATGTCGAATGCCTGGAAGCCGAGTTGGCCGATCTCGGACCGACCTGGACTACCGCCGTCTGCCCGGCGCATAAGGTCGAAGAGCACGACGCCCCGAAAGCCGTCTCGAAGTCATAAAACCGGTTCAGAACCCCGCATCGCGCTACCTTTGGCGCGGTGTTTGCTTGATATTTGGGGAATCCGATGGCGTAGTGGCCTGGGCTTCAACAACAGGGGCTATACCATGCGCAAAATCGTTATTCTGGCGGGGCTGCTGACAAGCGCCGCGCTCTTCACTGGTTCTGCCGCCAAAGCCGAAGTCGGCTGCCAATGCGTCAAGCTCGGCGCGCCGTCAATCTGCGTCTCGGGCGTCGGCGCCTGCAACAAGTATGGCGGCCTGTGTCTGGCGCCGTGCGACTACAAGCCGAAAATGATGCGGCACCACAAAAAGAAAGCCTGAGCCGGCTGCACCGGTTGTTTCGAAAGGCTCCGTCTTATGGCGGGGCCTTTTGTTTATGGCGGGGCGGAGGGTTGACGCGCCCCGGCGCATCAACCATTGACCTGTCAGAACCGGTAGGATCAGGCCGTGCCTATTCGTCTCGATAGCAAAAGCGGTGATTTTTCCGAGCGTTTCGGCGCCTTCCTTGCGGTCAAGCGCGAGGGCGCGGCCGACGTCGAGCAGGCCGTACGCGCCATCGTTGCCGAGGTAAAGGCCTATGGCGACCGCGCGCTGTTCGAACTGACCCAGACTTTCGACCGCGTCGATATCGCCAAGCTGGGCTTGCGCGTTACCGCGGCCGAGATCGAGGCGGCGGCTGCGCTTTGCAAGCCCGAGGCCTTGGCCGCGCTCAAGCTCGCGCGCGACCGCATCGAGGCCTATCACCTGCGCCAGAAGCCGAAGGACGACCGTTTCACCGACTCGCTCGGCGTCGAGATGGGCTCGCGCTGGACCGCGATCGAAGCGGTCGGGCTCTACGTGCCGGGCGGCACCGCGGCCTATCCCTCGTCGGTGTTGATGAATGCCGTGCCGGCCAAGGTCGCCGGCTGCGCGCGGCTGGTGATGGTGGTGCCGGCGCCGGACGGCAAGCTCAATCCGCTTGTGCTGGCGGCGGCCAAAATCGCCGGCGTCGATGAGATCTATCGCGTCGGCGGCGCGCAAGCGGTGGCGGCGTTGGCCTACGGCACCGAGAGCATCGCCCCGGTCGCCAAGATCGTCGGCCCCGGCAACGCATATGTGGCGGCGGCCAAGCGCCTGGTGTTCGGCCAGGTCGGCATCGACATGATCGCCGGGCCGTCGGAAGTTTTGATTCTCGCCGACAAGACGGGCAATGCCGGTTGGATCGCCGCCGATCTGTTGGCGCAGGCCGAGCACGACCCCAGCGCGCAATCGATATTGATCACCGACGACGTCGCGCTCGCCGATGAAGTGGAGAAGGCGGTCGAGTCGCAACTCAAGACGCTACCGCGCGCGGACATCGCCAGCGCGTCGTGGCGCGATTTCGGTGGCATCATTCTGGTGCGCAAGCTCGACGAGGCTATTCCGTTGGTCGATCGGCTCGCGCCTGAGCATCTCGAGATCGCCGCCGGGAATGCCGAAGCGCTGGCCGGTAAAATCCGCAATGCCGGTGCCATCTTCATCGGCGCGCATACGCCGGAAGCGATCGGCGATTACGTCGCGGGCTCCAACCATGTGCTGCCGACCGCGCGCTCGGCGCGGTTCTCGTCGAGCCTCGGCGTGCTCGACTTCATGAAGCGCACGTCGATCCTCAAATGCGGTCCCGACCAGTTGCGCGCGCTCGGGCCCGCGGCTATCGCGCTCGGCGAAGCCGAGGGGCTTGCCGCCCACGCGCGCTCTGTGGCGATCCGCCTCAATCCGAAATGAGCCCGCCGAAAGCAACGCCTGCTGCCGGCAGGCAGCGCCTGGTTTCGGTTACGCTCGACGACGCCTCGATCGGGCGTTCCAGCCCGGATATCGACCATGAGCGCGAGGTCGCGATCTACGACCTGCTCGAGATGAATTCTTTCGCGCCGGTCGGCCATGATGATGGACCTTATGCACTGCATCTGAGCGTCAACGGCAACCGGCTGGTGTTCGACATACGCTTGCAGGACGGCTCGCCTGTGGTGGCGCATCTGTTCTCGCTCTCGCCGCTGCGCCGGATCGTCAAGGACTACTACATGATCTGCGACAGCTACTATCAGGCGATCCGCACCGCGACGCCCGACAAGATCGAAGCCATCGACATGGGCCGGCGTGGCATCCACAACGAAGGCTCCCAGGTTCTGATGGAGCGGCTCAAGGACAAGGTGACCATCGATCTCGACACCGCGCGCCGCCTGTTCACCTTGATCTGCGTGTTGCACTGGAAGGGCTGACCTTTTGATGGCCGCTTCAGCGCGTCCGCATGCGGTCCTGTTTGCCTGCGGCATGAACGCGGTCCGCTCGCCGATGGCCGCCGGGCTGTTCGGCCAGATGTTCGGCAAAACGGTCTATGTCGGTTCGGCCGGCGTGCAGAAGGGCGAACTCGATCCCTTCGCGGTCGCGGTCATGGAGGAAGTCGGCGTCGATATCTCCCGCCACAAGCCGATGACCTTCGAGGAATTGGACGAACTGGAGGGGCTCAGCTTCGACCTGATCGTGACGCTGTCGCCGCCAGCGCATCACAAGGCGCTGGAACTGACGCAT
Organism: Pseudolabrys sp.; assembly: GCA_036398395.1. Lineage (GTDB taxonomy): Bacteria > Pseudomonadota > Alphaproteobacteria > Rhizobiales > Xanthobacteraceae > Pseudolabrys. The sequence continues at coordinate 526 of DASWPX010000017.1, read as the reverse complement.
ACCATCGCCGCCGACGTCGAATATTGGCCGACCGTCGACCCTACCGGCATCGAGGGCAGCCGCGAGCAGCGGCTGCAGGCCTACCGCGAAGTGCGCGACCAGTTGACCGCGCGGATCAGGGAGCGTTTTGGCAAACCGGGCGGGGGTAATGAGTAGCTCTTCTGTCATTCCGGGGCGGAAGGACCTGTTTGCGATTTTACCCCCATTCCGCTAGTTTCCGCCGCCCTTACAATGGGTTCCTCAATCGCGGTTAAGCGCCTCCATGATCGGCCGTCCTAAATTCGTGCTCGCTTCCGGCTCGCCGCGCCGTCTCGCTTTGATCAATCAGGCGGGCATCGAGCCCGACTCGCTCAAGCCTGCCGATATCGACGAGACGCCCAAGCGCGGCGAAATTCCGCGTGCCTATGCCAATCGGCTGGCGCATTCGAAGGCGGCCGTGGCGCTGGACAATGTGAAGCTCGACGACGAGTTGCGCGGCGCCTTTATCCTGGCCGCCGACACCGTGGTGGCCGTCGGGCGGCGCATT
>DASWPX010000016.1:0-11194 GCA_036398395.1 Pseudolabrys sp. | reverse complement strand
GTGCCGGACGCTCAGCGGCAGGTCGCGCTCGGTCGGCTGACGGTGGCCGATGGGAGCTTGCGGCACCGATGATGCCATGCCGTCGGTGGCGAGCGAGCGCTCCGGGTTCGCCGGTGCGGGCGTCTGCGCGTTTTGCGCCAGCGTCACGTTCGGCAAGATCACGATGAAAACCGCAAATATGATGGCGCGCATGAAAAAGCTCCCTCGCTTCAGGTCGCCTCTGGACCTGAAACGAGAGAGCACGATTTAAAGTTCCGCACGCGCGACGTCATGTCGCATTTTTAATGTGCCGCGCGCGCCGCCTTTACCGCAGCGACAGCACCAGTCCGCTGAGATCGGCGCTGACGATCAGGCCGGACTGCATGCCGGACAGCGCGAGCACCGCGCCTTTCTCGTTGGTCAGGACAATGCCCTGCGCGCCGCGAACGGCCGCCGCGCCGGCGCCGGCCTGGGCATAAACGCCCGCGATGTCAGACGGACGGCGGATGTTGGAGACCGTGCCGTGGAATCTCGTTTCGGAGGCGCCGAAGGTGAAGCCATAGCTCAGCCCGCCGATCGACAGCGGATAACGCTGGCCGTGAAACGTCATCGAGCCGCTGCCGGCCGAGCCGCCAATGACGAAACCGGCCTTGAAGATGCGGATGCTGACGCTGGCGCTGTCGGCATAAGCCGCCGACGACAGGCCGACGCCCGCGAGCGCCATTACGGCGACAAGAGCCGTTCGCAATCCCGACGAAAAGCGCATGATGTGATCCTTTTGAATGACGGACGATTGAGCCGGAAGGCATCGGAGATGAGTCGCCCAGCCGACAATACCCCAGGACGCGGAGAGTTCCATGCGTCCTACCCGGCTACCGCGCTGTGGCAGTGGGTCGTCAAGAAACTGGCGCTCGCTTCGCAGGCTCATGCCGCGTCGGCATCGTTTAGCGCAGTGGGTTAGTTCATCGCCGAATTACCGCTTGAACAGACCCATGATGCTCGCCTTGGCCAGCGTCTTGAAGTGCAGATTGAAGCCGATCTGTGCCGCCGGCGTATCTTCTTTCACGCCCAGCACCTCGTTGACCGCGAAGACCGTGAACAGATAACGGTGCGGATGGTCGCCTTCCGGCGGGCACGGACCGCCGTAGCCGGCAAAGCCATAGTCGGTGCGCGTTTGCAGCGCGCCTTTCGGCAGCGCGCCGCCCTTGCTGCCGGCGCCGAGCGCCAGCTCGGTGACGTCCGGCGGGATATTGACCACCAGCCAATGCCAGAAGCCCGAGCCGGTGGGCGCATCCGGATCGTAGCAAGTCACCGCGAAGCTCTTGGTGCCCGAGGGCCCCGCGCTCCATTTCAGATGCGGCGACTTGTTCTCGCCGGCGCAGCCGAACCCGGCATCCGCCGACACCACATGGGCCATCGCCAGATAATCGCCGTCCTTGAAGCTGTTGCTGGCAACCGTGAATGCCACGACCGATCTCCCTAATGCAGTCCGCCGAAACGGTAATTGATGCCGAGCAGCAGCATCTGCGTGGTTTGCCTGATCGTGTAGTCGTAGAGCGTAGCGTCGGTATAGACCAGCGTCGAGGTGCGCCGCCCGAGATCCATATAGTCGTATTCGAAGAATACCGACCACATCGGCGCGAGGCGATATTCCAAGCCGCCGCCGGCAGTCCAACCGGCGCGCGTGGCCGTGGCCTGGCCCGGACAGCCTGCGCCCAGCGATACGTCGCAGTCTTCGGTGAAAGTGTTGCGCACGAAGGCAGCGCCACCTTTGAGATAGACCAAGGCCGCCGGCCGCACCGCATAGCCGACGCGTCCGGTCAGCGTGGCGAGCCAGGACGCGCGGTTGCTGTCGGTATACCGCGGATCGCCGGTATAAAGGTGGCTGCCTTTCAAGTTCGCCCAATCGAAATTGGCCTGGGCGCCGAATACGAATGCGCCGGCCTGATAATCGCAGCCGATCTGGCCGCCGGCGACGGCGCCGCTTGAATTGTTCTCGCCATTGTCGATACCGGCCAGCGGATCGAACCAGTCGTTATGAGCCGCCGCGAAGCCCGCATTGCCGCCGAGATAACAACCGGTCCAGCTATAAGGGATGGGCAGCGGGGAAGCGGCCATCGCGGGAACCGCCGCAAGCACGGCGGCCAACACGACGCCAGCGAAAAGTCTTTTCATACGCCCAAAACCTCACACGGATAAACTGCGAGCCTTCCTTGAAGCTAGCAAACGGCAAATTTCCTGGGAAGCGATAGCTGGCATGCGTAAGATGGATTCATCTTATTCCGGCCGACCGGCCTGAAAACATTGCCGCCCGATGTCGCCGATTTCATCGACCGGCTCAAGCGCGAACGCGGGCTTTAGATCATCCCGCGCTGATATTGAGTTCGCGCACCAGCCGCTCGTACTTCACCGAGTCCTCTTGCGCCAATTTGCCGAGCGCCTCCGGCGAGCCGCCGACCACCTCGAGCGAGCCCTTGGTGAAATTTTCGACCAGCTTGTCGTCCGCCAGCGACTTCTGGATCGCGCCGTTGATCTGCGCGACGAGCGCCGGCGGCATGCCCGGCGGCGCGAAGGCGGCGTACCAGGATTCCAGCACCACGTTGTAGCCGGACTCCTGCAATGTCGGGATGTCCGTGAGCGTCGGCGCGCGCTTGGCGCCGGTCTGCGCGATGATCTTGATCGAGCCGGCCTTGTGATGATTGATCAGCGCGGTAGGCCCGAGGAAGGCGGACTTGACGTGTCCGGCGAGCAGATCGGTCACCGCCTGCCCCGCGCCCCGATAGGGCACGTGCTCGAGTTTAATGCCGGCTTCGCGCGCGAACCATTCGCCGACCACATGCTGGTTGGAGCCGACGCCGGAAGAGGCAAAGCCGACGCCCGGATTCTTCTTGGCGTTGGCCACATATTCCGCCACCGAATTGACTTCGAGCGAGGGATGCACGGCGAACGCCTGCGGCTGATGCGCGATGTCGATCACCGGCAGCAGCACCTTGGTATAGTCGTGGTCGAGCTTGAGGATATGCGGCGCGCTCGCCGCGTTGTCGTTGGTGATGAGAATGGTGTAGCCGTCGGGCGCCGCCTTCCAGGCGGTGTCCATGCCGATGGTGCCGCCCGCGCCGGTGCGGTTTTCCACGATGAACTGCTGGCCGAGCGCCTGCGTCATCACCTGGGAGCATTGCCGCGCCACGAAATCGATGGCGCCGCCCGGCGCCAGTGGCACGATGAAGCGCACCACATGGTCCGGCCAGTTTTCCTGGGCGAAAGCCGGCGCGGCCAGCTTCGGCAACAGGATCGAGGCCAGCGCCAGACTCCCGGAATTTTTGATAAAGCTCCGCCGTTCGATGGTCTTCACGAGCGAATCCTCCCTTAAGATTATAAGTCTTGTTCTTGCTATTATCGCACGAATGCGCGGCCGGATCATGCAAAATGGCCCGTCGCGGCACAAGCCTCCGGCTACCTCCGAATAGGGTAACCGTTTTATGCGCGCAACCAATTGCCGCCGTGCTACGTTTTAGACGAATGGTTCAAGGTTCCGACCCGAAACACTTTCAAACCGCGAGGTAGCAATGTCCGAAGTCACCTATGAAATCGTCGAACACGACGGCGGCTGGGCCTACAAGGTCGATGGCGTATTTTCGGAGCCTTTTCCGACCCACGCCGCGGCGCTGAAAGCCGCGCAGGCGGCCGCCGCCGAGCAGAAGGTTCCCGGCGACACGGAAGTCATCGAGTTCGAGGACACCAAGGGCAAGTGGCACACTGAAACAGCCAGCGGCAGCGACCGGCCGAATACGACCATCAAGGACAAGGCCTGAGATAATATCGGCCCGATGCCAAGGAGCGCTCGCAGAGCGCGTCTCGAAGCGGGAGGCCGCCATCCTTCGAGGCGCATCGCTTCGCGATGCTCCTCGGAATGAGGGCACAATTGGGGGAGGAACTGACCATGCTGAAACTCTACTATGCGCCCGGCACCTGCGCGCTGGCGACGCATATCGCGCTGATCGACGCCGGCGCCGAGTACGAAAGCGTGCGGTTGAGCTTCAAAAACGGCGACCAGCGCAAACCGGATTATCTCGCCATCAATCCCAAGGGCCGCGTGCCGTCGCTGGTCACCGAAAGGGGCGTTCTGACCGAAACTCCGGCGCTGCTCGTCTATATCGCGCAGCGTTATCCGAAAGCCAATCTGGCGCCGCTCGACGATCCCTTTGCCCTGGCCCATGTGCAGGCCTTCAACAACTATCTGTGCTCGACCGTCCATGTGACGCACGCCCACAAGATGCGCGGCACCCGCTGGGTCGAGCCCGAGGACACCGCCGCCATCGACGCGATGAAGCGCAAGATTCCGGTTTCGATGATGCAGGTCTTCGAACTGATCGAAAACGACATGCTGCAAGGCCCCTGGGTCATGGGCGAGAGCTACACCATCTGCGATCCTTATCTGTACACGATCGCGGGATGGCTGGAGGGAGACGGCGTCAATATGGGCAAGCTTCCGCGTGTCGCCGCCCACCGCGCGCGCATGGCGGAGCGCCCGAACGTCAAACGCGCGATCGCCGAACAAACCAGCGAAGCGGCGATGGCATAATGAAAAGGCCGGGTGGACCCGCGGCGGTCGCGGCGCTGTTGTCGTTCAACGGCGGCTTCGTCGACACCGCCGGGTTCCTCGGCCTCGCCGGCCTGTTCACCGCGCATGTCACCGGAAACTTCGTCACGCTCGGCGCGGCCTTGGTCTACGGCCATCACGGCATCGTCGGCAAGATTCTGGCGCTGCCGGAATTCATTTGCGTAATCGCGCTGGCGCGGCTCGCGGGCGCGGCATTGCGCGCGCGCCACGCGCCGGTGCTGCGCATATTGCTGTGGGTGAAAGTCGGATTGCTGCTTGCGTTCTTCGCGCTGGCCGTGACCTTCGGTCCGTTCCCGAACGCCGACAGCCCGGCCGCTTTGCTCACCGGATTTTCCGGCATCGCCGCCATGGCGCTGCAAAACGCCGTGCAGCGCGTGCATCTGTCGAGCCTGCCGCCGACCACGCTGATGACGGGCTCGACCACGCAGGCCACCATCGACTTCGTCGATTTGCTCGTCGGCAGCGACCCGGAACACAACGCCGCGATCCGCACCCGCTTCGGCCGGCTCTCGCTCAGCATTTTATATTTCGCCGCCGGCTGCGCGGTGTCGGCGACGCTTTATTGGCTGGTCGGCTTCTGGTGTCTGGCGCTCGCCGTCATCGTCGGCGCAACCGCCGCCATGCTGCGGCTGGAGGCGGAGGCCAAGCCCTAGCCCTAGCCCTCCGCTACCGCTTCTTTTTTCTTGGCGGCTTTCTTTTTCTTCGCCGGCGCGGGCGGCGCCGCGGCGAGCGCGGCGGCGACTTCAGCGTCGCGCGCCAGACGCAACTCGCGCAGGCGCGCGGTCTTGGCGCGGCTGGCGATGGCGTTGTTCTCGTATTCGGTCATCGCGCGCTTGCCTTCCTCGGCCTGGCGCAATTTTCGAAACTGGTTGTTCGCCGCGTTCTTCTTGCTGTCGTCGGCCAATGTAATCTCCATTGGATGAAATAAATGAAACTGCCGGCAGCGCCGGTGCGAGTTATTTGCCGGCGGCGGCGCGCAGCGCGTCGTTGATACGGTCCTGCCAGCCAGGACCACCCTCCTGGAAGTGGTCCAGCACTTCCCGGTCGATGCGCAAGGAGACAAGTTCCTTGACGCCGGGAAGGGATGGCGCCTTGGTCGGTAGCGGTGCGGGCTTTGCGGTTGCCGCTTTAAAGGCCATTTCGGCCATTTGCCGCGAATCGGTGGTACGCCGGGTCATCGAAGACCTTCTACCACGCCCGCTGGTGTTTTACTCATCACTCGGCGGTACTTGGGGACGTTTTTGCCCGATTTCAAGCCGTAGTACCGGTATCGGGATGCGCTTCTAATCCCACAGCCCGAAAGCCGCCCATTTGGTTTCCGGAATCTCAGCGCCGATTGCGTACTTGAACGCGATCACGCTCATGTGGTCGGGCGTCGCCTGGCAGCTATAGTTCAGCGCGTACCATTTGCCGCCGCTGCGAAACGCGCCGCCTTTGGTCACGATGGTATCCTGCTTGACCTGGGCTTCACCCATGGCATTGGCCACCGCGCGGTCCGGGCGATAGCTTTTATCGTCGTTGCGGATTTGCGTCATCGCGGTGTAGTCGCAAAGCTGCTCGAGCCGCTCGGTGGGGTCGAGCATCAGCAGGCTCTTCTCGAATTTCGCGTCTGCGGCCAAAACCGGCGCGATGGGCTGCGCGGCAAAAACCATAGAAGCGCCAATCGCTAAAACGACGATCCGCAAGCAGACGCCCCCCGAGTTCCGGTAGCCGTGCAATGCAGCACTAAAGCCGCCGCCGCGCTGCAAAGCAACCCGAAACGCTGAAATTATCCCCGTCCAAGAAGTTCCCCATTGAATTCAGGTGTATTTCGGATCGCGGTCGAGCAATTCAATCGAAACGCCCTGCGGCCCGCGGATAAAACAGACCTTGATGCCGGGGCGCGGCGAATGCGGTTCCTTGGTGAACTCGACGCCTTTCTTCTTGAGGTCGGCTGCCACCGCGTCGATGCCGGACACCGCCAGGCCGAAATGATCGAGCCCCTGATAGGGTGTCACCGGGGCAGCGTTGACGCCATCGCCGGGCGCCACGGGCGCGATGAAGATATTGGCGCCGCCGAGCTTGAGATCGATGCGCGGCTTGCCGGCCTGCGTGCTGCGGATCACCTGGGCGCCCATGACGTCTTCGAACCACTTCACGGTCGCCTCCGGATCGGGCGTGCGCAGGTGGATGTGGTCCCACGTATAATTCGGCATCGGCCTCTCCCTCATTTTTTCTTCTGTCGCACCCAGCTTCGCCGGGTGGCCGATCTTTTACTCCGGCAGGGCTCAGCTTGTCCCGGCCATGACAGGGAAAAGCTGCCATGCCATCATGGGCCAACAAAAATACTTGAACACGCCCGGGGGGAAACAATGGTCGCCAGCAACCGCCGCCGCTTCTTGACACTCGCCGCCGCGGGGCTTGCCGCGCCGGCGCTGCCGCGCTTCGCCCGCGCCGCCGCCTGGCCGACGGAAAAGCCGATTCGCGCACTGGTGCCGTTTTCCGCGGGCAGCACCATCGACATCATCGGCCGCATCGTGATCGAGCCGCTGCAGCGCCAGATCGGCCAGACCATCGTGGTGGAAAACCGCGGCGGCGCCGGCGGCAGTCTCGGCTCGGCGCTGGTCGCGAAAGCCGATCCCGACGGCTACACGCTGTTGATCAACGCCGCCGCGCATTCCGGCGCGCCCGCCGCCTATCCCGATTTGCCCTACGACGCCGCCAAGGATTTTGCCGCGGTCGCCTGTTTCGGCAGCGTGCCGAACGTGCTGCTGGTGGCGCCGTCGAAGGGCTTCAAGGACCTCAACGACTTCGTCGCTAAGGCGCGCGGCGGCAATCTGACTTACGCCTCCGCCGGCGTCGGCAGCGCGACGCATTGGGCGGCCGAACGCTTCCGTGTCAGCGCCGGCTTCAAAGGCACGCATGTGCCGTTCCGCGGCGGCCCGGAGGCTCTGACCGAAGTGATGACCGGCCGCGTCGATTTCGTCTTCATCGGCATTTCATCGGGCATGGCCTTCATCAAGAACGGCCAATTGCAGGCGCTGGCCGTGAGCTCGGCGAAGCGCTCGCAGGCTTTACCCGACATTCCGACGACGTTGGAAGAAGGCTACAAGGATTCTGACTTCAACTACTGGAACGGCATGCTGGTGCCGGTGAAGACGCCGCGCGACATCGTCGAGCGGCTTTACTCCGAGACTACCAAAGCGCTGGCGCTGCCCGAGGTGCAGACCCGGCTCTCGACCCAAGGCGTCGAGCCTTCGCCGCTGACGCCCACTGCAATGGACGCCATGATCAAGCGCGAGATCGATCTCAACTTGAGGATCGCGCAAGCGGCGGGGCTGAAGTTTAATTAGGCGGGCGCGGCGGAAACTCCCACTTTAGCTACCTACCCCCACTTCCAGAAATCGCGCCCTTCGCTGCGCATGAAACGCGCCAGCACCATCTTGTGCACCTCCGACGCGCCGTCGACCAAACGCGCCGAACGCGCGTAGCGGTAGATCCATTCCAGGATGGTGTCCTTGGAATAGCCGCGCGCACCGTTGAGCTGGATCGCGACATCGGCGGCGTTATGCAGCGTGTCGGCGACCTGCACCTTGGCCATCGAGACTTCCTTGCGCGCGCGGTCGCCCTGGTCGAGCTTCCAGGCCGCGTGCATGGTCAGCAGCCGGCCGATCTCGATCTGATGCGCGACCTCGCCGAGCTTGATCTGCACGCTCTCGCGGTCGGCCAGCTTGATGCCGAAACCTTCGCGCCGCTCGACGTATTCCTGCGCGATCTCCATGCAGCGCTTGGCGAAGCCGAGCCAGCGCATGCAATGCGTCAGCCGCGCCGGGCCGAGCCGGATCTGTGTCGCGCGCAGGCCGTCGCCTTCCGTCATCAATACGTTCTCGAACGGAATCTCCAGCCCATCATATTCGATCTCGCAATGGCCGCCGTGCTCCTCCGGTCCCATGATCGGGATGCGGCGCAGGATTTTCCAGCCCGGCTGGTCCTTGTGATACAAAAATGCCGTCAGCCCGCGCCGCGGGTCGTCCGAGGTGCGCGCGATCAGAATGAAATGGGCCGCGCCGTCGGCACCGGTGATGAACCACTTGCGGCCGCGCACGATGTAGCGGTCGCCTTTCTTCTCGGCGCGCGTGATCATCATGCCGGGATCGGAGCCCGAACCGGGCGACGGTTCGGTCATGGCAAAGGCCGAGCGCACCTTGCCGTCGACGATCGGCCGCAACCATTTTTCCTTCTGCGCCGGCGTGCCGACCTTGGCGATGAGGTTCATGTTGCCGTCGTCCGGCGCCATGCAATGGATCGCCAGCGGCCCGAAGACCGAACGCGCGGCTTCCTCGTAGATCGCGGCCCAGGCGACGATCGGCAGCGCCATGCCGCCGAATTCCTTGGGCGATTGCGGCGCCCACAACCCGGCTTTCTTCGCCTTGGCGCGCACGGCGTCGAGGCGATCTTGCGGAATATTCTCGTGCTCGGAAAAATTCGCTGGATCCGCCTCCAGCGGAAACACGTGCTCCTCGATGAAGCCGCACACGCGCAGGCGGATCGCTTCGATCTCGGGAGAAAGCACGAAGTCCATGAGTTACCCCTTGATCTGCACGACCTGCCCGCCGTCGGCCACGACGGTTGCGCCAGTGATGTAGCTGCCGGCGTCGGAGACCAGCAGCAGCAGCGCGCCGTCGAGTTCGCCGTCCTTGCCGAAGCGGCCCATCGGAATCTCGCGCTTGATGGCGGCGCCGGCCTCGCCCGTCAGGTAATCGTCGTTCATCTCGGTGACGAACCAGCCCGGCGCGATGGCGTTGACGCGCACGCCCTTGAATGCCAGTTCGACCGCAAGCGCCTTGGTGAGCTGCACCACGCCGGCCTTGGCGGTGGCATAGGCGACCGCACCCTTGGCGACAGCAAGACCCAGCACCGAAGCAATGTTGACGATGGCGCCCAGCTTCTTCGCGGCCAGCATGCGGCGCGCCGCTTCCTGCGCCCAGAAGAACACCGCGTCGAGATCGACGCCGAGCACCTTGCGCCATTCCTCGCCCGACATGTCGATGGCGCGTCCGCCATGCGCGATGCCGGCATTGTTCACGAGAATGGTGACGGTACCGAAGGCCTTTTCCGCTTCGTCGAATGCGCGCGTCATGGCGGCGCGGTCGGTGACGTCGGCCTCGATTGCAACCGCGCGCCCGCCGGCCGCTTCGATTGCCTTCGCCAATTCGGCGATGCGATCCCGGCGCCGCGCCACCAAAGCGACCGACGCGCCGTTGTCGGCCAAGGCTCGGGCGAATTGCTGGCCCAGGCCGCTGGACGCGCCGGTCACCAGCGCAACGCGGCCTTTGAGGCTGAACATCTCGGCGGCTTTCATGGCGAGCCTTATACACGGCCCTCGCGGCGATATGGAATAGACTAGGTCATGACGCCCGCGTAGTTTGTGCCGGAAAACAATTGGGGTGGCGGCTTGAAGCGGCTTTGGCGGGCGACGATCAACAGCTGGAACGGCATCGTCGCGGCGACGCAATCCGAACAGGCGTTTCGCGAGGAATTGGTACTGCTCGCGCTCGGCGTGCCGCTCGCCTTTTTCCTTACGGCCGAGACAGGCAAGCGCTTCGCGCTGATCGGCACGCTGGTCTTTCTGCTGATCGTCGAATTGCTCAACACGTCGCTGGAAAAGCTCAGCGACCGCATTACCATCGACCACGACCCGCTGCTCAAGCGCGTCAAGGACATGGGCTCGGCCGCCATTTTTCTGTCGCTGCTCGCGGCCGGCAGCGTGTGGCTCTGGATCGTCGCGGAGCGTTTCTTTTTCTAGCGATAAAGCGCGGCCTTCCGCTAAGCTGTTTCTCATGAACAAGAAACTTGGCGATGAAGACGGCTTGCGGCTGGCCTTCGCGGTCGCGGCCAAGGCGCAGCGGCACGGCAACCACCCGTTCGGCTGCGTGCTGATCGGACCGCAAGGCGAGGTGCTGCTGGAAGCGGAAAACGGCTACATGCCGGACCGCGACATGACAGCGCATGCCGAGCGGCTGCTGTCGACCGCGGCATCGCGCAAATTCCGGCCGGCCGAGCTTGCCGCCTGCACGATGTACACCTCGGCCGAGCCCTGCGCGATGTGCGCCGGCGCGGTCTATTGGGCCGGCATCGGCCGCGTCGTCTACGGCCTGTCGGAAGCGCGGCTCAAGACGATCACCGGCAGCCACGCGGAAAATCCGACTTTGGACCTGCCCTGCCGCACGGTGTTCTCCGCCGGCCAGCGCAAGGTCGAGGTGGTCGGCCCGCTGCTCGAGGACGAGGCTGCCGAACAACACAAAGGCGTGTGGGACAGATAAGAGCTCGACGCCGGCCCCACGGTAAGCCGATCGTGCGGATGCCCGCCGATTTTAATCAGCCGGCCATCAATCGCTCGCTCACGATGTAGCCCGTGAGCAGCAGCTAACCGAAGGCGACGATCACCACCGCCGCGCCGGTTTCCAATCCGCGTAACATCAGCATGCCGGCGCCCGGCTTGGCCTTTGCCAGCCGCCCGGCCAAGCCACGTGCGCCGACCGCAAGCGGGGCGATACCGGCGACCGTGATCGCGGTGCCGCGCCCCATTGCGAAGGTCGAGGCGACACCGATCCA
>DASWPX010000015.1:0-15215 GCA_036398395.1 Pseudolabrys sp. | reverse complement strand
TGTGGGGCGTAATACCATTTGTTGGGCTGATGATCCTCGCGGTCGTGATATTGTGTTTCGCCCCGGGCATAGCCACTTGGTTTCCAGACCACCTGATGGGTCTGGGAAAATGAAATGAACACCTCTTTTTTCGGCGAACTGCTTCAAACCATTTCCGAGCGCGGCCGCGCCTTGCTCGACCGCGGCCGACGAGTCGAGGCTTCGGCCCGTTCCGAGACGCTGGTCGAATTGTGCGAACATCTGTTGTCCGGTCGCGGCGAAGCCTCCGGCGTCGCGCGCGCCCGCGAGGTTCTCTCGCGCTACGCCGAACTCACCACCGGCCCACGCATCGCCTTCTTCGAGGCGCTGGCGCGGCGCTTCGGCACCGATCCGGCCCGCACCGCGCAGGCGATCGCCGCCTGGCAGGCTCACCCGAATGACCAGACTGCGGCCGAGCTGCATGCGGCGTCCGAGCCGCTCCGGCAGGAGCTATTCCGCCGTCTCAATCTGGCGCCCGGCGGCACCGCAGCGCTGGTGCGCATGCGCGAACAGTTAATCGACGTGCTGGACCGCCGCGACGACCTGCGTCCGGTCGACGACGACTTCATCCATCTGTTCTCGTCCTGGTTCAACCGCGGTTTCCTGGTGTTGCGGCGCATAGACTGGTCGATGCCGGCGATCGTGCTGGAAAAGATCATCCGCTACGAAGCGGTGCATGAAATTCGCGGCTGGGACGATCTGCGCCGCCGCATCGATCCGCCCGACCGCCGTTGCTTTGCGTTTTTCCATCCGGCGCTGGTCGACGAGCCTTTGATCTTCGTCGAGGTCGCGCTCGAGCGCGATATCCCGTCGGCTATCGCGCCGATATTGGCGAGCGGAAGGCTGGAATTCGTCGAGCCGGAAAAAGCCCGCGTTGCGGTGTTCTATTCGATCTCGAATTGCCAGCGCGGACTGGCCGGCGTGTCGTTCGGCAATTTCCTGATCAAGCAGGTGGTCGAGGAAATCTGCCGCGACCTGCCCAAGCTTTCGACTTTCGTGACCTTGTCGCCCGTGACCAGCTTTGCATCCTGGCTCGCGCGCGAGCTCAAGACGGAAAACTCGCCGGCCGTCAGCGACGCCGACCGCGCGTTGTTCTCGCTGATGGAACGCCCGAACTGGTGGACCGATCCGGAAATATTCTCGCAACTCGAGGAGCCGATGCTGCGCGCCGCTTCTTTCTATTACCTGCGTGCCAAGACGCCGCGCGGCGTACCGCTCGACGCGGTGGCGCGCTTCCATCTCGGTAACGGTGCCCGGCTTGAGCGCATCAATTTTCTTGCCGACACCTCGGACAAGGCGCTCGCGCAGGCACAGGGGCTGATGGTGAATTATCTCTACGATCTCGACGACATCGAAAAGAACCACGAGGCCTATGCCGAAGGCCGCAGTGTGGTGGCCACAAGCGGCGTGTCGCGCTATTTGCGCCCCTCGCTCGAACTGGTCCCGCTCTCGAACTGACGCCTACCCCCGTCCGCGTTTGCCACGCACCGGCAGCACCTGATATTCGATCCAGTTGGCGACTTCACTGACGCGCAGCTTCTTGTCGAGAATGTTCTCGCTGATGCCGTGCCGCCAGATCAGCCGTTTGCAATCCGGATCGCGGTCGAGCGTATCGAGATCGTCGGCGTAACTGCGCATGTCCTTTTCGTTGGCGAAGAAGCCTTCCTCGATCAGCCGCGCGCCGATGCGGCGCACGATCACCGCTACCTCGCTCAACGGATATTCAGGATGATACTGCACGCCCCAGGCCGTCGAGCCGCTGGTCTTGATCTCGGCACTTTGCACGGCCGACACCGTATTGGTGGCGAGCACCGTCATGCCGGGCGCCAGCGTTTCGACCTCGTCGAGATGCACGGTCGGCGCGTTGAATACGTCAAGCTTGCCGGCATACATCGGATGCTTGCGTCCCGCGTCGGTCAGCCTGATGCGGCGGCCGAAGCCGATCTCGCGGCCTTGCGGGTTCTTGCGCACGCTGCCGCCGGCCGCCGCCGTGAGCACCTGAAGGCCCCAGCATGAGCCGAAGATCGGCGTGCCGGTGGCGAGCGCCGCGCGCACGAGTTCGATCTGGCGGCTTACTTGTGGCCCGTCATTGTAGACGTGCAGCGACGAGCCGGTGATGGCGATGCCGTCATAGCCGGAAAGCGACTCGCCCTCGGGCAGCGTCGCTTTGGGATCGCCGGGCTGGCAGGTATCGACCTCCGCGCCGGGCATCAACTCGCGCAGCAGGTTTGAATAACCCAGATGCGCCGGCGTGCCGCCGACCGCTACGTGTTCGGCAAGGCTGTCCGGCGCATTGCCTTCGATGACAAGCAGGCGGGGGGAGGGCATCACGGCTCCTAACGGATGAACTGGATATGGCCGGGGAGAGCCGATTTTGCAATCGCGGCCGAATTCGAGGGCTTTAATTGACGTTAACGCGCCAGCGCTTAAATAGTGCCGCCCGCGGCACGCATTCGCAGCCGAATCACGTTAATCACAGCGACATGGCCGACTTCGACATCGCCATTATTGGCGGCGGTATCAACGGGACCGGATTGGCGCGAGACGCCGCCGGCCGGGGCCTGCGCGTGCTTTTGGTCGAGATGAACGACTTGTCCTCCGGCACGTCGTCGGCGTCCAGCAAGCTGATTCATGGCGGCCTGCGCTATCTCGAAAAGCGCGCCTTCCGTCTGGTGCGCGAAGCGCTCAACGAGCGCGAGGTGCTGCTGCGCATGGCGCCGCATGTCATCCGCCCGATGCGTTTCATGCTGCCGCCGCTGCCCGGCATGCGCTCGCCGCTCGTATTGCGCTTCGGTCTGTTCCTCTACGACATGCTCGGCGCGCGCAAGCTTCTGCCGGGCGCGCGCACCGTCGACCTCACGCATCATCCGGTCGGCCAGCCGTTGAAGCGGATCTTCCGCTACGGCTTCGAATATTCCGATTGCTGGGTGGACGATGCCCGCCTGGTGCTGCTCAACGCCATCGACGCCGCCGAGCGCGGCGCCGACATCCGCACCCGCACCCGCTGCGTGCGCGTCGATAGGCGCGAGCGCTGGGAACTGGTGCTCAATAACCGCGGCCGCCGCGACACCGCGACCGCGCGCGTGCTGGTCAATGCTGCCGGTCCGTGGATCAGCGAGGTGGCCGACACCGTGCTGCGCCAGCCGCTCAAGGCGCCGGTGCGCCTGATCAAGGGCAGCCACATCGTTGTGCGCCGCCGCTTCGCGCATGACAGCGGCTACATATTCCAGGTGAGCGACGGCCGTGTGGTTTTCGCCCTGCCCTTCGCCGACGAATTCACCTTGATCGGCACCACGGACGAGAATTTCGTCGGCGATCTTACATCGCCCGCGCCCGACTCGGACGAAGTCACTTATCTCTGCGACGCGGTCAATCAGTATTTCCGCGACCAGGTGACGCCCGACGAACTGATCTGGTCCTATGCCGGCGTGCGCGCACTCCACGATGACGGCTCCAAGAAGCCGGAGGACGTCACGCGCGATTATGAGTTGGTGCTCGAAGAGAAGATCGGCGAGGCACCGCTGCTCACCGTCTATGGCGGCAAGATCACGACGCATCGCAAGCTCGCCGAAGCGGCGATGGAGAAAATCGGCATCTTCTTCGAAGGCCGCCCGCCCTGGACCGCTACCTCGTCGCTCCCGGGCGGCGAGTTTCCGCCCGAGGGGTTCTACGCGCTGGTGGCCGAGACCATCGGCCGCTGGCCGTTCCTGTCGGAGCCGCATGCCCGCCGCCTGGTGCGCGCCTATGGCACGCGCGCCGAACGCTTTCTCGGCACAGCCCAAAGCATGGAAGACCTCGGCCCGCGCTTTGCCGGCGATCTGACGGCAGCCGAAGTCCGCTATATGGTCGAGCACGAATGGGCGCAGACCGCCGAGGATGTTCTCTATCGGCGCAGCAAGCTCGGCCTTTTGGCCACCGCCGAGGATCGTACGGCCATCGGCGAGTTCATCGCGTCGTTGCGTACCGCGGCGCCGGCGGCTGCACCCTGACTTCGGCATGGTTACGAAATCGTTAGCGCGTTGCGCGCAAATGTGCCGGCAGCGTTTAAAATAGTTCCATAAGTTTGTGGTGTATTGGCACCGCGCAACGCTCCTCGCGCGGATACCGGACCTATGACAGAGACAAAAGATCTCTCCGCGTTGTTCGCTGCCACCAAGATTTTGGTGGTGGATGACGAACATTACATGCGCAAGGTCGTACGAACCCTGCTGATGAGCATCGGCGTGCGCAACATCCACGAGGCGCCAGACGGCCCGAGCGGGCTTGATGCCATCCGCAACACACAGCCCGACATCGTTATTGTCGACTGGCAGATGCCCGGTCTCGACGGCGCCAGTTTCGTGCGCATGGTGCGCTCGCCCGAAACCTTCCCTTTCCCTGACGTGCCGATCATCATGCTCACGGGCCACAGCGAACGCTCGCGCGTGATCGAGGCGGTGCAGGTCGGCGTCAACGAATTCCTGCTCAAGCCGGTCTCTTCGAAGGCGCTGCGAAGCCGGCTGGTGTCGGTGCTGACCAAGCCGCGCCCGGTGGTCAAGTCCGGCGGATATTACGGCCCGATGCCGCGCAATCTGGCTGCCAGCGCCATAAACGAAGATGGCGACAAAGCCATGACCTTCTTCCTGGTGAACTAGCTTCGCATGACTTTGATGCGCTAAAGTTGCGCTGCCAAGCGCAACGCCCGGGGAAGCGTCTTGCCCACCGCACTGATTGCCATCGACCAGGGCACCACCTCGACGCGCGCCATCGCGTTCGACGCGGCTTTGAAGCCGCTTGCGGCCGCGCAGCGGGAATTGCGCCAGATTTTCCCCAAGCCCGGCTGGGTTGAGCACGACGCCGAGGAAATCTGGCAGGCGGTGGTCGCCACCGTGCACGAGGCCACGGCCAAGGCCGGCCTTTCGCCGCGTGACATCGCCGGCATCGGCATCACCAATCAGCGCGAGACAACGGTTATCTGGGACCGCGCCACCGGCAAGCCCATCCACAACGCCATTGTCTGGCAGGACCGCCGCACGGCGGATTTTTGCGATGCGCGGCGCGGCGAAGGCGTCGAGTCGGAGATTGCCGCCAAGACAGGTCTGCTGCTCGATCCTTATTTCTCGGCTACCAAGATCGCCTGGCTGCTCGATCATGTCGACGGCGCGCGCGCATCTGCCGAGGCGGGACGGCTCGCCTTCGGCACCGTCGACTGCTTTTTGTTGTCGCGGCTAACCGGCGGCAAGGTGCATGCCACCGACGCCACCAATGCCGCGCGCACGCTGCTGTTCGACATCGGCGCAGGGCGATGGGACGAAGGGCTTTGCCGCGTGTTCGGCGTGCCGCAAAGCCTGCTGCCTGCGGTACACGATTGCGCGGCGGAGTTCGGCGAGACCGCGCCGGATTTATTCGGCGCACCTATCCGCATCCGCGGCATCGCCGGCGATCAACAGGCGGCGACCGTAGGGCAGGGCTGCTTCCTGCCCGGTATGATGAAATCGACTTACGGCACCGGCTGCTTTGCACTGCTCAACACCGGGCGTGAACGCGTTACTTCGCGCAACCGGCTGCTGACCACCATCGCTTATCAGCTCGACGGCCAAAGGACTTATGCGCTCGAGGGCGCGATCTTCATCGCCGGCGCCGCCGTGCAATGGCTGCGTGACGGCCTCAAGATCATCGCATCTTCTGCAGAGGTCGATTCGCTTGCGCAGCGCGCCGATCCGGCCGAGCAGGTCTATCTGGTGCCGGCCTTCGTCGGCCTCGGCGCGCCTTACTGGGATGCGCAGGCGCGTGGCGCCATCTTCGGCCTCACGCGCAATTCCGGCACGGCCGAGTTCGCGCGCGCAGCGCTCGAAGCGGTCGGCTACCAGACCCGCGACCTGCTCGAAGCCATGCGAGCCGACTGGCCGCAGGCGCAAGGCGCGGCCACGGTCCTGAGGGTCGATGGCGGTATGACCGTCAGCGATCCGGCCATGCAATTCCTCGCCGATATTCTGGCGAGCCCAGTGGACCGTCCGGTCGTAATGGAAACGACGGCGCTCGGTGCGGCTTATCTCGCCGGACGCCAGGCCGCCATCTGCCCCGACCTCGACGGCTTTGCCGCGCAATGGCGGCTGGACCGGCGTTTTACGCCGCGCATGGAACAAACAACGCGTCAGCGCAAATATTCCGGCTGGAAGGACGCGGTCCAACGAACGTTAACGGCCCGGTGACGATTGCCGAACACAATCGCGGCGTCAGCGGGGCCTTGTTCGTGACTCTCAACGTCAAACATATCGAATTCCTGATCTCCCAGCTCAGCGTGCTGGTGGTCGATGATAATGCTTTCATGCGCAACATCGTGCGCGGGCTCCTCGGCAATATCGGCGTCAAGAGAACCTACGAAGCCAGCGACGGCATCGACGGCCTCGAAATGATCCGCGAAGTCTCGCCCGATATCGTGGTGCTGGATTGGGAAATGCCGATGCTCACCGGCCCCGATCTGGTACGTATCGTGCGTTCGCCCGGCGTATTTCCGACCCCGGATATCCCCGTCATCATGCTCAGCGCACATGCCGAGCGCTGGCGCATCGTCGAGGCGGTCAAGCTCGGCGTCAACGAATTCCTGTGCAAGCCTGTCTCGGCCAAGGCGCTGCAACAACGCCTGGTCTCGATCCTGGTCCAGCCGCGCGAAAGCGTAAGGCTGGGCGAATATTACGGGCCGGCGCCCCGCGGTTCGACGCTCAAGTTCGAAGACACCGGCGCGACCGCCTGAAGCTTGGTCCCGGCAACGAAATACTGGCCACCCAGCGGCAGCCAGCCGAGATAAGGCTCGAGCGGCCGCAAGAACGCGAGCGCCTTGGGAAAAAACAGGCAATACTCCCTGGCTGTCACCGCAAAGCCCGCTTGCTTCATCCGCATCACGGTCTCGTCCGGCGTTAGCAGAATGGCGTCGCGGTCGACCGGGCAGCGCGAGACCAGATGCTGCGTTACCGGGTTGAACGGATTGTGCTCGAAGATGAAGAGTTTGCCGCCCGGCTTGAGCCGCTCGAAGCAATAGCGCAGCGCGCCGGCGCGCTCTGCCGGCACGATGTGGTGGAAAACGCAGACCGCGGTAACGATATCGAAGCGCGGTCCAGGCGGTATCGCGTTCGATTC
The DNA here is from genome assembly GCA_036398395.1 of Pseudolabrys sp. GTDB lineage: Bacteria > Pseudomonadota > Alphaproteobacteria > Rhizobiales > Xanthobacteraceae > Pseudolabrys. The sequence continues at coordinate 8,081 of DASWPX010000015.1, read as the reverse complement.
CAGGAATTCGCAATCCGGTTCGCGTGCCTGCGCCAGTGCCAACGATTCCAGGGAAGGGTCGCAGCCGGCGACTTTGGCATGCGGAAACATCTCGCGCAGCGGGCCGATGCCGAGCCCGACGCCGCAGCCGAAATCGAGAACGGCGCCGGCATCGGTGCGCGCGAATTTCCTGACGAGGTTTGCACGGTAGCGGCTGAAATAATGCGCGTCGGCGTCGAAGAAGCTTGTGTTCTGCCCGGTGACCGCCTCGTAGTCTTGCGCGAACTGATCGAATTCGGGCTTGTTCACGGCGTCTGCCCAGGCGGCCGGAACAGATAGATCAAGAACCACAACGGCACGATGATCAGCGAGCCGACTAGCGCGTTCGGCCAGGCCCAGGCAAAGCCGCGGCGGGCATAGTCCTCGATGCGGTCGGCGGTGAGCCCGGTCTTGGCCATCAGCTGATCCGCGGTGACGCCGAAATGCGTCAGGATCGCCCCCAAAACCAGCGAGGCGACCGTAACCTTGACCAGCGTTCGAAGCAGGGGATGCAGCATGCAGCAGCTCTCGTTGCGGCAGTGGGGCAAACTCCCACGCAACGCGCGGTACATTGACGGGAAATCGTTAACCTTTCGTACAGGCCCGGTTTATTGGGCTTTTGGCGACGGCGTGGACTGATCCACGGCGGGAAGCGCGCCCGCGGGGGGTGCGCCGCCGGTCAGCCGTTCGATCGCCGAGCGTACGGCGTCGCGCGCCCTGCGCTCGCGCACCGCGTTGAGCAGCGGGGCGGCCGCCCCCGAGCGTTGGATCAGCGCCTCCGGGTCGGGCAGCATGATGGGGTCGTCCCATGAGCCCTGCACGATGAAAGGCAGTTCGAAACCGGCGACGCCGGGCCTGGGCGCGGACACCAGCGTGGCGGTGCCCTTGAGATCGAGATCGCGCTCGGGGATCGAGGCGGTGCCGGCCAGCGCCAGCCGCACGGTCGAGCCTTCGATCTTGGCGTCCTCGGCCGTGACTGTGCCTTGCGCGATCTTGAGCGCCACGGTGATCTTGTCATAGGGCGTGCGTCCGCTGCGGAATTCGCCGCCGCCCGACAGTGGCCGCCGTTCCAGCCGGCGCAGCAACTGCTCGACATTGAGGCCGGCGAGCGCGCCGTCGGTGCCGTTTAGTCCCGCGGTGCCGTTGAGCGTGCGCGTCACTCCCAGCACGCTGTCGCCGCTGCCTTCGACCGCCAGCGAAATGTTGCCCTTGCCTTCCAGCCGGTGCAGCCCGAACAACTGGCCGAGACAGCTTTCCAGATCGACGTCGGTGAATTGCAATTGCGATTTTACGTCCATGCCGGATTCGAACGTGGCCAGCGCCAGCGAACCCTTGATCACGCCGCCATAGGCCTGGGCTTCGCCGATGGTCACCGTCAGATGGCCGCCGCGCAGGTTGGCGCCGATCGCGGTGCGGCCGATCTTGGCGTTCGACACCACGACATTGGCTGCCGACAGCCGCAGATCGAAATCGATGCCGGAAAGTCCGTCGAGCCTGATACGGCCGCTGTTCCATTCGAGCTGGTTGGTCGTGAGCAGGCGGACGGTCGATACATAAGGCGAAAGGTCGAGCGAGTCGGCGGCGAGCGTGCCTTGCAGGGTCTGGCGCCCGTCGGTGGCGAAAGTCAGCACGCCCTCGGCGGAATTGCCGTCGAGTTCGACATTGACGCCCGACAATCCGATGGTGCCGCCCATCACGCTGGTCTGGGCCTTGATGGCGAAACGGCCGAAGCCGCCGCCTGGCAGCGGCTGCTGGCCGGTCCATATCAGGGTGTCGCGCAGCGAAGCGGTGTCGGCGGCGACCGTGCCTTCGATCCGCAGCGTCGGCAGGACGCTGATCGAGCCTTCGAAGGCCGCTTTGATCGGCGCGCCGGCGACACGCAACTTTAATCCGGTGCGGTTGCCGGCGAGCGCCGCCGGAAAGTCAATCAATGTGATGCTCGATGACACCGGCTCGTCGTGCCAGACGAAACGGCCGGTAGCGCCAAAGCTCTTGGAGATCGACGGCCAGGCCAGCGAGAAATCGACGTTGCGCAGCGTTTCGTCGAGCTTGGCGGCGGCGTCGCGCAGCACGATGGTGCCGTTGTCGATACGCATCTCGGAGAATGTCGCCAGCCGCTGTGCGGGCTTCTGGCTGCGCGCCAGCGACTCGATCAGCCCCGCCCAGTTGGAGGAGCCGTTGCCGTCTATCTCGATGACGATGACCGGGCGCTCTAACGATACGTCGGCGATCTCGACACGGCCGAGCAGCAACGGGAAAAATCGCAGACGTGCGGTCAGCCGTTCGGCGATCAGCGCCGGCCGGTTGGCGTTGCCCAGCACTACGTCGTCGAAACTCACTTTGCCGGAGGGAAACAGCGCCACCGTGGAGGCGCCGCGCAGCAGCGGATTGAGGCCGGTGACGGCGCGGATTTCGCTCATCGCCTGCTGGCGCACCTGATCGGCTGAGATGAAGAAGCTCGCCGCCACCAATATGCCGGTGCCGGCCGCGAGCGCGGCCATAAGGACAAATCCCAGGCGTTTAAAGGCGGTGGTGGCCGTCAAAGGGAGATAATCCGGTGCTAAGTCGCGGGCGCCATTGGACTATACCATTGGCCCTGCTGACGCCAACCGTGGCGGCCCTCTGTGACCCTTTCATGGCCTCGCAAGGGTCCGGCGGAGCCGGCGATCAGCCTCAATGCACGGAGGGCGTGGCCGTGCCCGGCAGGGTGGCGTCGGCGATTTCGGCGATCATCTTTTTGACAATGGCCTGGCCGAAGGAATTGAAGTCCTTGGCCTCAAGGACGAAGGAGCCCGGCCCGCCTGTGACGTTGTCGCGATAATAATTCGCCAGCCCGCCCGGCGGATTGGTGTGCTCGGGATTCCACGGCAACGGCCGGTCGCTCAGGATCACCAGGCCGTTGATGGTGATGCCGAGCGCCAGCGCCTCGTCGCGCGCCTGCGTCACGTCGCGCCCGGCATTGTTGGTGCCGTCACCGGACACATCGATGGTTTGGCGCTCGGACTTGAACGGCGCGTGAGCGATCTGCGTCACCGCGTAATCGATGCCGCCGCTGATCGAGGTGCGGTCGGCGAAGGAGCGGCCCGATTCCAGCAGCCGGTCGCCGAATTCCTGCGCGGCTTTCGGCCCGTCTATCGGCGTCCAGTCGATCACGACCTTCTGGTTGCCCAGCCCCGACCATTCCATGAACAGCACCGCAATGCGGCGGTTGCGGCCCGAGGCGATGGCCTCGAGCACGCGCTTGTCGGAAAGCGCCGCAGCATAGCCTTCGCGTTGCAATTTGAATTTATCCGCATCGACGCTGCGCGACACGTCCGCCGCCAGCACCAGCAGGAGATCGACCGGCTCGGCCGCGCGCGTCGGCGTTGCCAGCATCAGAACCGTCAACACCATGACGCCAAGGAACCGCGACATGGAGACAGTCTAGCGGCTTTTTCTATTCCGCCAACACGCGGGTGGCGGGAAAGGCCACCTCGACCAGCGTGCCGCTGTCAACCTGGCTGGTGATGCGAAAACGGGCGTGGTTGGCTTCCGCGAGCGCTTTCGTGATCGGCAGTCCCAGCCCGGTTCCGCCGGAACCCCAGCGCGCCGAAGTGGCGAGCTGGCGGAAAGGTTCCAGCGCGGTCTGCAACTCCTTCTCGCTCATGCCGACGCCGGTGTCGCGCACGCGCAGCACTATTTCGCTGTCGTCGTTGATCGCGGTCGAGACGATCACCTGGCCCCCGGCGCCGGTGAACTTGATCGAGTTCGACAGGAGATTGAGCGCAATCTGGCGCACCGAGCGCGCGTCGGCCACGATCTGCGGCAGTGTCACCGGCAGCGAGGTGCGGATGATCACCCGCTCCTTGTTGGCCTGCTGCTGCATGATGGCGACGCATTGCTGCACCACATCATTCAGATTGATGCTCACGAAGGTAAGCTCGAGCTTGCCGGCCGCGATCTTCGACAGATCGAGCAGATCGTTGAGCAGCGAGATCAGATGGCCGCCGGATGCGTGAATATCCTTGAGATATTGCTTGTACCGGTCGTTGCCGACCGCGCCGAAGCGTTCGTCCATCATCACCTCGGAGAAGCCGATGATGGCGTTGAGCGGCGTACGGATCTCGTGGCTGATCTTGGCGAGGAACTCGGACTTGGCGGTGGAGGCGCGCTCGGCCTGCTGGCGGGCGTTGATCAATTCCTCCTCGGTGCGTTTCCAGGCGGTGACGTCGCGCAGCACCGCGCAGAGCCGGTCGCTGTCCTCGATTTGCCCGATGGTGACGTAGAGCGGCACCAGCCCGCCGCGCTTGACGCGGCCGATGGCGTCGCGCCCGGGTTCGAGAATGCCGGCGGCGGCGCCCCGCGCCAGCCGTTCGAGATAATCCTGCACGCTGCGCCGGCTTTCGGGCGCGAACAGGTCGCCGAAGGAAAGCTCGGTGAAGTCGGCGGCGTCATAGCCGAACAACGCCTCGGCGCTGCGGTTGGCGGATAGCACGCGGCCGGCGCGGTCCAGCACCAGCACGCCGTCGGTGGCGGTGTCGAGCACGGCGCGCAATTCGTTGTTCTCTTCACGCACCCTGCGCAACGCGTTCTCGGTGGCCTTGGAGCGCTCTTCGCTCACCACCTGCGTGTTGATCATCAGCACCAGCGCGTTCTCGCCGTTCCATGCGACGGTGAACAGGCGGCCCTCGACCGGCTTCTGCTTGCCGTTGACGGTGGCGATGGTGAGCGTCTTGCCGCCTCTCGCGTCGCCCGCATCCGCCGCGTTCTTGGTTTCGATGAACAGGCTGTCGAGACCGCCGGCCTCGCGCAAGGCTTCGAGGGTCTGATAGCCGGTCCAATCGAGGAAGGCGCGGTTGGCGTAGATCAGATTGCTGAGCCGGTAGACCAGGACGCCGATCGGCAGGCGATCGAGGATCGGACGGCCTTCATGCGTGTCGCGGGCGGCATCGCCATTGCGTGCGGTCTTCGGCGGCTCCGGCGGCGGCGACGCTGCAAAGGCTTCGGGCTCGACATCGAAATCGTCCGGCGTGGTAGTGGCGCTTTCCTGTCCGATCGATTTCTTGAGCCGCGCATTAAGTTCGCGCGCCAGTTCCTCGAAAGCGCTGTGCTCGCCCGGCGTCAGCTCCGGCGCGGCCACCGGCGCGGGTTCGGGCGGCGGCGGGGGCGCAGCGCGAAACGCCAGCACTTTGGGTGTCTGTTCCGTCGCCGGCGCGCGTTCCACTGCCGCGATCCGTTCGACATCGCGGCAAAGGCCGAAGCCGCGAAAGCCTTCGAACTGCCGGTTGCGGTCGAACACCGCCAGGCCGGACATTTCGATCGGCAGACGCTCGCTCGAACCGTCAACCGGCCAACGCACCACGATGCCGCTCCAGGTCTCCCGCGACGCCAGCGCCTTCGCGATCTGGCCGTCGGTGTCGAGTTGCAGCGCCTCGGCGATGTCCGCCCAAGGCCGCTTGAGCACGGCCGCATAGGAGCCGATCAGTTTGGCGATTTCATCCTGGCCTTGCGTGAAGCGGGTTGCCGCGTCCATCTGCCAGACGAAACGGAACGGCCCTTTCGGTGCGCGGGCTTCGGTCGCCGCGCGGCTGGTGGCGATGGAAGCGGCGATCGCCGCCGCGGCATCGCTGGCGCGCGCTCCGGCGTGCGACGCGATCTGCGCGCCCGCAGGCCCGGCTTCGTAGGCCAGCAGCAGCACGACCGTTGCGCCGGCGCCGAGACGCGTGAGCTTGATGTGTCCCGATGCGGTATCGCCCTCGGCGTGGCCGTTGCGGCTGGCTTCGGCGGCGAGCGTGGCGGCGCCGAGCGCGTAGAGATCGCGGTGGCGGCCGAGGCGGTTGCGCGCTTGGGGACTGGCTTCGATCAACTCACCGTCGGCGGAAAAGACCGCCGCCGGACTTTCGAAATCCGCCAATAAACGGCGCGCGCTTTCCGGCAGGCCGAGATCCTTGCCGGCGCGTTCGGTCGCGGCCACCAGAATGGCGGGCGTGTTGTCCGATAGCGCGATGCGCGAACACAGACAGGTCAAGGCGCCGCCGAAGCTCGCGCCGAAGCCGCGCAGGCGTTCGAGCCGCGGCGCCCCAGCTTGCGGCAGCGTGCCGGCGAGCCGCGCGATCTGCGCGGCGCTGACGTGGCGATTGTCGAAGCGAAGTTTTTCAAGGGCGGCGGGCGACGCGGCGTCGAAGATCGCGGCGGCGTTCGGGTTGCCCCATAGAATGCGGGTGGCGTCCGCGCTCCAAAGCCATACCGGCGCCGGGCTCAAGGCATGAGCCGCAAGCCTTTGGTCGCTCAGCCAGACCGGTTCGGACAGGGGGCTACTCATGCTCGTGTCGCATAAATTACAGATAATAAAGCATTAATACGGCTGCCCGGTGCTTGCGTCCATGAAACGGGACCTGCCGCGCGGCACCAAGCGGTGATAACGTTAATGGGCTAGAATGCAGAAGGGGCGTGCCGCGGGCGCCGACCTGGATTAGGCTCAAGGCCGGGCGGACCGGCGGTGGAAGGAGAACTGCTATGACGGATGCGAAATTCGAAATCCCGGCTGAAATGCGGGAATTCGCCGAAAAAAGCGTGGCTCAGGCGAAACTGGCTTTCGACAGCTTCGTTTCGGCGGCTCAGCAGGCGGTCAACACCGCCGAGACCCATGCGGCGACCGCCCGCACCGGCGCCAAGGAGACAGGCGAGCTCGCCATGCGCTTTGCCGAACAGAACATCGCCTCGTCCTTCGATTTCGCCCAGAAGCTGGTGCGGGCCAGGGACCCTCAGGAGTTCACGGCGCTGCACACCGAATACGTGAAGAGCCAGGTCGCGGCGCTGACCGATCAGGCCAAGGAATTGAGCAAAACGGCCGCAAAGATCGCCGGCCAGCACTAATCCAGGGATTATCGGGGTTACGCTGGCGCCCCAAGGGCGCCGGCCGGCTTCGGCTATCGCGTGCATCGCACTATTTATGTTGCAATGCACAAAAGCCATGCTATGGTTAGCCTACACACGGTGCGGGCCGACATTCCGAGGGCGGCGGCTCGCTTTAAGCCGAAAACCGTCCTCCGAAGCCAAGGATGACTGTCATGGCCACCACCGAATCGACCTCGAAACCCGTCGCGGTCGTTACGCCGCTTTTTGAAATGCCGAAGTTCGACATTCCCAAATTCGAAATGCCGAAAATGGAAGTGCCGGCCGCTTTCCGCGAACTCGCCGAAAAGGGCATCGCCCAGGCCAAGGATAACTACGAGAAGGTCAAGACCGCGGCCGAGAAGGCCACCGATACGCTCGAGACCGCCTACACCACCGCTTCCACCGGCTGCTCCGGCTACGGCCTCAAACTGATCGAGACAGCGCGCAGCAACAGCAACGCCGCCTTCGATCTCTACGGCGAATTGCTGGGCGCTAAGTCGCTCTCCGAGGTGGTCGAGAAGACCACGGCCTATATGCGCACCCAGTTCGAGACCTTGACCGCGCAGGCCAAGGAATTGACCGAGCACGCGCAGAAGGTTGCGACCGACACCGCCGAGCCGATCAAGTCCACTATCAGCGCCATGGGCAAAGCAGCCTAAGGCCGCCTCCGTTTCGCGGTACTCATCGGCCGCAGTTCATAAAGCCCGGGCGGGCGACCGTCCGGGCTTTGCTTTTGCCCGCAAATGGCAACTTGCCAAAACGGCATGCGGCACCTAGGTTCCGGCCCGCTCGTAGCGAATGATCTCTGAAAAGTGGGAACCGGTTTTCGGACAAGATCATGCGCGAAGTTGAGAAGACGGGCCGCTTGTGCAGGCGTAGCTCAGTTGGTTAGAGCGCTGGTCTGTGGAACCAGAGGTCGGTGGTTCAAGTCCACCCGCCTGTACCATTTCCCCGCGGCGCATTTCACAAACAAAAACGCCGGCGAAAATTTCGCCGGCGTTTTGTATTTGGCCTCAGGCCGTCTTCCTAGCGCTGGCTGATCCGCCCGCGGTTCGTGGCGTTGTTGGTCGGCCGGTAGACCGGCTGTTGGGCCCGCGCGCCGCCGAACAGGAAGTCGAACAGACCCGGTCCGCTCGGACCGCTGCCGCCATACATGCCGACGGGCATTTTCACCGGCTTGCTCGACG
>DASWPX010000014.1:0-3241 GCA_036398395.1 Pseudolabrys sp. | reverse complement strand
GGATTACGCCATCGGCATCCTGACCCCCATCGTCTCGCTGCAGGTGTGGGTCACCGGCCGGCCGCTGATCGAGCAGATGGACGAGGATTCCCGGCTGCGCTTCAAGGTCGAGGACCTGGCGCGCGAACTGGAGGAAGCCCGCGACGACGCGCTGCGCAAGCGCTTCGAGGCGGAGACCGCCAATGCCTCCAAGACCGCTTTCCTCGCCAATATGAGCCACGAACTGCGCACGCCGCTCAATGCCATCCTGGGCTTTTCCGAGATCATCGCGCAGGAATGTTTCGGTCCCACCGGCTCGCCGCGCTACAGGGAATATGCCGGCGACATCCATTCGTCCGGCGCGCATCTGCTGAGCCTGATCAACGATCTGCTCGACGTCGCCAAGATCGAGGCCGGCAAGATGGAGATCGAGCCGCAGCCGCTGGAGGCGCATCGCACTTTCGACATCGCGCTGAAGCTGATCGCCGCCAAGGCGCGCGAGAAGCATCAGAGCTTGACCATCGAGGTCGACGCCTCTGCGCCGCCGCTCTATGCCGACGAGCGCGCGCTCAAGCAGATCCTGATCAACCTGGTTTCCAACGCGGTGAAGTTCACCCCCGAAGGCGGACACATCGCGGTGGTGGGAAGTGCGGCGCGAGGGGGCGGCTTCCAGATTTCCGTGCAGGACAATGGACCGGGCATTCCGCGCGACAAGCTCGACCGCATCTTCACGCCGTTCAACCAGGTCGACAACCGCTACGACCGGCAGGCCGGCGGCACCGGACTCGGCCTGGCATTGATCCGCGGCCTCGCCGAACTCCACGGCGGACGCGCCTGGCTGGAAAGCGAGCCGGGCCGGGGCTGCTGCGGTTATGTCGTGCTGCCGCTCGAACCCGTCCGCGCCGAGACCGGCGAAGACATGGCCGAAGCCGCGGCATAGCGCGAAGCGAGGGGCCCGGATCGCTCCGAGCCCGATGGCGATTCGGTCCAGACCAAATAAGCGGCTTAAACGCAATCGAATGCGGCGTGCGGGAGCCCGCCGGTCGGAACTTGCGAAAAAGGTCCATGTGTATATGATTCAGAAATCATACACATATGAATTGGCGAACGTCATGCGGACCAACATCGAAATCGACGACATGCTGCTGTCCCGCGCGATGGCGGCGTCGGGCCTGACGACCAAGCGGGCCACGGTGGAGGAGGGGTTGCGTCTCCTGGTGCGGGTTCGGGCGCAGGCCAGGGCGCTGGCGGACCTCAAGGGATTGGGGTGGACCGGCGATCTGGACGAGATGCGCCAGGGGCGTCGCGGGTGATCCTCGTCGACAGTTCCGTTTGGATTGCGCAACTCAGGGGCCATACCACTGCGGCGACCGTCAAGCTGCAGACCGCCGCGGCGCGGGAGCCTCTCCTGATCGGCGACCTGATCCTGCTGGAGGTTCTGCAGGGCGCCTGCAACGAAGCGCACGCCGCACGCATTAATCGAGCCTTGCGCGAGTATGCCGTCGTGCCGCTTCTGGGCGCCGATCTGGCGCCAAAGGCGGCGCGCAACTACCGCCGGCTGCGGGACCTTGGAATCATCATTCGCAAAACGGCGGACATCATCATCGGCACATTCTGCATCGAACATCGTCACGCGCTGCTGCATGACGATCGCGACTTCGCGCCGATGCAGAAACATCTGGGGCTGAAGGTGATGTAGAGAATGCTGAAAAGCAAAAGGGCCCCGCGGTGACGTCGGGGCCCTTCCGGTTCTTTGCCGTCAGAAAAATCTCACACCGAATAATACATCTTGAACTCGACCGGATGCGGGGTGTGCTCGAAGGCGTGCACCTCGGTCATCTTCAGTTCGATATAGCTGTCGATGAAGTCGTCGCTGAACACGCCGCCTTTCTTGAGGAAGGCGCGGTCCTTGTCGAGCTCCTCCAGCGCCTGGCGCAGCGAGCCGCACACGGTCGGGATTTCCTTCAGCTCCTCGGGCGGCAGGGCATAGAGATCCTTGTCCATCGGGTCGCCGGGATGAATCTTGTTCTCGATGCCGTCGAGGCCCGCCATCAGCAGCGAGGCATAGGCCAGATAGGGGTTCGATCCCGCGTCGGGGAAGCGCACCTCGATGCGCTTGCCGTTGGGGCTGGCCGAGAACGGAATGCGGCACGAGGCCGAGCGGTTGCGCGACGAATAGGCCAAAAGCACCGGCGCCTCGAAGCCGGGGATCAGCCGCTTGTAGGAATTGGTCAGCGAGTTGGTGAAGGCGTTCACCGCCTTGGCGTGCTTGATGACGCCGCCGATGTAATAGAGGCAGGTGTCCGACAGGTCGGCATAGCCCGATCCGGCGAACAGCGGCTTGCCGCCTTTCCAGATCGACTGGTGCACATGCATGCCCGAGCCGTTGTCGCCCAGGATCGGCTTGGGCATGAAGGTCGCCGTCTTGCCGTAGGCGGCGGCGACCTGGTGGATCACGTATTTGTAGATCTGCATGTAATCGCCGCACTTGGTCAGCGTGTTGAACTTGAAGCCGAGTTCGTGCTGCGCGGTCGCCACTTCGTGATGGTGCTTTTCCGGCTGGATGCCCATGTCGCCCATGATCGCCAGCATCTCGCCGCGGATGTCCTGCGCCGAATCGACCGGGGGCACCGGAAAATAGCCGCCCTTGACGCCCGGACGGTGGCCGAGATTGCCGGTTTCGTATTCGGTGCCGGTGTTGTAGGCGCCTTCCGTCGAGTCGACGTAGTAGAAGCCCTTGTTCATCTGCACGTCGAAGCGCACGTCGTCGAAGATGAAGAACTCCGCTTCGGGGCCGAAATAGGTGGTGTCGCCGACGCCCGAGGCGTTGACGTATTTCTCCGCCGCCTTGGCGATGGAGAGCGGGCAGCGGCAGTAGCGCTGGCCGGTGGTCGGCTCCACCACGTCGCACACCAAGACCAGCGTGGTCTGCGCGAAGAACGGATCGATCACCGCCGTGTCGAGGTCCGGTACCAGCGTCATGTCGGATTCGTTGATCGCCTTCCAGCCGGCGATCGACGAACCGTCGAACATCGTGCCCTGGGTGAGGAAATCCTCGTCGACCATGGAAAGGTCGAACGTCACATGCTGCCACTTGCCGCGCGGGTCGGTAAAACGCAGATCGACGTATTTCACGTCGTTGTCCTTGATCGATTTCAGGACATCTTTGGCGGTCTTCATGAATCCCCCTTAGGATTTTGGTTGCGTTGAGCCAGCCGCGGGCGGCGACCGTGGACAATGGTCAATACAATTCGGGGATGTT
>DASWPX010000013.1:0-10358 GCA_036398395.1 Pseudolabrys sp. | reverse complement strand
CCAATCCCGCGACATAGCCGGCCAGGCGGGCCAGGTTCTGAACCAAGCCGGTGTCGGCGCCATATTCCTTGATCACGCGGTCACGCTCTTCTGCCGACGGGAATTCGCCGCGCCAGACGATCCGGGTCTTGCCGCCCAGATCGACGAAGGTGATGGTCGTCTTGAACTGCACCGGCTCGACATCGTCGGCGCCGCCATGATGGTACACGATGCGTTCGGGCGGCACGATTTCGTCATAGGTGACGCGGTTCTGATAATCGCGGCCGTCCGGGCCATGCATGACGAAGCGCCAGACTCCGCCGGGCCGGAACTCGAAGCTGTGCGTCGTCGTGGTGAAACCATCCGGGCCCCACCATTGCGCCATGTGCTTGGGATCGGTGAAGACCGAGAAAACCAGATCGCGCGGCGCGTCGAGCACCCGCGTGCCGACGATCGAGCGCGGATCGCTGAGATCGATGCTATTTTTTTCGGCCACGTTTCGTCTCCTTCACTTGCGGCGCTTTCTTCGCTTGCAGGGTCGCCAGATAATCTTCCAGGCGATCCAGCCTTTGCTCCCAAAGGGTTCGATATTCCCCCAGCCAGTCGTCGACACTCTTGAGCGCGATCGCTTCGAGCTTGCAGGGCCGCGTCTGCGCGTCGCGGCTGCGCGTGATGAGACCGGCATGTTCCAGCACCTTGAGATGCTTGGACACCGCGGGCAGGCTCATGGCGAAGGGCTCGGCCAGTTCGGATACCGACGTTGTGCCGAGCGCGAGGCGGGCGAGAATCGCGCGCCGCGTCGGATCGGCGAGCGCGGCAAACGTGGTGCTGAGGGGATCGCCGGGTAATGAGGCCATGCAGTTATGAACCATCTAGTTAAATAACTATACGGTTAAATACAAAGGGCTTTGGTGCCGGTCAAGTGCGGCGCGGACGTTAGAATGATTGCATTGATTGCAATGTACTCATCTGGCTGTTAAGCTGCTAATTCCTGAGGTATTTCCCATGGCGTCCCTCACCGTCCGGCAGCTCGATGAGGCGCTCAAGAAGCAGCTCCGCCTGCGCGCTGCGCGCAACGGTCGTTCGGTCGAGGATGAGGTGCGCACCATCCTGCGGGGGGCGGCGGCAGAGGGCGAGATGCCGGCGGCGCCTGTGGCCGGCAAAGGCACGGCGACACGGCGCGAAACGCCCTCCTCCGACGGCAGGCGCGTGCTGCTGATCGTCGGCGGCGGCATCGCCGCCTACAAGTCGCTCGACCTGATCCGGCGGCTGAAGGAGCGCGGGCTGGCCCTGCGCTGCATTCTCACCAAGGCGGCCGAGCATTTCGTTACGCCGTTGTCGGCCTCGGCTCTCCTCGGCGATCGCGTATTCAGCGAGTTGTTCGACGCCGCGAGCGAATTCGACGTCGGCCATATCCGTCTGGCGCGCGAGGCCGATCTGATTGTGGTGGCGCCGGCGACCGCCGACCTGATGGCGAAGATGGCGAACGGAATGGCCAACGATCTCGCCACCGCGGTGCTGCTCGCGACCGGCGCCAGGATTCTGCTGGCGCCGGCAATGAATCCGCATATGTGGTCGAACAAGGCGACGCAACGCAATCTCGCGCGACTGATCGCCGACGGCGTTGAGCTTGTCGGTCCTAACGAAGGCGAAATGGCCGAAGCAGGCGAGCGCGGTACCGGGCGCATGGCCGAGCCGCTCGAAATTGCCGCCGCCGTCGAAAAGCTGCTGGGCGCCGGCGCCGCGCAAACGCTGCAAGGCCGCCGCATCGTGATCACCGCCGGCCCGACGCATGAGCCGATCGATCCGGTGCGCTACATCGCCAACCGCTCCTCCGGCAAGCAGGGCCACGCCATCGCTCAGGCTGCCGCGCGCGCCGGCGCCGACGTTACGCTCATCAGCGGGCCGGTGACTTTGCCCGATCCGCCTGGCGTCAAGACGATCCATGTCGAGACCGCGCGCGAAATGCTGCAAGCCGTCGAAAACGCGCTGCCGGCGGACGTTGCGATATTCGCCGCCGCGGTCGCCGATTGGCGCGTCGCCAGCGCGTCCGAACAGAAGATCAAGAAGAAGTCCGGCCAGACCACGCCGGACCTGTCGCTGGTCGAAAATCCCGACATCCTCTCGACCATCGCGCATCGCAAATCGCAACGGCCGAAGCTGGTGATCGGATTTGCCGCGGAGACCGAGAATGTCGCCGCCAACGCGAAAGCCAAGCTTGCGAGCAAAGGCTGCGACTGGATTCTCGCCAACGACGTGTCGCCGCGGACCGGCATCATGGGCGGCGACAGCAACACCATTCAACTGGTGACGTCGAAAGGCATCGAGCCTTGGCCGCCGCAAAGCAAGCAGGACGTGGCCACGATGCTGATCGCGCGCATCGCGGAGGAACAAAAAAAGTGACTATCGAACTGCGCATCAAGCGGCTGGCGCACGGCAAGGACCTGCCGCTGCCGTCCTATCAGAGCGCGCTCGCCGCGGGCCTGGATCTCATGGCCGCGGTTCCGGCCGACGAACCGGTCACCGTGGCGCCCGGCGCGCGCGCTTTGGTGCCGACCGGCATCGCCATCGCTTTGCCGGCCGGCAGCGAAGGCCAGGTGCGTCCGCGTTCGGGGCTGGCCGCGCGCCACGGCCTCACGGTGCTCAACGCGCCTGGCACGATCGACGCGGATTACCGCGGCGAAGTACAGGTGCTGCTCGTGAATCTCGGCGGCGAATCAGTAAAAATTTCGCGGGGCATGCGGATCGCGCAGTTGGTGATTGCAGCCGTAGCGCGTGTGGAGCTTTACGAGACCGCCTCGCTCGACGAAACCCCGCGCGGCAGCGGCGGCTTCGGCTCCACCGGTGGTTGAAGACATGACTTTCTATACTGGTATCTAGACGGATGGCGGACTGTAGCCTATTACCACCGCACTAAGTTGCAGGTGGTGCCGACTATGCCGCTGGTGTCTCGCAAGGGCATCCTTGCCATTGCCGCCGTGATCGACGTTGCGATCCATGCCCATGGTCGGCCGGTGTCCGCCAAGGCATTGGCGGCGCGTCACAAGCTTCCGCCGCGCCATCTAGAGCCTGTTCTGCAAGCCTTGGTGCGCGACGGCATCCTCAAGGGCGTGCGCGGACCGCATGGCGGCTACGAACTCGCGCGCGAGCGTAAACGCATCACCGCCGAAGACATCCTGCGCGCCGCCGGCAGCGCCGAAGAAGCTGGCGAGCCGCCGCTGCCGGCTTCGGCGCTGGTCAATGGCGTGGTGCGGCCGGCGCTGGCCGAGGCCGAGCATACGTTCTCGGTCGCACTTGGCCGGATCAATATCGAAGACATGGCCAAACAGGCGCAGGCCCATAAATAGTTCTGCCGCCTCGCCTTAACCTTCTCCGTTCACGGTCTGGACTCTTTCGGCGCGATTCCCCTTGGGGGTAAAGTCCAGCGATTCGTGGACGGTGCGGCGGCCGTCCCGCATCCTTAGGCAGGCCTGAATGATGAGCTCCGCTTTGGGCATCGTCGACGCCGTTCGCGACGCCCTCGCGGCGCTCGGCCATCAGGAAATCGCCACGCTCACCTTGACGCTCGCACTGATCTTTTTCGCGGTGCTCGCGGCCATCGCGCTGGTGCGCACGCGCAAAGCGGCCGACCGCGTCGAGACTGTGTCGCGCGAGCAGACGAACGAACTGCAAGCCGAGATCGACCGGCTCAAGACGCTGCTGTTGTCGGAGCCGCAGGTGCTGGTGGCCTGGGCCGCCGCCACCGATCAGGCGGACATTCTCGGCGACATCTCGATGGTCGTCGCGGGCAACGTGCCCGAGCGCGTGCTCGCCTTCGGCAGCTGGCTCGAGCCCGCCGCGGCGCAACGCATGGAGCGGGCCGTCGAGACGCTGCGAAGCGAAGGCCGCGGCTTCGTGATGACGCTGACCACCTCGGCCGGGCGTCCGATCGAGGCCGAAGGCCGCGCCGTCGGTGGCCGCGCGGTGCTGCGGCTGCGCGACGTTTCCGGTATCGAGCGCGAGTTGATCGATCTCGCCGCCCGCCACGACAAGCTCGTCGGCGACGTCGATATTCTGAAAGGCCTGCTCGATTCGCTCCCGGCGCCGGTCTGGGCGCGCGACGCGAATGGCCGGCTGGTCTTCGTCAACCAGGCTTACGCGCGCGCGGTCGAGGCCGCGGATGCCACCGAAGCGGTCGAGCGCGAACTGGAATTGCTCGATCGCGCCGCGCGCGACGAATTGCGCCGTACCCGCTACGCCGGGAAGATTTTTAGCGGCCGCCTGCCGGCCATCGCCGCCGGCGAGCGCCGCATCTTCGATGTGGTGGATACGCCAAGCGGCGCCGGCAGCGCAGGCATGGCGATCGACCGCACCGAGGTGGAAACCATGCGCGCCGAACTCGCGCGCATAATAGAGGCGCACCGCCGCGTGCTCGATCAGCTCGCCACCGGCGTCGCCATCTTCAATGTCGACCGCAAGCTGATCTTCTACAATTCCGCCTTCCGCTCGCTGTTCGAACTCGACGCCGGCATGCTCGACCAGACGCCGACCGACACCGCCGTGCTCGACACTTTGCGCACCGCCCGCAAGCTCCCCGAGGAGCAGGACTTCCGGCTATGGAAGCAGCAGCTCTACGAAGCCTACCGCGCGGTCGAGCCGAAGGAGCACATGTGGCATCTGCCGGACGGCCGCACGTTGCGCGTCGTCACCACGCCCAATCCGGAAGGCGGCGTCACTTATCTTTATGACGACGTCACCGAGCGGCTCGACATGCACCGCCGCTATGACGCGCTGATCAAGGTACAGAGCGAAACGCTCGATCATCTGGCCGAAGCGGTCGCCGTGTTCGGCTCGGACGGCCGCGTCCGGCTGCACAATCCGGCGTTCCAGCGCATGTGGAAACTGTCGCCCGAGGCGCTCGACGCCCATCCGCATATCGAGGCGGTGACCGCCTGGGCGCAGGCGCTGCACGACGATAACGCTGTGTGGCGCAATCTGCGCGGCGCAGTGACCGCGATCGACGACCGCGAACCGATCGTCGCGCGTATCGAGCGCCGCGACGGCCTGATGATCGACATGACCACCATGCCACTGCCCGACGGCGCGACCTTGGTCACGTTCCAGGACGTGAGTGATACGGTGAATGTCGAGCGCGCGCTGGTCGATCGCAACGAGGCGCTGGTGGCTGCCGACGGCATCAAGATCGATTTCGTGCACCATGTGTCGTACGAATTGCGTTCGCCGCTCACCAACATCATCGGCTTTGCGAATTTGCTCGGCGATCCGGCCTTCGGTCCGCTCAACGCCAAGCAGCACGAATATCTCGGCTACATCACCACCTCGACCAACGCGCTGCTGGCGCTGATCAACAACATCCTCGACCTCGCCACCATCGACGCCGGCGCCATGGCGCTGAGCCTGAGCGAAGTGGATATCCGAACCAGCATGGATGCGGCGGCCGAGGGCCTGCTCGACCGCCTGGTGAAGAGCAATCTGACGCTCGACATTCGCGCCGCCAGCGGCATCGGCAGTTTCATGGCCGACGAACGGCGCCTGAGACAAATTTTGTTCAATCTGCTGTCCAACGCGGTCGGCTTCTCGCCGGAAGGCGGTACCGTCACGCTGTCGGCCGAGCGGCGGCCGGACGCCGTGGTGTTCACCGTCACCGACCGCGGCCCCGGCATTCCGCCGGACGCCAAAGACAAGGTATTCGACTGGTTCGAGACCGATTCACGCGGCTCGGACCACCGCGGCACCGGGCTCGGGCTGTCGCTGGTGCGCTCCTTCGTCGAATTGCACGGCGGCACCGTGACCATCGACTCGACGCTCGGTCAGGGCACCACGGTCACCTGCGTGTTTCCGGTGGAGCACAAGGCCGAGCGCAGCGCGGCTTAAATCGTTGCTCCCCAGGTTCATTTTCACCCTCCTGGAGGGGGAGGGTGAAGCGCGCGTTTGCGGGGCGGGCACCGCCATTTATAACGTTCTTACCGCAGCGCGGATGATTCGATGTTCCCCACCTCCCCGGACGGCTTTGGCTTCACGGTGACGCTCGAAGACGAGCAGGCCACTCGCCGGCTCATGGCGGACATCGCAGCGCAGGTCGAGGCCGGCGACCTCATCACCTTGTCGGGCGACCTCGGCGCCGGCAAGACGACCTTTGCACGGGCGCTCATCCGCCATCTGGCCGGCGACGAAAACGTCGAGGTGCCGAGCCCGACCTTCACGCTGATGCAGGCCTATGAGCTGCCGCGCTTCAACCTCGTGCATGCCGACCTTTATCGGCTCTCGGGCCCGAGCGAACTGGTCGAACTCGGCTTCGAGGACGCCGCCGAAGACGCCGTGACGCTGCTCGAATGGCCGGACCGCGCCGCCGGCCATCTGCCGCCCAACCGGCTCGACGTTGCGTTGACGCTCTCGCCGCAGCACGGTGAGACCTTCCGCCACGCCCGCATTACCGGCTACGGCACTTTTGTGGCGCGCGCCGAGCGAATTTCCACAATCCGCCGCTTCCTGGCGCGTCACGGATTTGGGCTCGCCGAGCGCCGTCACATGCAGGGTGACGCCTCGACGCGCTCCTATGAGCGGCTGACGCTTAACGGCAAGAGCTTCATTCTGATGAATTCGCCGCGCCGCCCGGACGGGCCGATTATCCGCGACGGCAAGCCTTATAGCGCGATCGCGCACCTGGCCGAGGACGTGACGCCCTTCGTCGCCATGGCGCAGGCGTTGCGCGAACGCGGCTTTTCCGCGCCGGAAATTCTGGCCACCGATCGCGAGAATGGCCTGCTGGTGATCGAGGATCTCGGCACCGAACAGGTGGTGGCGGACGGCAAGCCGATCGAGGCCCGCTATGCGGTGGCGGCTGACGTGCTGGCGCAATTGCATCGGGAACCGACGCACGATCTGCTTTCGATCGAGCCCGGCGTCGGCTACGAGGTGCCGCGCTACGACCTGGACGCCCTGCTGATCGAAGTCGAGTTGCTGCCCGACTGGTATCTGCCCAAGCTCAATGTGCGGATCTCCGACGCCAAGCGCGACGCCTACCTGTCGCTTTGGCGCGAGGCGCTCAAGCCGGTGGCGATGGGCAAGACCACCTGGGTGCTGCGCGATTATCATTCGCCGAATCTGATATGGCTGCCGGCGCGCGAAGGCACCTTGCGCATCGGCTTGTTGGACTTCCAGGATGCGCTGATGGGATCGCCGGCCTACGACCTCGCCTCGCTATTACAGGATGCCCGCGTCGACGTGCCGGAGACGATGGAGATTACGCTCTTGTCGCGCTATACGCGGGCGCGGCTGGCCGCCGACCCGCAATTCGATGCGCCGGCATTCGCGCGCGCCTATGCGACGCTGGCCGCGCAGCGCGCGTCGAAAATTCTCGGCATCTTCGCACGGCTGGAGAAACGCGACGGCAAGCCGCAATATCTTCGTCATCTGCCGCGGGTATGGGCCTATCTCCAGCGCTCGCTGGCGCATCCGGCGCTGGCCCCGCTCAACAGCTGGTACAAGATCAACGTGCCGGCGCTGAACACATGATCGATACGCCCAAAGCCGCGATGGTGCTCGCCGCAGGCATGGGCACGCGCATGCGTCCGCTCACCGATAATATGCCGAAGCCGCTGGTGAAGGTCGCCGGGCGCGCGCTCATCGATCATGTGCTCGACCGCCTGGCGGAGGCGGGCGTCGAACGCACGGTGGTCAACGTGCATCATTTCGCCGAGCAGATGATCGCGCATCTGGCGGGGCGCGCACGACCGAAGATTACGATTTCCGACGAGCGCGGCGTGCTGCTCGATACAGGCGGCGGCGTGGTGAAGGCTTTGCCTTTGCTCGGCGATGCGCCGTTCTTTCATCTCAACGCCGACACCATCTGGATCGACGGCGTGACGCCCAATCTCAACCGGCTGGCGGAAACCTTCGACCCCGCCGCGATGGATGCATTGCTGCTGCTGGCGCCGGCCGCCGGCAGCATCGGCTATGCCGGGCGCGGCGATTTTGCCTTTGCCGCCGACGGCCGTTTGACGCCGCGCGGCGAGCGCGAGGTGGCGCCCTTCGTCTATGCCGGTGCCGCCATCCTCTCGCCCACGCTGTTTGCCGGCGCGCCAGCGGGGAAATTCTCGCTGACCACGCTGTTTGCCCGCGCCGCCGAGGCCGGGCGGCTTGCCGGCCTGCGGCTGGAGGGCCTGTGGATGCATGTCGGCACGCCCGAGGCCATCGGCGCCGCCGAAGCCGCGATTGCGGAGAGCGCGCAGTAACGCCGCAAATCTGTGTATGATTCGAGTCATGCCGGTTTCGCCTCCCCGCGTCTTCAACATCCCCGCTTCGGCGCCTTTTCTGGCAGTTCTGATCGACGCCCTGCGCGACGGCAAACTGGTGCCCGGATTTCCGGCGACGCGCGATCCGCTGGAGCTTGCCAAGGCCACGCTCTATCTGCCGACGCGGCGCGCCTGTCGCCTCGCGCGCGACGTGTTTCTGGAACGCATCGGCGAGGCCGCCATTCTGCCGCGCATCGTCGCCATCGGCGATCTCGACGAGGATGAAATAGCTTTTGCCCAAAGCGCCACCGGCGAACTCGCCGAAACCGCGCTGGCGCTGCCGGAGGCCATCGAGCCGCTGGAGCGCCGGCTGCTGCTGGCCGAACTCATCCTGAAGTGGGCGAATTCGCCGGCGCTGCGCGGCGCGGAAGGTTCGCCGCTGATCGCCAACACGCCACAGGCATCTCTCGGTCTTGCCGACGATCTCGCACGGCTGATGGACGACATGACGACGCGGCAGGTGGATTGGAAAAAACTCGACGGCCTGGTGCCGGACGATCTCGACCGTTACTGGCAGGTGTCGCTGGATTTCCTCAAGATCGCGCGCGAGTTCTGGCCGGAACGGCTCAAGGAACTCGACACCATCGAAGCGACCGCGCGGCGCGATCTGCTGATCGAAGCCGAGGCCAAGCGGCTGGCCAATAGCAACGCGCCGGTGATCGCCGCCGGCTCGACGGGTTCGATGCCGGCCACCGCCAAACTGCTCGAAACCATCGCCAAGCTGGCGCATGGCGCCGTGGTGCTGCCCGGCCTCGACATGGATCTCGACGAGGCGTCGTGGCGGCGCATCGCGGGCGACGGCGATGACGAGACGCATGATGGCGCGCCGACTGCCGGGCACGCGCAATTCGCCATGCAGGCGCTGCTGACACGTATCGGCATCGCGCGAAAAGACGTGGAGCAACTCGCCGCGCCGCAGCCGCATGGCCGTGAAATGCTGGTGTCCGAAGCCTTGCGGCCCGCCGCCACCACCGAGCGCTGGCAGGCGCGACGCGCCGGCAAGGATTTTGAAAAGGCCGCCGATAAAGCGCTCGCAAGCGTCAGCATGATCGAAGCGGCGAACGCCGAGGAGGAAGCGCTTACGATCGCGGTGGCGCTGCGCGAGGCCTTCGAGACACCCGGCAAAACCGCCGCCTTGGTAACGCCCGACCGCGCGCTGGCGCGTCGCGTGCTGGCGGCGCTGGAACGCTGGCATGTGCCGGTTGACGATTCCGGCGGCGACTCGCTGGCCGACACCGGCGCCGGCGTGTTCGCAAGGCTGACGGCGCAAGCAGCCCTCGGCGGACTCGAGCCGGTGACGCTGCTGGCGCTGTTGAAGCATCCGCTGCTGCGGCTGGGCGCACCCGCCGGCGCGCAAGGCCACGCCATCGCCACGCTGGAGTGCGCGCTGTTGCGCGGCCCAAGGCCCAAGCCCGGCAGCGACGCGCTGGCCAACGCACTGGCAACCTTTCGCGCCAACCGCGACCGCATGCATCGCAGCGATCCGCGCTGGCTCATTGAAGATGATCAATTCGACGTCGCCGCCGAGCTGATCGCGCGGCTGGGCGACGCGCTGCGGCCGCTGGAAAGCCTCAAGCGCGCCAAGCCGCTCGCTCATTTCGCCGCCTGCCACCGCGACGCCATCGCCGCGCTCGGCACCGATGCCGAGGGCAAGGTCGCCGCCTTCAGCGGCCCCGGCGGCAGCGCGCTGGCGCGCGCCTTGGAGGAACTCATCCTGAGCCCGTCGGCCGCCGCGCTGGCCGTTGCAAAAAACGATTACGCCGAACTATTCCATGCGAGCATCGGCGCGAGCGTCGTGCGCCGTCCGGAAATCGCCGACGTGCGGCTGCGTATTTTCGGCCCGCTGGAAGCGCGTCTGCAGTCGATCGACCGCGTCGTGCTCGGCGGGCTGAACGAAGGCACCTGGCCGCCGGAGGCGCGCAGCGATCCGTGGCTGTCGCGCCCGATGCGGCGCGATCTCGGCCTCGATCCGACGGAACGCCGCATCGGCCTTTCCGCGCACGACTTCGCGCAGGCGCTGGGCGCCAAGGAGATCATACTCTCGCGCGCGCAAAAAATCGCCGGCGCGCCGACCGTGACCTCGCG
>DASWPX010000012.1:0-12568 GCA_036398395.1 Pseudolabrys sp. | reverse complement strand
GACGAGGGCCAGGCGGCCGCGCGGCAAAACGCGCGCAAATAAACGCTTCGCGCCGGCCATACGCCGCGCAAATGGCAACGATCAGCAATATTCGTTATGGATCGGCTGGCGAAGCCCCTATGTTGCGCGCCCGCCCTTTCTATATCTGGGCGTAGAGCAATCGCGGCAAAGGGAACCTTGCAATGTCATCGCAAGCCGTTACGCGCAAATTCGCAATTGATCTGGGCTGGCGCACGCCTTTGGTCGTCGTGCTCTGCGGTTGTTTGATTGCGATGATCAGCTTCGGTCCGCGTTCGGCCATGGGTTTCTTTCTCACTCCGATCGGGCAGGCCAACCACTGGGGCCGCGACGTCTTCGCGCTGGCGCTGGCCATTCAAAACCTGCTCTGGGGCGTGGGCCAGCCTTTCGCCGGCGCCATGGCCGACAAATACGGCACCAACCGCGTGATCGCGCTCGGCGCGTTGTTTTACGCCGCCGGCATCGGGCTGATGTCTTATGCCACGACGCCGCTGGCGATCGATTTGACCGCCGGCGTACTCGTCGGCTTCGGCCTGTCGTCGTGCTCTTTCACCATCGTACTCGGCGGCTTCTGCAAACTCCTGCCGGAGTGCTGGCGTTCGATGGCCTTCGGCATCGGCACCGGCGCCGGTTCGTTCGGGCAGTTCCTGTTTTCACCGCTCGGCGTGGCGCTGATGGACAGCTACGGCTGGAAGAACGCGCTGGCGATCTTCGCGGGCATTCTGCTGCTCATTCTGCCGCTGTCTTTCGCGCTGGCGACGCCGCGCGGCGGTCTGGCGCCGAATAACGCGCCGGCGCAATCGGTGAAACAGGCGCTGGTCGAAGCCTTCGGCCATCGCTCGTATGTGCTGCTGGTGCTGGGCTTCTTCACCTGCGGCTTTCAACTCGCCTTCACCACCGTGCACTTGCCGTCTTATCTGATCGATCGCGGCCTGTCGGCGCAGGTCGGCGGCTGGACGCTCGCCATTATCGGGCTGTTCAACATCGTCGGCTCGCTGACGTCGGGATGGCTCGGCAGCCGCATGCCGAAACGCTACATCCTGTCGACCATCTACATCTGCCGCGCGCTGTCGATCGTGACCTTCGTTCTGCTGCCGGCCACGACGGTGACGACGCTGATCTTCGGCGCGGTCACCGGCCTGCTGTGGCTTTCCACCGTGCCGCCGACCTCGGGACTGGTGGCGGTGATGTTCGGCACGCGCTGGCTGACCATGTTGTTCGGCTTTGCTTTCTTCAGCCACCAGGTCGGCGGTTTCCTCGGCGTTCTCCTTGGCGGCCTCGCGTTCGAGCGATGGGGTTCCTACGATCCGGTCTGGTGGCTGTCGGTGTTCTTCGGCGTGTTGTCGGCGGTCATCAACTTGCCTATCGTGGAGAAGCCGGTGATCCGTCCGGCTCTGGCACCCGCGTAGAGACCCGTGGCGACATTCAAAGCTTTTGTAGTCGAGAAGTCGGACGGCGGCACCAAGGCCGCGCTGACCGATTTCGACGAGGCCGGTCTGATGGACGGCGACGTCACCGTCGCGGTCGAATATTCATGCGTCAACTACAAGGACGGCCTCGCGCTCACCGGCAAGGCGCCGGTGGTGCGCCGCTTCCCGATGATCGCCGGGGTCGACTTCGCCGGCACGGTGGAGAGTTCCAGTCATCCGTCCTGGAAGCCGGGCGACAAGGTCATTCTCAACGGCTGGGGCTGCGGCGAGACCCACCTCGGCGCTTATGCCGAGAAGGCGCGAATCAAAGGCGACTGGCTGGTGCGCTTGCCGGCCTCGATGAGCGCGCGCGAGGCCATGGCCATCGGCACGGCAGGTTATACGGCGATGCTGGCGGTCGTGGCGCTGGAGCGTCACGGCTTGACGCCTGCGAGCGGACCGATCGTGGTGACCGGCGCCGCCGGCGGCGTCGGCTCGGTAGCCATCGCGATATTGGCCAAACGCGGCTTCAGCGTCAGCGCGGTCACAGGCCGGCCGGAGGAAGGCGATTATCTCAAAGGCCTGGGCGCGGCCGAGATCGTCGAGCGCAAGGAACTCGCGGGCCCGGCGAAGCCGCTGGCCAAGGAGCGCTGGGCGGGTGGCATCGATTCCGTCGGCTCGACCACGCTGGCGAACCTGTTGTCGATGACCCGCTATGGCGGGGCGGTGGCGGCCTGCGGCCTGGCGGGCGGCATGGACCTGCCGGCCTCGGTCGCGCCGTTTATTTTGCGCGGGGTGTGTCTTTACGGCATCGACTCGGTGATGTGTCCGCTGCCGCGGCGGCAGGAGGCGTGGAAAGCGCTGGAAACCGGCCTGGACCGCGCGAAATTAGCCACAATGACCCGCGAAATCGGCTTCTCGGGGCTTCCCGAGGCAGCGGCGGCCATCGTCGCCGGCCAGGTCCGCGGGCGAATCGTGGTGAAAATCCGCTAACCACGTTCAGGATTTGGCTACGAAGTCTGGGCATAGTCGGGCCAGGCTTGAAAAACGGGCCGTTGTTTCGGAAAGTCGGGCGTCAGTCGGAGTGCTTGTGATGTTGCGTGGGATTGCGTTGACGGTTGGCTTGTTGGCCGCCGTACCGGCGATAGCCGGCGAGATGAGCGCCGAGGAAGCCCGCCACTTCGTGGTCGGCAAGCTCTTCAACTACACCTGCTTCGAAGGCACCCGCGGCCAGGGCCGCGTGCTGCCCGATGGCTCTGTGGTCGGCTCGATCCAGTTCCAGGGCTCCGGCCAGATTCGTTACGCCATGCTGCCGGCCAACACCATCCAGGTGAAAGGCGAGGCGGTCTGCGCCTCGCTGCGCGGCCTGCCGATGCAGCCCTGCTTCAATCTCGAGCGCATCGATGAAAAGACCTTCCGCGGCTCGATCTCGGGGCTCGGCTTTGCCTCCTGCGAGTTCACCCGCCGCAACGGGCGCGCCGGCATGTCGCGTGCCGACAACTCGCCGCTGCACCTGCGGCCGTCTCTGACGGCCACGAACAACTAGGCGCGCGCTAGCTCTTCGCCGCAAAAATCATGCAGGTCGTGGTGGCGTGGGCATAAAGCTTGCCCGCGCGATCCTTCAGGTCGCCTTCCGAGGTAGCGACCGTGCGGCCGCGGTGGATGACGCGGCCTTCGGCGCGCACCGGTCCGGTATCCTTGGTCAGCGCGCGCACGAAATTCAGTTTGAGTTCAAGCGTCGTCCAGGTATTGCCTTTCACCATGGTGGTGAAGATCGCGCAGGCGAGCGCCGAATCGAGCAAGGTCGCGGCGAAGCCGCCGTGTACCGTACCGATCGGATTGTAGTGCCGGAATTCGGGGACGCCTTCGAACGCCACGCGGTTCGCCACGGCCTCCACCAGATGAAAACCCATCGTCTCGGCGATCGGCGGTTGCGGCAGCGTGCCGGCGACGATCGCCTGAAGAAACGCGAGACCGTCGTAAGATTTCAGAATGTCCGGCGTCACCACGCCGTAGGTCGTGCCGGCCATCTTGCCCCCCGTTGCCAAGCGGAGCCTATTTCAAATCCAGCCGGAACGGCACGCCCTCTTGGGCGAAATGCGCCGGGCCTATGGTTTCGACGGCGCGCACCATGCGACCGTCGCGCTTCAACAGACGGTCGGCGATAGACACAATGCGCGCATTGGGCTGCGCCGTGCGCGAGGCGCGCCGGATGTCCCAGGCAATCTGCTGCTCGTCGCGGTCCGGGTTGAGCGCGCAGGCGGCGACGAAGGCGCCGGCGGTCGAGCGGCTGATGCCGGCATAGCAATGCACCACCATCGGCGCCGCGCGATCCCAGCGCCCGGCGAAATCGATCAGCCGCTGCACGTGCTCGGTGTCCGGCAGCGTATAGCCGTCTATCGGCTCGGAAATGTCGTCGACCGCGAGCACGAGGTGGTTGTCGGCAAGAATATGCTTCGGCCGCTCGACCCGGTCGGTCAGGCGCAGCAGCGTGACGATGTGTTGGGCGCCGGTTTCATCGACTGTGGCGTAAAGGCGCGCGAGCGAGCAGACGTGAATCATGCCGCATATCTATGCCGTCACGGCCTTGAATAAAAGGATTAGGCGCGCAAAAGCTTGTCGAAACGCTCGCGGTATTTCTGCTCGGCGGAACTCGCAGGCCACGGCGTCAGGTAATCCCGCTCAATAGCCGCGGAGAATTTCGGAGGCGGCCCGAAGAACTTGCGCGCTTCCGTGTCGGCGAAACCGGCAAGTTTGGTGGCTTCTAGATACGCGGCGGCGCGGTCGGCGGCCTTGATCAGGTTGTGCAGCGTCTCCGGGATTTTCGCCGGCAGGCCGAAGCGCAGATGGATGGCGGCGAGCAGACGATGTTCCACCGCCTTGTAGCTGTCGCCGATCACCGCCTTGAACGGCGAGATCATGTCGCCGACGACATATTCCGGGGCGTCGTGCAGCAGCACGGCGAGCCGGCCGTTGCGGTCGAGCCGCGGTTGCTTGATGCGCGCCAGCGCCTCGACCAGCAGGCAATGCTGCGCCACCGAGAAAATATGCGCACCTTCGGTCTGGCCGTTCCAGCGCGCGACGCGAGCAAGACCATGCGCGATGTCCTCCAGTTCGACGTCGAGCGCCGACGGATCGAGCAGATCGAGCCTGCGGCCCGACAGCATGCGCTGCCAGGCTCGTGCTTCTTTTCTCCCTCCCCCCTTGAGGGGGAGTGTTGGGGAGGGGGGTGTTTGTGCCTTGCTCATCTGCGTTTTGCGAGCTTGGCGCAGGCGTCATGCCGGTGGCACGTCATCAGATGGTCGTTGACCATGCCGACCGCCTGCATGAAGGCATAGACAATCGTCGGTCCGACGAATTTGAAGCCGTGGGTCAGCAATTCCTTCGACATGGCGCGAGAAGTCTCATTGTCTGTCGGAATCTGTTTCGTGCTGCGCAATTTATGATCGTGCGGCTTGCCGCCCAGATGCGCCCACAGCATATTGGAAAACCCCGGGCCGCTATCCATGATCTTGAGGAAAGCGCGCGCCGAGCCGACCGCGCCCGTGATCTTGGCGCGGTTGCGCACGATGCCGGCGTCCTGCATCAGCCGCTCGACTTTCTTCGGCGTGTAGCGCGCGATCTTTTCCGGATTGAAGTCGTCGAAGGCGCGGCGGAAGTTCTCGCGCTTGCGCAAAATCGTGATCCAGGACAATCCGGCCTGGAAACCGTCGAGCATCAGCTTCTCGTAGAGCGCCCGGTCGTCCCATTCGGGAACGCCCCATTCCTCGTCGTGATAGGCGACGTAAAGGGGGTCCGACGTCGCCCAGGTGCAACGCCTGATGCCGTCGGGATGCAGAAGCGCCGCACTCATGAGGCGGCTTTTGCCTCGCCCGGCCGGATCTCGCCGGGCCAAGCGAAGGTCGCCCAGTCGGGCTTCACGACGTGCAGTACGATGCCGCCGGCGGTGATCGGCGTCGCGTCGGCAAGCGCGTCGGCGACGCGGTCGAGCCGCAGCAGGGCAAGACCGCGGCCCTTGGTGCAGGAACCGACCACGCCGATATATTTGTCGCCCATGACCACCGGCAATCCCGGCATCGGCCCGAATTCGTCGAAGCCTATCGGCACCACGCGATTGCGCGCGGTCGAGCGATGCTCGACCCGCGACACGACCTCCTGCCCGACATAGCAGCCCTTTTCGAAGTCGACGCCGCCGAGCTGGTCCATGTCGGCTTCGTGCGGATAGGTGTCGCCATAAGCGAAATCGGCGCCGCCGCGCGGCACGCCGAGCGCGATGCGGTGGGCGTCATAGTTTTCCGCGTCGGAGAGCGTCGCGCCAAGGTCGCCGGCCGCCTCCGCGGCAAGCTGCGGCGGCAGCATGATGCGCCAGCCCAGGCCCGGCAGGCGCGGATCTGTGTAGCTCAGGCCATATTCGCTGGCGCCGTCACCATCCCACACCGCCATCACGCCGAGCGCCCCGGACAAATCCTCGATCGTGACCTTGGCGCGCAGTTTGTAGAATTTGAGCTTCTCCACCAGCGCCGGCGCCAGCGCCTTCGGGCAATCGAGGAAAAACCCGCCGTCGTCCTCGGCCTCGGCCGCGATGAAATCCACCACGATCTTGCCTTGCGGCGTCAGCAGAGCGGCGAACCGCGCATGGCCCGGCGTCACCTTGCCGATATCGTTGCTGGCGAGCCCGTTGAGAAAATGCCTGGCGTCCTCGCCGGCAACCTTGACCACGCCGCGTTCGGGAAGCAGTGCTGCTTTCATGGATAATCTCTTGCCAGAAGTTCCGCCTGAACGTAAGCGCTGACGGCAGAGCCTCAAGGCCTGTTTAGAACCGCTAAGAACACGGCTGAAAGCCGCGCGCTGATTCCCGGAGGCGCCGTCGCGGTCAATCATGATTAGCGAAGGCGCCCCGCCGTGAGGCGGTCGACTGCGGGCGTCATCGACAACAGCCATGTGTTCCGCGGACCGCCACTTATGCTCGCGTCGGGTTCCTGAAAACTTTGACGGGTCAGGGACTTTTTCCAGGCCTGCCGTGTTAATCACCCGCTTGCGTGATTCCCGCCGGCAAGTTTTCCCCAGGCCCTAAACGCACGAATAAACTGTGGATTTGCAAACCTTGCGCGACGCACCCATAACGGTATCTGCGCACCCCTGCGCCGGCTTGGCTGCGCCGGCGCCCGGGGGCCGGGGACGGCAATGAGCGAGGATCTCGTTTCGCTCCGTATGATGGTGGTCGGGGCCGCGCCGCCGGACGAGGAGTTGTGGCGCCAGGCCACCGCGCTGGCTTCGGTCATGATCGAACTGGCCGCCCACGACGCCGCCGGCGTCGTGCCTGCGCTCAAAAGAGCCGGCGCCGATATTTGCGTCATCGATGCCGCGCTGCCCGATCCGCAAAAGATCGCCGTGATCGCCGCCGCGCGCGCGGCCAGTCCCGCGCCTTTGGTTTTCAGTGCCGCGCCCACGGGCGCGCCGCGGTCCGACGGCATAGACGGCCAGTTGGCCAAGCCGGCCACCGTGGAAGACGCCCGCAAGCTGGTGGAAATCTGCATCCGCGCCAAATTTCCGACCCGCGTATTGGTCGTCGACGACTCCGGCACCATGCGCAGCATCGTGCGCAAGATATTGTCCGGCAGCCGTTTCACGATGGACATTCACGACGCGGCGGAAGGCCGCGCCGCGCTCGAACTGTTGCGCGGCGGCAATTTCAACATGGTGTTTCTCGACTACAACATGCCCGGCCTCAACGGCTTCGAGACCCTGTCGGAAATCAAGCGCGAGACCCCGAACGTGGCGGTGGTGATCATGACCTCGACGCTGGAGGCGGGCGTCTCCGAGCGCGCGCGGGCTGCGGGCGCGCTGGCGTTCCTCAAGAAGCCGTTTTATCCGTCCGATATCGATGCGTTGCTGGAGCGCTATTACGGCCTGCACGCTCCGCCGCAATAGAACTTGCCGCCGGCCTGAAAAATATTATTGCCGCTGCTGTTCGAGCGTGAATTCGCCGTTGCGGATGCGCGCGCCGAGGCCTTCGGTGAAGGTCGCGGCGGCTTCCTCGCCATAGGTGGACACGAATTCGGCGAGCGCCGCGAACAGGCAGGCCTGCGCCAGGCAGTCGCCGTCGATGCCGTCGAGCTTGGCCTCGGCCCAGGCCTCGTGCAGGTAGCCGAGCGCCACGCGCTTTTGCTCGTGGTCCGGAACCGGTTCGCGCGTGTGAGTGGAACGCCCCGCTGTCGTCATTTTGACCTTGGTCCCCCGGCGTCCTGTTGCGGACGCGAATTCCTAATTCCCGACGCGGACGTTATCAGGGGCCTCCCGCGGGCCATAGGAGCAGATAAAGGAAAGGTTAATAACGGCGGGCTTATTCACGCCTAATTGGCGTAGCGCGCGGTGATTTCGCGGGCGATTTTGGCGCCCTCGTCGAGATAGCGGCGGATCGCCACGTCGGCGGCCGGCGTACAGGCGCGATAAGTCTGTTGAAAACCGCGGTAACCACGATTGAAGCTGGCGACGATCTTGCGCCGGCGCTCGCCATTGGGGGCTTCGGCGTCGATCAAGGTCTGCATCTCGTCACGCCATTTCTGTCCTTCATTGGCGCCGCATATTCCGCGCAGATATTGCAGCGAGCCGAGAATTTCGGCGAGCCGCTGCAAATCGTTGTCGAACGGCGCCGGGTCGCCCTCGGCCGCGCGCGCGGGCAGGACAAGGCACAGCAGAATCGAACCGATGGCAAGGAGCTGCTTCACGCGGCTGATATGCCCTTGCCGGCAACCATGCGCAAGGCGGTTACTTGCGCCCAAGCGGTTACTGGCGGCCAAGAATCTCGACCGCCGAAGCGACGATTTCCGCCAAGCCCTCGGTGGTACGCAATCCGGCGAGTTCGGCAGGCTTCAGCCACCGCGCGTCGTCGAGTTCTTCGTTGAGCACCGGCTCACCCGAACGCCAGCGCGCGGCAAAGCACAGGATAATGAAGTGCCGTTCGACCTTGCCGTCGCGGTCGCGCACGATCGCCTCGCGATGACCGGCGAGTGCCACCGGCTCGATCTCCATCGACGTTTCCTCGCGCACTTCGCGGGCGACCGCCTCGAATAAAGTCTCGCCGGCTTCGACCACGCCACCGGGCATCGTATAGACCCCGAGCGCCGGTTTGCGCGCGCGCCGCACCGCCAGCACCTTGCCGTCGCGCACAATCGCCGCGCTGACGGCGAGGAAGGGACGGTCCGGATAAGTTCGCTCATCGGCCAAAATTTTTATCTTTTCATCAAGCCGTCGACCACCGCCTGCGGCATCACCGGCTCGCCCAATCCGGCGTCGGCCTCGCCGTTGATCACCGCGCCGGCGCGCGCGACCAGCGGCTTGAGCCAGGCGGCGGCGCGATTGGCCAACGTGGCCGCGGCCTCGCGCGGCATGGCGGCGGTCATCGCCGCGCGCGTCGCCTCTAGCACCGCGGTCATTGTGTTTGCCAGCTCATCCAGGCGGGCGCGCAGGGCCGGGTCGGCGTTGTCATAGGCGGCGATCGCGAGATCGCGGCCCGTAAAGCGCGACGCCTGGAAATGCTCACGATAGCTCATCGGCCGCCAGCCGAGGAAATCGTCCAGGCATTCCGGGCAGCCCGACAGCATTTCCAGGAGCATGATGGCTTCGTTGAAATGGTTGAGGTAATCGGTGGCGAGCCCGGTCGCCGGATTGATATTGGCGCCCGCGAGCCGCGGCGCGCCTTCCGCGTCCGGCGCTTGCGCCGCCCCGATGGAACCCTGATATTTCATCCGTCCCGGCACCCGAATCCGCCCGGCGGCAGTGTTATATTTCGTCGGGTTAAGGCCCACTTAAGCGCCAATGGACGGAACGCCTGAATTATGTGCGGCCGCTACACCATCGTCGCCCCGCCGCAAGTGTTGCGCGACTTGTTCCGCTATGCCGAACAGCCGAACTTTCCACCGCGCTACAACGTGGCGCCGGCCCAGCCGATCCCGATCGTTCGCGTGGTCAACGGCGCGCGGCATTTCGCGCTGGTGCGCTGGGGCCTGCTGCCGTCGTGGGTCAAGGATCCGAAAAAGTTCAGCCTTCTGATCAACGCGCGCGGCGAGTCCGTCACCGAGAAGCCGGCCTTCCGCGCCGCGATGAGACGGCGGCGCTGCCTGATCCCCACGGACGGCTTCTATGAATGGAAGGCGAGCGGGAGCCGGAAGCAGCCTTATTACGTCCGCGCCACATCGGGCGAGCCTTTCGCTTTCGCGGGATTGTGGGAGACCTGGATAGGGCCGAACGGCGAGGAACTGGAAACCGCGGCCATCGTGACGACGGCGGCCAACAAGACGCTTGAGCCGATCTACGACCGCATGCCGGTGGTCGTGCCGCCGGATCAATTCGATCTCTGGCTCGATCATTCCACTGAAGATGTCGGCGCTGCTGTCGCGCTGATTCAGCCTGCGCCGGAAAATTTACTCGAGGCTTATCCGGTCGCGACCGACGTCAACCGCGTCGCCAACGACAATCCGAAATTGCTGGAGCCTGTTGTCGCGGGTGCGGAGCCGGAGTTTGTCGCCAAATGCGCGCCGGCAAAGCGGGCGAAGAAGGACAACGGGCAGGGAGTGTTGTTTTAAGAAGGTTCGCGGTCGGATAGCATTTGCAAAACCACGCCATGCAGTAGCGGCAAATGCACCGTCACGATCTCCCACAGACGCTGGTCATCGATGTGCTGATACTCGTGGCGCAGAATGTTACCGATACCGATAATCGCACTCCAGGGTGCGGCCGGATATCTTTCGGTCAGTTCAACAGGCAAGGCGCGCGCGGCTTCGGAGATGATCTGCAGCGCTCGCTCCGACACCCGGCGCAGGGCATAGCTTTTGCGCCAGTCTTCGAAGCCCACGCCGTTGATGGCAGCCGATACACCGTCGATCTCGTCCCGGATATGGAGCAGCCGAAGTTGCGGGCTACGGGAAGCAGCCATCAAAAAACCCGAACGGCTTCGTTCTCGATATTGGCGCGGATGTAAGGCGACAGGCCTTCACGCGTTGAATAACCGATGTCGATTTCTTCGCCAACCGACTTTCGGATGGTTTCATAAGCGTTCATGTAATTCAAAAAATTCAGGCTCGCCGCCGACGTCGGATCGACGAACACATCCACGTCCGAATCTGTCCGGGCCTCGTCGCGCGCATAAGAACCGAACAGGTAAAGCGCCGCCACGCCGAAAGCCCGCAATTTGGGCTCGGTCTTCTTCAAACGGGCTATGATCTCATCACGACGCATGGTGCCAATCTATTCAAACGGGCTGCATTTTTCCAGATGTCTACAACACCTTCCCCGGGTTCAGTATCCCGTTCGGGTCCAGCATCTTCTTCATGCCGCGCATCAGCTCCAGCGCCACCGGGTCCTTCACCTTCACCAGCGACTCGCGCTTGAGCTTGCCGATGCCGTGTTCGGCCGAGATCGAGCCGTTGTATTTCAGCACGATCTTGTCGACCACGGCGTTGACCTCGCCCCAGCGCGCCAGGAACGCCGCCTGATCGGCGCCCTTGGGCTGGGTGATGTTGAAATGCATGTTGCCGTCGCCGACATGGCCGAACGGCACCGGCCGTGCGCCGGGAATGAGCTTGATCACCGCCGCGCTCGCCTCGGCGAGGAAATCCGGGATGGAGGCCACCGGCACCGAGACGTCGTGCTTGATCGAGCCGCCTTCCGGCTTCTGCACTTCCGGCAGCATATGGCGCAGATGCCAGAAGGCGCGGCCGTGCTCCAGGCTCGAGGCGATGGTGGCGTCGCCGACCAGTTCGCGCTCGCTCGCTTCCGCCAGCATCGCTTCCAGGCTGTCGCGCAGGCCCTCGGCGTGCTGCGAGGCCACTTCCATCAGCACATACCAGGGGTGCTTGCTCGTCAGCGGATCGCGCACGCCCGGGGCATGTTTGACCGCCATATCGAGCACGTCGCGGACGATCAGCTCGAAACTCGTCACGGTGCCGCCGACGCGGTCCTGCGCGAGGTTCAAGAGCTTCACCGCGGCATCAGGCGAGGGCACGCCGATGAAGGCGGTCTCCACCGCGCGCGGGCGCGGGAACAGCTTGAGCACGGCGGCAGTGATGACGCCCAGCGTGCCTTCGGCGCCGATGAAAATATGCCGCAAGTCGTAGCCGGTGTTGTCCTTCTTGAGCTTGCGCAGCAGATTGAGCACGCGGCCGTCGACCAGCACCACTTCCAGGCCCATCACCAGTTCGCGCGCGACGCCGTAAGCGAGCGCGGCGGTGCCGCCGGCATTGGTGGACAGATTGCCGCCGATGGTGCAACTGCCCTCGGCGCCGAGCGACAGCGGAAACAGCCGGTCGACCGCGCTCGCGGCCTCCTGCGCCTTTTGCAACACGACGCCGGCCTCGCAGGTCATGGTGTTGGAGGCGGGGTCAACCTCGCGGATCTTGTCGAGCCGGGTCAGCGACAAGATCAATTCGCCGTCGAACGGGATTTGCGCGCCGACCAGCCCGGTATTGCCGCCCTGCGGCACCAGCGGTGTCCTGGTCTCGTTGGCGAGCTTGAGGATCGCCGCCACCTCGTCACGCGAGCCCGGACGCAGCATCATGGCGCTGCGGCCCTGATAGAGGCCGCGGCCCTCGATGAGATGCGGCGCCAGCGCCGTCGTATCGGTGACGGCGTATTTGTCGCCGACGATCTTGGCGAAGCGCGGCAGGAGATCGGGCGACGGCGCCCGGGACAGCAGGGCGTTCATCGCGCGGCGTCCTGTCTTTGCTCGCCTCTCGGCGCGGCGGCGCGTGCAAGGCGGTCGTTGATGGCTTCGCCGAGGCCGTCGTGTGGCACGCGCATCACCGCGACGTTCCTGGCACCCGAGGCATCGAGCGCGCGCAGATGCGAAAACAGATTGGCCGCCGCTTCGATGAGATCGCCGCGCGGCGAAAGATTGAACGTCGTGCCGGAAAATTCCGGCGTCTTGCCGAAAGCGAGCAAGGCTTCGCCGTCGCGCGGCGCGTCGGCGTTCAGGCGCAGCTTCGCCTTCGGCGCGTAGTGCGAGGCCAGCATGCCCGGGGCGAGGGGTGCCTCGTCGGCCACCGCGGCAACGGCCAGCGCGCGGCCGAGCACGCGCTCGATGTCTTCGCGCGCCAGGCCGCCAGGGCGCAGCAAGGCCGGCTCGCCCAGGCAGGCGACGATGG
>DASWPX010000011.1:0-8013 GCA_036398395.1 Pseudolabrys sp. | reverse complement strand
AAAATTACATAGCCAAGGCGACCATCACGCCGCAGTCGCTGGAGCATTTGATCCGCGGCGCGGTCGAGCATGGCGAGATGCAGCAGAGCATCGCCGACCAGCGGGAGTCTCTCGATATATTTTCGCGGGCCCTCGCGCACGATCTGAAGGAACCTTTGCGCACCATGCGCTCGATGCTGACCGTCATACAGGAAGAAGCGACATTTCCAGGCGAGACGGTCGCGTATTTTCAATCCGTGCAGAATTGCGCGGTGCGCATGACGGCGCTGATCGACTCGGTTCGCTCTTACACCCAGCTCGGCGGACCGCAGCGGACGCCATGCGACGAATGCGACGCCAACCAGGTGGTGGAAACGGCGCTCGACAATATCGGCGCGCTGGTGCGCGAACGCCAGGCGGTGATTGAGATCGATGCCCTGCCGCGGATTATCGTCAATCGCATGCAGACCGTTCAGGTGTTCCAGAACCTGTTGTCCAACGCCATAAGGCATTGCGAGACGACGCCGAAGATCGCCGTCACCGCCATCGAGACCGCGAAAAACTGGCAATTCCAGGTCCGCGACAACGGGCCGGGCGTCAGCGCGGAAGAATCCGAGAAGCTGTTCAAGCCGTTCACGCGGTTCTCGCGCAACGACACCGACGGCCTGGGTCTGGGTCTGGCGATCTGCAAGAAGGTCATGGACCTGCATCACGGCCGTATCTGGTGCGAGCCGCCGTCGGGCAGCGGCGCGACTTTCGTCGTCAGCTTCCCGAAAGATATGGTCTATATTTAGCTTTGGTCCTCACCCGATCTTGCCCAGCGCCGGAAATGCCTGGATCAGCCAATAGGCGATCGTCGGCATCTGCCCGGTGAAAATGAGGACACCGGCGGCGATCAGAAAAACGCCCATGGCCTTTTCGATCCAATCGAGCCTCGAGCGGTACCGCGCGCTCCAGCGCATGAAGGCGGAAGCAAAACCCGCGGCGACCAGAAACGGCAGCCCGATGCCGAGCGCGTAGACCAGCAGCAGGCGCGCGCCCTCGCCGGCGCTGTCGGCGGCGCCGGCCATCAGCAATATCGCCGCCAGCACCGGGCCGACGCAGGGGCTCCAGCCGAAGCCGAATGCGAGCCCGATAACGTAAGCGCCGACGATCCCGGCCGGCTTGTCGGCGACGCCGAAGCGGGCGTTGCGCTCGATGAGCGGAATCCGGATCAGGTGAAGGAAATGCAGGCCCATCAGCGCGATCAGTGTTCCGGCGGCATAGCCGAGAACGCCGAGATGGGCGGTCACCGCCTGCCCGATCCACGACGCGGTGGCGCCGAGCGCCACGAAGACGGTGCTGAAGCCGGCGACGAAACTCAAAGCGGCCAGCAGTATCCGCACACGCGCCTTCGCCGCTCCCGCGTCGCGCAATTGTTCGATCGACACGCCGCCAATGTAGGCGAGATAAGGCGGCACCAGCGGCAGCACACAGGGCGAGGCAAAGGACAACAGGCCCGCCACGAAGGCCCCGCCCACGGTAACGTCAAGGCTCATTGCGCGTTCTCGATGGCGACGATCTCGGCCTCGCCGTTGCCGGCTTCGACGACGTCGCCGATTCGTTTGCCGATCAGCGCGCGCGCCACCGGCGCCAGGTAAGACACGCTGCCCTTGGCCGGATCGGCTTCGTCCTCGCCGACGATGTGCCAGGTTTGCTTGCGGCCATCGTCACGCTTGATGGTGACGCGCGAGCCGAATTGCACCTCGCCGGTCGCGGTGGCGGGGCTGAAGAGTTGCGCGCCGGCGCGCCGCTGCTGCCAATAACGCAAATCCCGGCCGAGACGGGCCAGCGCGTCGCGATCGCCGGCAGCCTGCGCCTGCGCGTAAGATTCAGTCAGTTGCGCGAGTTCGGCTTCGATCGAGGCCAGCCCTTGCGCCGTAACGTAATTCGGATGGGCCGACACCGGCCGCTCAGGCAGCGGCTCGACCGCGTCGGTTTCCTTGACGAAGGCTCTGCTCATCAAAGGGCAATCCTTGCGGCCGCGCGGAGTTCCATCTCAGTTGCCGCTGACCGCCACGTCGGTCAGCCGCATCTGAACGCGCTCCTCGCCTTGCCAGCGGTCGATGGCCAGAGCCCCTGCGGCATGCATCTGGCGGCCGCGGTTGTCGATCAGCGCCTTGCCGAGCGGCGTGCCGGCGACACGGAAAGCGATGGCGTTGACGAATTTGCCGTCTCCGGATCGAAAACGCGCGCGGATATGGTTCTCGCCGACCGGATCGGCGTAGGCGAGCGTATGCGCGGGCAAAGCCAGTACCGGCTCCGGATTGCCGGCGCCGAAGGGCCCGGCACGCGCCAGCATGTCGACCAGCGCCACGTTGACGCCGCCGGCACTGATGGCGCCATCGATGGTCAGCGCCTGGTCGCGGCGCGCCAGTTCCACCGCGGGCGCAAGCGCCGCTTCGAGATAGGCCCGGAAGGCCGCGAGCGCGCCTTTCGGCAGCGTGACGCCGGCCGCCATGGCGTGGCCGCCACCCTTGAGCAGCAATTTATCGTGCACGGCCTGGCGCACCGCGCGGCCGAGATCGACGCCAGCGATCGAGCGGCCCGAGCCTGTGCCGATGCCGCCGGGCTCAAGCGCAATGGCAAAGGCAGGCCGGCCGTAGCGCTCCTTGAGCCGCGCCGCCACCAATCCGACCACGCCGGGATGCCAGCCTTGCGCCGCGGTGACGACGACCGCGCCCTTCTCCTCGACGCCGAGCGCGGCCATGGCTTCGGCATGGGCCTGCTCGACCGTGGCGATCTCAATCTGCTGACGCTCGCGGTTGAGACGGTCGAGTTCGCCGGCGATGCGCGCGGCCTCGCTCGGGTCCTCTTCCATCAAGAGCCCCGCGCCGAGCCCGGCATTGCCGATGCGGCCGCCGGCATTGATGCGCGGGCCCAACAGGAAGCCGAGATGCCAGGCCTCCGGCGGGCCGGTGAGACGCGCCGCGTCCATCAGCGCGGTCATGCCGATATTGTCGCGGCGGCGCAGCGCAATAAGTCCCTTGGCGACGAAGGCGCGATTGAGGCCCTTGAGGGGCACCACATCGGCGACGGTGCCGAGTGCGACCAGATGCAGCAGCGACAGCAGATCGGGCTCGCCGCGCGCGGCGTTCCAGAAATTGCGCTGCCGTAATTCGCGTGTGAGCGCGACCAGCGTGACGAAAACAAGTCCGACGGCGGCGAGATGGCCGAGGCCGGACAGATCGTCGGCACGGTTGGGATTGACGATGGCAACCGCCGGCGGCAACTGCTCGTCGGCCTGGTGGTGATCGATCACGACCGTATCGAGGCCGAGTTTCTTCGCCTCGGTGAGCGGTTCGATGCTGGTTGTTCCGCAATCGACCGTGATCAGAAGCTTCACGTCGCGTTCGGCGAAGGAGCGGACGGCATCGACGTTGGGGCCATAGCCCTCGAAGATACGATCCGGAATATGGACGATGGGGTCGAGCCCGCAATGGCGCAGATAGCGCCCGAGCAGCGCGGAGGCGGTAGCGCCATCCACATCGTAATCGCCGAAGATCGCGACCTTCTCGCCGCGCTCGATGGCGTAAGCAATGCGCTCCGAGGCGGCCTTCATTTCAGTCAGCGTATGCGGGTCGGGCAAAAGCCGCTTGACGGTGGGGTCGAGAAAGGCTTCGGCCTCGTCGGCGTCTACGCCGCGCCCCGCCAACACACGCGCCAGCAATTCCGGAATGCCGAGGCGTTGCGTGATCGTCAACGCGCGCGCGTTGCCGCGCTCGTCAAGCCGGTCGCGCCAGGCACGGCCCGTGGCGGACTTCTCGACGCCGAGGAAGAAGCGTTCGCTATCGTCGAAAGTGGTGGCGGGAAGAGCCATGCCGCCAATATAGGCGCTCTTTCCGGCCGCCGCAGTGGGCCTGTGGACAGAGCCATGCCGGTCATTCCCGCGAAAGCGGGAATCCATCTCCTTTGCGAAGAAAGGGCTGGGTCCCCGCCTTCGCGGCGACGACAAAAAAATCAGTCCAAATGAAACTTGGCGAACTGCCGGTGCTCGCCGATGACGCGGCGAACGGTGCCGGTGGCCGAGCGCATCACCACGGTGTCGGTCTCGATCATGTCCTTGCCGAATTTGACGCCGTTGAGCATGGCGCCGGTGGTGACGCCGGTGGCCGAGAACAGGCAATCGCCTTTCACCATGTCCTCGATCTCGTATTTCTTCCTCGGGTCCTTGATGCCCATCTTCAAGGTGCGCTCGCGCAAGGCCTCACTGTCGATGACCAGACGCGTCTGCATCTGGCCACCGATGCAGCGAAGTGCCGCCGCCGCCAGCACGCCTTCCGGCGCGCCGCCGACGCCGATGTAGATGTCGATGCCGGTCCTCGGCTCGGCGCAATGGATGACGCCGGCGACGTCGCCGTCGCTGATCAGGCTGACGGCCGCGCCCAGTTTGCGGATTGCCTCGATCTTGTCGGCGTGGCGCGGACGATCGAGCAGAATGGCGGTGATCTCCGACGGCTTGACGCCCTTGGCTTTGGCAAGCCGCATGATGTTTTCCTCGATCGGCGCGTCGAGATCGACCGTACCTTTCGGATAACCGGGCCCGATGGCGATCTTGTCCATGTAACAGTCGGGCGCGTGCAGCAGCGTGCCGCCATCCGCCATGGCGAGCGTGGCGATGGCGCCGGGCATGTTCTTGGCGCAGAGAATCGTGCCTTCGAGCGGGTCGACCGCGATGTCGACCTTGGGGCCGTGCTTGCTGCCGACCTTCTCGCCGATGAACAGCATCGGCGCCTCGTCCAGCTCTCCCTCGCCGATCACCACCGTGCCGTCGATCGGCAGTTTGTTGAGCTCGCGGCGCATGGCGTCCACCGCCGCCTGGTCGGAAGCCTTGTCCTTGCCGCGGCCGCGCAGCCGCGCGGCCGACACGGCGGCGCGTTCGGTGACGCGCACGATTTCGAGAGTGAGAATGCGCTCCAGCAGCAATTCGGGCTGGACGGTAATCGATGCCATAACTTCCTCAGTTCTTTTCAATACGTATCACTTGGGGGCGGCCCGAGATCACCTTATCGCGGTCGACCGCCGCAAGGGCCTTTCGTACCGCATCTTCGCTGGTCGCGTAAGTTATGAGGATAACGGGGACCGAGCCGGCCTTTTTATCCTGCCCGGCGCGCGCCTGATCGTGGCGCTGCACGATCGATTCCAGCGAAATCTGCTGTTGCGACAGCCTGGTGGCAATGCGCGCGGCGGTGCCCGGCTTGTCGCGCGCTTCGAGCCGGATGTAGTAGCCGCCTTCGTGGCGCTGCATCGGAGCCTTGCGCACGCTCGAGAGCCGCGCCGCGGGGCGTCCGAATGGCATTGTCCTCACACCGCGGGCGATGTCGGCGATGTCGGACAGCACCGATGAGGCGGTCGCGGCCCCGCCGGCGCCGGGTCCGACCAAGGTGAGCGGGTTGATGGCTTGCGCATCGATGGTGACCGCGTTGGTCACGCCCATCACCTGTGCGATAGAGGAATCCTTTCGCACCATCGTGGGATGCACACGCTGCTCGATGCCCTGCGGCGTCCGCACCGCGACGCCCAGCAGCTTGACGCGGTAACCGAGCTCGTCGGCGGCGGTGAGATCGGCCGGCGCAATCGAGGAAATGCCCTCGACATAGATCGCGCGCTCGTCGACTTTGGTGCCGAAGGCGAGCGAAGCGAGGATCGCGAGCTTCTGCGCGGTGTCGTGGCCCTCGACGTCGAACGTCGGATCGGCCTCGGCATAGCCCAGGCGCTGGGCTTCCTTCAGGCAGTCGGCGAAGGCGAGCTTGTCCTGCTCCATGCGCGTGAGGATGTAATTGCAGGTGCCGTTGAGAATGCCGTAGATGCGCTCGACCCGGTTGCCGGCAAGTCCGTCGCGCAAGGTCTTCACGACCGGAATGGCGGCCCCGACCGCGGCTTCGAAATTGAGCGCGACGCGGTGTTTCTCGGCCAGCGCCGCCAGCTTGACGCCGTGTTTGGCAAGCAGCGCCTTGTTGGCGGTCACCACCGATTTGCCGGATGCGAGCGCCGCCGCGACCGCGCTCATCGCCGGATCGCCGGCGCCGCCCATCAATTCAACAAAGACATCGATGCCGGGTTCGCGCGCCAGCGTCTGCGGATCGGAAAACCACTTCACCGACTTGAGATCGAGCCCGCGTTTTTTGGCGCGCGAACGGGCGCAAACCGCGACGACGTCGATCGGACGCCCGCATCGCGCCGCCAAAAGGTCGCGCTGATCGGCGATCTGGGACACCAAGGCGGCGCCGACCGTGCCCAACCCGGCGACACCAACTTTAAGTGATGCAGCCATGGTTTA
This sequence comes from Pseudolabrys sp., assembly GCA_036398395.1. GTDB lineage: Bacteria > Pseudomonadota > Alphaproteobacteria > Rhizobiales > Xanthobacteraceae > Pseudolabrys. The sequence goes on along the minus strand of DASWPX010000011.1, from coordinate 1,715 downwards.
GCGCCGGGTGGCGAGCGGGACGACGTTGTGAAGCTGTTCCGGCGCGGTGTCGAGGAAGCGGCGGACGTTGCGCGCGGCCTGGCGGATGCGCTGCTCGTTCTCGACCAGCGCGATGCGCACGAAGCCCTCGCCATATTCGCCGAAGCCGATGCCGGGCGAGACCGCGATGTCGGCCTTCTCGACCAGGAGCTTGGAGAACTCCACGCTGCCGAGACTCTTGAACGGTTCCGGGATCGGCGACCAGGCAAACATCGAGGCGCGCGGGCTCGGCACATGCCAGCCGGCGCGGGTGAAGCTTTCCACCAGCACATCGCGGCGCTTGCGGTAGACGTCGCGCATCTCGACGATGCAGTCGTCGGGACCGTTGAGCGCGGCCGTCGCCGCCACCTGGATCGGCGTGAAGGCGCCGTAATCGAGATAGGATTTCACGCGGCCGAGCGCGGCGATCACGCGCTCATTGCCGACCGCAAAACCGATGCGCCATCCCGGCATCGAATAGGTCTTCGACATCGACGTGAACTCGACCGCGATATCGTTGGCGCCGGGAATTTGCAGCAGCGACGGCGGCGGATTGCCGTCGAAATAGACTTCCGCGTAGGCGAGATCCGACAGCACCAGCAGGCTGTGCTTTTTCGCGAAGGCCACGAGGTCCTTGTAGAAATCGAGCGTCGCGACATAGGCCGTTGGGTTCGCCGGATAGCACACGACCAGCACCTGCGGCTTCGGGATCGAATGGATGATCGCGCGCTCGAGCGTATGGAAGAAATTCGGCGTCGGCTCCGACGGCACCGAGCGGATCGCGCCGCCCGCCATCAGGAAGCCGAAGGCGTGAATCGGATAGCTCGGATTGGGCACCAGCACGACATCGCCCGGCGCGGTGATGGCCTGCGCGACGTTGGCGAAGCCTTCCTTCGAGCCGAGCGTCGAGACGACCTGGGTATCGGGATTGAGTTTCACGCCGAAACGGCGGTCGTAATAGGCCGCCTGCGCGCGCCGAAGCCCGGCGATGCCGCGCGAGGCCGAATAACGGTCGGTGCGCGGCTTGCCCAGCACCTCTTTCATCTTCTCGATGACATGCGCGGGGGCCGGCAGATCCGGGTTGCCCATGCCGAGATCGATGATGTCGGCCCCGCCGAGGCGCGCCTTGGCCTTCGCCCGGTTCACTTCTTCGAACACGTAAGGCGGCAGGCGGCGGATGCGGTAGAAATCTTCCATCGGCTCAGTCTTTCAGAAGCGTGTGCAGGCTGCCTTCTCCAGCCGGCAGGCGTGACCCCGGCTGGCTTTTATCACGGGTTCGCCTTGACGCCAGCGGGCGGTACGAGAATGGCGTTATTTGGCAAACTCGCCGGTGCGCTTGCCGGCGCCCTCTCGGGCAGCGGCGCGGCCTTTTGGCGTGTCGGCGGCACGGCGATGGCCCCCGCAGCCGCCTGGCTGGCGGGTGCTTCCAGGGCTCTTTGGGTCTTCTGGACCTTCGGGGCCTTGGCCGGTTTTTGGCCCTCCTGCGACAGCTGGCGGTCGCGTATGGCGCTCAGTTCCTTTTCCAGCTTGAACTGCTCTTCGTCGTTCATCGGCTTGGTGGCGCGCGGCGGCGGCATGTCATGCACCGCCGGGTACTGATAGGGCGACAGCGGCCGTGCCGGGGCGTCGGCAGGCAGGCCGCCCAGGCTTTGCGGCATCTGGTCGGACCACGGCCCGGCCGAGCAGCCGGCCAAGGC
>DASWPX010000010.1:0-7283 GCA_036398395.1 Pseudolabrys sp. | reverse complement strand
GATCAATCTGTCGAACGCGCGCCATGCCGCCGACCCGCGCCCGCTCGACGAGCAAAGCACGCATCCGGCGGCGCGGACCTATTCACGCGCCTATCTGCATCATCTGACCAAGGCCAACGAGATCCTCGGGCAGGTGCTGCTGTCGACCATCAACCTTGCTTATTATCAGCACCTCATGGCCGGCATGCGCGATGCCATTGCGGCGGGGCAATTCGCGGACTTTCACGCAGCGACAACGGCCGGTTGGCAGCAAGGCGATATTGCAGCCCTGTGATACCGGCAGAAACGGGCTATTGCCGGGCGCGGCGCGCTTGGCTAAAGCCAGCGCATGAGCCTCAAACCCGCCTTTCTGGCGCGCCGGCGCCAGCCGCGCTTCAAGCTGCCGCCCGGCAGCTGCGACGCGCATTGCCATGTCTTCGGTCCGGGCGACAAGTTCCCCTATGCGCCGGGCCGCAGCTACACCCCGGAAGACGCGCCCAAGGAAATGCTTGCCGCGCTGCACGCGCATCTCGGTATCGAACGCGCGGTGATTGTGCAGGCGAGCTGCCACGGCACCGATAACGCGGCGATGCTCGACGCCATCGCGTCGCATCCCAGCCGTTACCGCGGCGTCGCCATTGTCGATGACAGTTTCGCCGACTTCGAATTCGACCGGCTGCAGCACGGCGGCGTGCGCGGCGTGCGCTTCAATTTCGTCAAGCATCTCGGCGGCGCACCGGACATGACGGTGTTCAACAATGTCATCGACCGCATCAAGGACCGTGGCTGGCATGTGGTGTTGCACGTCGACGCGCCGTCGATCATTCCGCTGTCCGACATGATGCGCAAACTGCCGCTGCCTTTCGTTATCGACCACATGGGCCGCGTGCCGGCGAAAGACGGTGTCGATCAGAAGCCGCTCAAGGCGCTCATCGAACTTTCGCGGCTGGAAAACTGCTGGATCAAGGTTTGCGGTTCCGAGCGCATTTCGCTGCCGCCTTACGACGCCGCGGTGCCGATCGCGCATGCGCTGGTCGAGGCCTCGCCGAACCGCGTGCTGTGGGGCACGGACTTCCCGCATCCCAACGCCACCCACGAGGCCGACGAGGCCGATCTGGTCGATCTGGTGCCGAAATTTGCGGCCGATCCGGCCATGCAGCGCCGGTTGCTGGTGGACAACCCGGCAAAGCTTTATGGTTTCGACAAATAACAAGAAGCGACGCGGCAGCACGGAGGATAACGCAATGAGCAAGAGATTTATCGCGCGGACACTGGTGGCGGCCGCGATCGTAGCGCTGACGCCGTTCGGCGCGGCCCAGGCGGCATGGCCGGAAAAGCCGATCCGGCTGGTGCTGCCTTTCGGCGCCGGCGGCGTCGCCGATGTCACGTCGCGCATCATGGCCGAAAAGCTCAGCACGAAATTCAATCAGCGCGTCTATATCGACAACATGCCGGGCCCCGGCGGCATCGCCGCCGCGCGCGCGGTGATCTCGTCGGCGCCGGATGGCTACACCATGGCTTTGGTGAGCAACGGCACCGCGATCAGCGTCGGCGCGTTCAACGCGCTGCCCTTCGATCCGGTGAAGGACCTCGCCACGGTGTCGATGGTCAGCACCTTCGATCTGGTATTCGTGGTCAACGCCGAGTCCGAGTACAAGACGCTGGCCGACTTCATCAAGGCGGCGAAGGCCAGTCCCGGCAAGCTCAATATCGGCACCATCGCCGTCGGCGGCACGCAGAATCTCGGCGGCGAATTGTTCAAGTCGCTCGGCAATCTCGACGTGCAGATCGTGCCTTACAAGAGTTCGCCCGACATCGTAGTGGCGCTGCTGCGCAACGACGTGCAGATGATGATCGATTTTCCGCCGGCGACGCAGGGCCAGGTCAATGACGGCAAGCTCAAGGTGCTGGCGACCTCGTCGCCGAAGCGTTCGCCCTTGATGCCGTCGGTTCCGACCGTCGATGAGGCCGGGGTAAAGGGCTACGAGGTGGTGTCGTGGAACGGCGTCAGCGTGCCGAAAGACACGCCGAAGGATATCATCGACACCGTGAACAAGGCGATTGCCGAGGTCGTGGCGATGCCCGACGTCAAGGAAAGCTACGCCAAGGTCGGCGTCATCGCGACCGCCAGCACGCCGGAAGAACTCAAGGCGCGGCTCATCAGCGACATCAAGAAGTGGTCCGACGTGATCGACAAAGCCGGCATTCCGAAGAAATAGGGATTCCAATGGCCGGCGCGCCGCGCGACTACCGCGATTTGCACGAACATCTCGCCGCTTTGGAGGAGCGCGGGTTGTTGCGGCGGATCGACACGCCCATCGACAAGGATTCGGAAATGCACCCGCTGGTGCGCTGGCAATTCGTCGGCGGCATCGACGAGGCCGCGCGCAAGGCATTCCTGTTTACCAACATCGTCGATGGGCTCGGCCGCAAATACGACATGCCGGTCGTGGTCGGCGCCATCGCCGCCAATCCGGAAATCTACAGCATCGGCATGCGCGCGGAGCTTTCCGAGATCCAGGCCAAATGGGACCGCGCGATCGCCAATCCGATTGCGCCGCGCCTGGTCAACGACGCCGCCTGCCATGAGGTCGTCATCGAGGGTGAGGCCTTGCTGGGCGAGGGCAAGGGGCTCGACAGGCTGCCGATCCCGATCTCGACGCCCGGTTTCGACAGCGCGCCGACGCTGACCGCGACTAATGTGATCACGCGCGATCCCGATACCGGCGTACAGAACATGGGTACTTATAGAGCCGCGCTGAAAGCGCCGGACCGTCTCGTCGTGCGCATGGCGACGCGGGTCGGCGGCGCCGGCGGCTATCAGCATTATCTCAAATACCAGAAGCGCAAAGAGCCGATGCCCTGCGCCATCGTGCTCGGCTGCCCGCCTTATGTCGCCTTCATGGGGCCGCAGAAATTGCCCATCGGCGTCGACGAGATGACGGTCGCTGGCGGGCTGGCCGGCGGCCCGATCAACATCGTGCGGGCGCGCACCGTCGATCTGACCGTGCCGGCGGAATCCGAAGTCGTCATCGAGGGGCTGATTGACACTGAGTATCTTGAGCCGGAAGCGCCTTTCGGCGAGTCGCATGGCCATGTCGCGCTCGAGGAATTCAACATGCCGATGCGCGTGACCGCAATCACGCACCGCAAGCACCCGGTGATCCCGTCCTATATCAGTCAGGTGGCGCCGAGCGAGTCGAGCGTGATCAAGCGCGTCGCCTACGAACCGCTGTTTACCGCGCATCTGCGCAACACGCTCGGCATCAAGGGCGTCAAGAAAGTGGCGCTGCACGAGCCTTTGACCGGGCTGCTGCGCGTTACCGTGATCACGCTGGAGAAGGGCGTGCCGCGCACCGAGGTATGGCGCGCGCTCAACGGCGCGGCGTTCTTCAAGGGCGATTGCGGCAAGATCTGCATCGCGGTGAACGAGGATATCGACGTCGACAACGCCGACGCGCTGTTTTGGGCGATGGCCTACCGCATGAACCCGGTCGAAGACGTGCGATTGGTACCGCATCGCGGGCAGGGCCACGGTCCCAAGCGCGAGCACGGCGGCGAGGAAGATTCCACCATGCTCATGGACGCCACCATGAAAGGCGACATGCCGCCGCTGGCATTGCCGAAGCAGGAATATATGGAGCGCGCTAAGACGATCTGGCAGAAGCTCGATCTCGGGCCGTTGCGGCCGCAGGCGCCGTGGTTCGGCTACTCGCTCGGGGATTGGCTGCCGCAATGGGATGACGCGGCCAAACGTGCGGCGCAGGGCAACTATCTGGAAAACGGCCGCATCAGCGTGACGAAACGCCGCAAGGGCCTCAAGCCCGAAACCAAGTACCGGCCCGACGAGGATTAGCGGTACGGCCCGCCGGTTTTCGCCGGCGGGCCGCCGATCGCAACGGAGAGTTGTTTATTTCAGCAGTTGACCGCGAATTTCACCGCCCTTGTTGGCGGCGGTGTGGACGTTGACGTACCACTTGCCGCCCATCATGTCGGATTCCTGCGCCTCGGTGAGGGTGGCGGAGCCTTCGAACGGGCTGGCATTCGGGGTAATCGGGATCGCGACGCCGGCATTCTTGCCGGGGTCGCCGGGCCCGTGGAAATGGGCGGCGGTAGCTGGGCCGGTCAGGTCCTTGTAGCTGCCTTTCCAGGTCAGTTTCTTGCTCGTGGTGTCGTAGGTAGCGGTGACTTCACCGGTCCCTTTGCTGTCGTTGGGCGGCACTTCGGTGGAAGCCTTCAGGTCGGCCTTAAGGTTGACGGTGGCCGCCAGTGACGGCGTCGCGAGCGCGCCTGCGCAGGCGAGAGCGGCCAGCAGGGGCCGCAGGTTTGTCGAACGCATGAATGTCCTCCCGGAATGGCTGGGTTGAGCTTTAGGCAAACACCATAGCACTGCCGCTATTCCGGAGCGCGCGATCCCAAAATTGGGTACCGCTTTCGGATGAGATCACGCGCAAACTAAAGAGCTTTCAATGCGTCGCGAGAGGAATGGAGGTGCTGGAGTATTGCCCGCAACTGTCGCAGGCCCAGTGATGACGGATTTCACCGCCTTCGACGAATTCCGACATGAAAGGCGCCACCATGACTTCGGCGCAAAGCGGGCATTGGGCGGGGGCTGAAAACGCACGAAGTACCGAGAGCCTGGCCGTGTCGATATGAAGGTGCATGGGAAGGTCTCCTGTCGTCGTCGATGTTTTCCGTTCGCCGATGGTCCTCCTCCGAACCATGATTTTGTCGTATCGGCACATAGTGGCGACGGCGAGACGCTGCGATGAAGTTGTGATGACTGGAACCCCGACAACCAGTCACGGAAAACGCCGCTATGAACGGCGTCATATCCGGCGAAACGGCGTCACGACCACGCTTTCGACGATTTCGTTAATGCCCGCGGCCCTATAAATGATCGATGTCTGCGATGGATTTCCTGGAATTCTGCTAAACAAGATGTCTGTGATTCAGGAACAAGCGGACTTAAAATGTCGAAACAAGATATGCGCAACGAGGCCGAACGGCTGGTGCGGGAGGCGATGGAGAAAAAAGCCGTCGCCATCAAACGGGGCGACACGCGGATCGACGCCAAATGCGGAAAGTGCGGCACCGTCAATAAAGTCCTGGCCGCCGCCGGCGAGACCCGCCCCAAGTATAAATGCAAGGAATGCGGACATCAGCAGACCGCGATGTGATGTCTGCTGCGTCTCGAAAATACATTTGAAAATGGTGAGCGCGCCGGGACTCGAACCCGGGACCACCTGATTAAAAGTCAGGTGCTCTACCAACTGAGCTACGCGCCCTTAGTTTTCGCGCATGAATCGATGACAAGCCGTTCGAGGTCATGCGCTGGGCGCGGGTTTACGGGCGCGGCTATGCCCGGTCAATAGGCGCAATCGGCCCCTTTGCCCTATTGTTGAACTCGCCTAAGCCCTGCGATTTGCTACTATATTGGTCACGCACCGGGGCAAGCCGCCACCAGGAGCCGAGACCCATGCCGATCGTCAACCGCGTCGCCGACCTGCACACCGAGATTACGGACTGGCGGCGCGACCTGCATGCCCATCCGGAGTTGATGTACGACGTGCACCGCACGGCGGCCTCCGTCGTCGACAAGCTCAAGTCGTTCGGCTGCGACGAGGTGGTCGCAGGGATCGGACGCACCGGCGTGGTCGGCGTCATCCGCGGCCGCAAAAATACGGGAGCATCGGCCGGCTCGGGCCGCACCATCGGGCTTCGCGCTGACATGGATGCGCTGCCGATCGATGAGGCCAACGATCTTCCCTACAAGTCGAAAGCGCCCGGCAAGATGCACGCCTGCGGCCATGACGGCCACACCGCCATGCTGCTCGGCGCCGCGCAATATCTCGCTGAAACCCGCAATTTCGACGGCACCGCTGTGGTGATCTTCCAGCCGGCGGAAGAAGGCGGCGCCGGCGGCAAGGCCATGGTCGACGACGGCATGATGGACCGCTTCGCCATCTCGGAAGTCTACGGCATGCACAATTATCCCGGCATGCCGGTCGGCCAATTCGGCATCCGGTCCGGCCCGATGATGGCGGCAGCGGATTATCTGACGATCGACATCGAGGGCGTCGGCGCGCACGCGGCGCGGCCGCATCTGGGAGTCGATACGGTTCTCGTCGGCGCGCAGATCATCAACGCCATTCAGTCGATCGTGTCGCGCAATGTCGATCCGCTGAAATCGGCGGTGGTGTCGATCCCGATGTTCCAGGCGGGCAACGCCGACAACGTCATCCCGCAGACCGTGCGGCTGCGCGGCACCGCGCGCAGCCTGGATGAGGAAGTACGCGTCTTGCTCGAGAGGCGGCTGCATCAGGTGGTGGAGGGGACCGCGGCGGCCTACGGCGCCAAGGCCAAGCTCACCTACCGGCGCAATTACCCGGTTCTGTCCAATCACGAGCAGCAGACCGGTTTCGCGGCGTCGGTGGCGAGCGAGATCGTCGGCGGCAAGCAGGTCGACACAACGCTGCCGCCAATGATGGGCGCGGAGGATTTCTCGTTCATGCTTTTGGAGCGGCCGGGCGCCTTCATCTGGGTCGGCAACGGCGACAGCGCCGGATTGCATCACCCGTCGTATAATTTCAACGACGAGGTGATCCCGTTCGGGACGTCTTATTGGGTGAAGCTGGTCGAGACCGCGCTGCCGGCGTAACTTATTGAACGAGTTCGTGCTGTTCCTGCGCGACCTGCACGGCTTGCACAACCTGTGCAACTTGCGCCGCGACAGTCGGCACCGTGACCACGGCGGGCACCGCGGCGCTGGCGATCGGCCGGGCGCGGCGGCCCAGCAGTTCGGCAAAGCGCGCGTCGAGGTTCCGCCAATAGGCGAATTCGTTGAGACGCGTGCGCTCGATGACGGCGAGGCCGACGGCCGCGACGAAGGGCAGGCTCTGGATCAGCAGCACCACCGCAAAGAAGTTGATTTCACGGATTTGCTTGTAGTTGGTCGCGAGCAGCACGATAGCGCCGGAAATGAGCAGACACGCCAGCACCGCTTCCCAGAAGGCGTGGAAGTCCGTCTTGCGGCGAACGCCGCCTTTGGCGGTGCGCACGAACGGCATGTGCTCCTTGACGACGCCGAAGCCGACCGCGCGCGCCACCGTCCATTGCACCGACATGGCCGCGAGCATCGTGCGGAGCAGACCGGCCGAGTTGTTGCGCACGCGCAGTCTGTAGAGCGCGACGAAATGCCCGACCGAGACGATGAAGGCGGCGAGGATCGGAATCGTGAGAATACGATCCGGCACGGCGATGTCGAGGAAGGCAATCACCGGCACCCAAATTATGTTGCGGAT
>DASWPX010000009.1:0-2141 GCA_036398395.1 Pseudolabrys sp. | reverse complement strand
CCGCGCAGATCGATGCCGGTATGAATGGCAGGGCCTTTGAGGAACGGGTCCATGCGCATGCCAAAAGGCGAACTCATGTCGACCTCGCCGTAAACCGGCTTTCGCACCGGCACGGCAATCAGCGTGCGGTTATATTGTTCGATCTGCGCGCGGCCGAAATTGATGCGGTAAAGCTGGCGCTCAAAAGCGCTGGCGCCGGATTGCGGCGCTTTCAGCGGTACGAATGGCCCGCCAGTCCCGGCCACCGAGCCGGTCGGCGCCGCATCGGTGTCGACGCCGAGATCGGCGAGTACGCTGCGGATGCGCCGCGCCTTGCTGTCGATCTGCTCTTCGGTATCGGTCAGCGCGGCGCTCTGCCGGCGCTCGACCTTGTCGAGCGACAAGGACACGCGCGCCAGGATGCCGTCGAGGCCGCCGGCGCTGCCGCGCTCGGCAAATCTTGTGGCGCCCGCCGGCAGATCGCGCGATTGCAGCCGCGCCTCGCGGTCGGGCGGGGCGACGAAGATGACGGTGTCGCTGATCGGCGAGGCTTTGACCGGCTTTTCGACCGGGGCGGCCGCCGGCGGCGCGATGCGGGCGGGCCGGATCGTGCCGGTGGTCATGACATCGCCGGACAGCGCCGAGGTGCGCGCCTCCAGCGTGGTCTGGCGTTGCATCAGCGCGCTCAGGCGCTGTTCGAACTGCTGCTGGTCGAGCAATTGACGGCTGGTGATGCGATCGACCTGCGAGCGCAATTCCGCGATGCGGTCTTCATAGGCGAATTGCAATTCGGCCTGCCGGCCGATCAGGCGGGTCAGCACGTCGTTGCTGAAGGCAAAATAAGTCCCGGTGGCGATCGACCAAACGCCCATGATCACCAAGGTTCCGACCACGATCCAGAAGGCCACCGGCCCGACGCGGACCTGGCGGCCGCCGTGCATGAGCGTGTAGTCGCCGTGGCTGCGGTGCAGGTGTCTGGAAACGGTTGCCGCCGATTGCGCGCGCGGTGGCGCATGGCGGGGGGCTTGGTCGGCATACTGGGAATAGGAAGCAGGCGTATGCGACATGAACGCTCCGCGCCGGTTCGCGAGGGGCAAAAGACCAGCACGTGGATATCCATCGGATTTAGTTAAAAAACCGGAAATTCCCGCTGCCGGCAGGTGCTATTCCGCGTAAAAGGCAAGGATCTCAAGGCAATTACAGCGCCCGCGCGGCTTCGAGGACCTCCCGTGCGTGGCCCGCGACCTTCACTTTGGGCCAGATTCGCACGATGCGGCCGCCGCCGTCGATGAGGAAAGTCTTGCGGATGACGCCCATGAATTTGCGGCCATACATCGATTTCTCTCCCCAAGCACCATAGGCTCGCAGCATCGCTTTCGACTCATCGGAGCCCAGCGCGATCTTGAGTTTGTGCTTGGATATGAACCTGTCCTGCGCGCCGACCGGATCGGCCGAGACGCCGAGAATGTCGGTTCCGCCCTTGGCAAAGGCGCCGCGCAGCTTCGAGAAGTCGACGGCTTCTAAAGTACAGCCCGGCGTATCGGCCTTCGGATAGAAATAGAGGACGAGATTGCGCCCTTTGAAATCCTTGAGCGATACATTTGCGCCGCCGTCGCGGTCCAAAGTGAAGGCCGGAGCCTTGGAGCCTTCGGCCAATTCGCCTGCCATATGCCTTCCTTTCGTCGTTTTCGACCGGTCAATGTCGACCGCTAGACCGGCATTGCCATTTGCGGTGGGGGAGCGCAACGGGTTCCACGAATTGGGGTTTCGGGCAAATAATTCGGCATGACGGGCAAAGATCACGACCACAGGCATCCTGCGCAGCACGCGCCGCCGCCACGCCACGTCACCGGGCACCATGAGGGCTCCGGCCGCAAGCGCTGGGGCAACTTCCGCCGCGGCATTGTGCGCTCGCTGCGCCACCGTTACGTCTACCGCGCATTCTGGGGAGCGGCCGCCACCTTCGCAATCTTGACCGTGGCGGTGCTCAGCTTGTGGTGGCGGCTGAGCAGCGGCCCGATCGAACTCGATATCGCGACGCCCTGGCTCAAGGCCGCGATCGAAGAGAATTTCGGCGGCAACCATACGGTCGCGGTCGGCGGCACGCAGATAGAACGTGACGAGAAGGGCAGCACATCGCTGCGCTTGCGCGACATCGTGGT
>DASWPX010000008.1:0-4797 GCA_036398395.1 Pseudolabrys sp. | reverse complement strand
TCGCCACGATCTATTCGACTTTCCTGCAACGCGGCTACTACCAGGTCGTGCATGACATCGCGATCCAGCGCCTGCCGGTGCGCTTCGCCATCGACCGCGCCGGCCTTGTCGGCGCCGACGGGCCGACCCATGCCGGCTCGTTCGATATCGCCTATCTCGGCTGCCTGCCCGGCTTCGTGCTGATGGCGGCCGCCGACGAGGCCGATCTCGTGCACATGGTGGCGACGCAGGTCGCGATCGACGACCGGCCCTCGGCACTGCGCTATCCGCGCGGCGAAGGCATGGGCGTGCCGCTCCCGGCGGAAGGCGTGCCGCTCGAAATCGGCAAGGGACGCATCATTCGCGAAGGCCACAAGGTGGCGCTGCTGTCCTACGGCGCGCGGCTTGCCGAATGCCTGAAGGCCGCGGACGAACTGGCCGCGCTCGGACTGTCCACCACGGTCGCCGACGCGCGCTTTGCAAAGCCCCTCGACGCCGACATGTTGCTGCGGCTCGTCCGCGAGCACGAAGTGCTGGTGACCATCGAGGAAGGCTCCATCGGCGGTTTCGGTTCTTACGTGCTGCAGACACTCGCAGACAACGGCGCGCTGGACGCGGGTTGCAAGGTGCGTTGCATGGTGCTGCCGGACGAATTCATCGATCAGGATACGCCGGCCGCGATGTATGCCACAGCCGGCCTCGACGCCAAGGCCATCGTCATCAAGGTGTTCGAGGCGATCGGCAAGGACGCGGCGACGGTCAAGTTGGCGTAAACGCCGGCCGCTCAGCGGGATATCATGAAAGTCTATTTGGCGGGCCCGGATGTTTTTCTGCCCGACGCGAAGGCAATAGGCAGGGCCAAGCAGGAACTATGCGCGCGATTTGGGCTCACCGGACTTTTCCCACTCGATAACCCGACCGCAGTCGACGTCGGAGAAAAGCCGTCGCTCCGGATATTTCGAGGCAATACCGACATGATGACGGAGGCCAGCGCCATTGTCGCCAACCTGACGCCGTTCCGCGGGCCGAGCGCCGACGCCGGCACGGTTTACGAACTGGGCTTCATGGCGGGACTCGGCAAGATTTGCGTCGGCTATTCGAATGATGCCGATCTTTATCGCGACCGAGTCGCCGCCATGCAGCCAACGAAGACGAAATCGGACGGCACCTGCATTGATGGCGACGGAAACGGGGTCGAGGATTTCGGGCTTGCCGATAACCTGATGATCGTGCACGCGCTCGACACGTTCGGCGCGCCGCTGATCGTGCCGCGCGAGCCGCCCAGAGACCGATGGCGCGATCTGGCGGCTTTCGAGGCTTGCGTTCGCTGGCTGGCCGAAACGGCGCCTCGAAACCGCGCTCGATGACCCGCCAACGGATCGACCGGCTGCTGATCGCGCGCGGGCTGTTCGAAAGCCGAGCGAAGGCGCAGGACGCCATCGAAGCCGGTCTGGTGACGGCCGACGGTGTGCCGGTACGCAAGGCCTCCGAAGAGGTCGCGGCCGACGCGGCCTTGCACGCGACCGCGGCGCATCCTTATGTCTCGCGCGGCGGCGTCAAGCTTGCGGCGGCGCTCGACCGGTTCGGCTTCGACCCGGCAGGCCGAATTCGCCTCGATGTCGGGGCTTCCACCGGCGGATTTACGCAAGTTCTGCTGGCGCGCGGCGCCGCGCGTGTTATCGCGGTCGATGTCGGGCGCGGGCAACTGCACCAAAGCCTGCGCGCGAATGCTCTCGTCACGTCCCTGGAGGAAACCGATATCCGCACGCTGCCCCCATCGCTCATCGGCGAAGCGCCCGATCTTGTAACCGTCGATGTCAGCTTCATATCGCTCAAGCTGGTTCTGCCGGCGGCGCTGGCACTGGCCAAGACGCCGGCGCAACTGGTCGCGCTGATCAAGCCGCAATTCGAGGCAGGCCGCGCAAGCCTCAAGCGCGGCATCGTGCGCGATACGGCCGTTCAGGCCGCAGTCTGCGACGATATAGCGGCCTTCGTCGCTTCACTTGGCTGGCGCGTGCTTGGCGTCATCCCCTCGCCGATTACCGGCGGTGACGGAAACGCTGAATTTCTGTTGGGCGCGACGCGATGACCGACCAACTTACCATCGCCCGTCTCGGCCATCGCGGCGATGGCATCGCCGATACCCATACCGGGCCGGTATACGTCGCCTATGCCCTGCCGGGCGAAACCGTCACGGTCGAAACGCCCAGCAGCCATGGCGACCGCCGTCATCTCATCCGTGTCGACAAGCCCAGCCACGAACGCGTCGCGCCGATCTGCAAGCATTTCGGCCTATGCGGCGGCTGCGCGCTGCAGCACTGGTCGCTGGCCGAATATTTCCAGTGGAAGCGTTCGCTGGTGGTGGAGGCGCTCGCACACGCCAATCTGGTCGCGCCGGTCGAAACGCTCATCGATGCGCATGGCCTCGGCCGCCGCCGCGCGGTGCTGCATGCGCGGCGCGGCGCGCATGATGTGCTGGAAGTCGGCTTCAGCGCGCCCCGCGCGCATCAGGTCGTGGCCATCGACGCTTGCCCGGTCCTGGCGCCCGGACTCGATGGCGTTATCCCCGCCGCCTGGGCGGTGGCGGAAATCCTCAAGCCCACGGCTAAGCCGCTCGATATTCACGCCACCGCCACCGACAGCGGCATCGACATGGACGTGCGCGGCTCCGGACCGCTGTCGTCGAAGACGATCACCGCGCTGGCGCGTTTCGCCGCCGCCCATAAGCTCGCCCGCCTCACCCGCCACGGCGAACTGGTGGCGCAAGGCGCACAGCCGCTGTTGAAAGTTGGCAAGGCCCACGTGGCGCTGCCACCCGGCGCGTTCCTGCAAGCCACCGCCGAGGGCGAAGCGGTTTTGTCAAAGCTGGTGCGTAAGCATGTGGGCGGGGCCAGGCGCGTCGCCGATCTGTTTGCCGGCCTCGGCACGTTTGCCTTGAGGCTCGCCGAGAATGCGCGCGTCACGGCAGCCGACAGCGAAGCAGGGGCCATCAAGGCGCTTGAGCGCGCGGCGCAGACGACGTCCGGACTGAAGCAGGTCGAAGCGCAGACACGCGACCTGTTCCGTAGGCCTTTCATGGCAGCGGAGCTGAAAGCTTACGACGCCGTGGTGTTCGATCCGCCGCGCCAGGGCGCAGAAGCGCAGGCGCATGAATTGGCCAAGAGCAAGGTGCCGGTCGTCGTCGCGGTGTCATGCGACGCCGCGACCTTCGCGCGCGACGCACGCATTCTGGTCGAGGGCGGCTACAAGCTCGGCAGCGTCACGCCGGTCGACCAGTTCCGCTATTCGGCGCATGTCGAACTGGTCGCGAAGTTCGAAAAATAGGCGCCGGCTCAGCCTTCAAGCGGCTCTGTCGCCGCGATTTCGATGCCGAAGCCGCCGAGGCCGACATAAGTGCGCTTGCTGGAGGCGAGCAGCCGGATCGAGGAAATGCCGAGATCCTTCAGAATCTGCGCACCTAATCCGATCTCGCGCCATTGCCGCGAGCGCGCGGCTTCGGTTTCTGTGTCGGCATGCGGGATTTCCGCCACCGGAACGCCGGCGGTGCCGTCGCGCAGATAGACGATGACGCCGCGGCCCTCCGCCTTGAAGCGCGCCAGCGCAGCGCGAATCGACTTGGCGCCGCCGAACACGTCGCCGATCACGTCGGCGCGGTGCAGGCGCGCCAGCACGTTTTTGCCGTCGCCGACGTCGCCGTAGACGAAGGCCATGTGATGCACGCGGTCGAACGGCGTGACGTAGGCGTAGCCGTTGAGTGTGCCGATATCCGACGAGAGCTGGAATGCGCCGACGCGCTCGACCAGCTTGTCGCGACTCTGGCGGTAGGAGATCAATTCGGCGATGGAGACCTGCACGAGCTTATGCTTGCTCGCGAAAGCGGCGACATCCGGCCCGCGCATCACCGTGCCGTCATCCTTCATCAATTCGGACAACACGCCGACCGGCGGCAAACCGGCGAGCCGGCACAAATCGACGCAGGCCTCAGTATGGCCGGATCGCATCAGCACGCCGCCTTCGCGCGCGACCAACGGAAACACGTGTCCCGGCCTCACGAAATCAGAGGCGCCGCTATTGTCGTTGGCGAGCGCCCGCACGGTATTGGTGCGCTCCTCGGCTGAGATGCCCGTGGAGAGACCATGACGCACGTCCACCGTCACGGTAAAGGCGGTGCCGAGCGGCGCGTCGTTTTCCGCCACCATCGGATCGAGATGCAAACGGTGGGCGTGTTCGATGCCGAGCGGCGCGCAGACGATGCCCGAGGTATTGCGGATGATGAAGGCCATCTTCTCCGGCGTGCAGAGCGAGGCCGCGACGAAGAGGTCGCCCTCGTTCTCGCGGTCGTCGTCGTCGGTGACGACCACGATCTCGCCTTTGGCGAAAGCCTTGATGGCCGCTTCGACGCGTGAGTGACTATCGGACACGGATTGACCTCGCAGGCGGCATTAGGCGGACGGCTTGAACGGCCATGCCGCGCTCTCGCCCATCTGGCCGCGATGCATCAGATAGTGATCGGCCAGGACGCACGCCACCATGGCTTCGCCGATCGGCACCGCGCGGATGCCGACGCAAGGATCGTGACGGCCTTTGGTCGATACTTCCGTGTCGTTGCCATAGCGGTCCACGGTCTGGCGCGGGTTGAGGATCGACGAAGTCGGCTTGACCGCGAAGCGCGTGACGATCGGCTGACCGCTGGAGATGCCGCCGAGAATCCCGCCGGCGTGGTTTGACAGGAACAAAGGCTTGCCCTCATTCCCCATTCTCATCTCGTCGGCATTGTCCTCGCCGCTCAGCGCGGCGGTGGCGAAGCCGTCGCCAATT
>DASWPX010000007.1:0-5007 GCA_036398395.1 Pseudolabrys sp. | reverse complement strand
CGCTGGCGTTCCACGTCAAGACGCCGACATTGAAGAAGTGCGAGTAGGAGACGACGCTTTGGCGCGATTGTGCTCTGCTGAGCATTGTGCTATATTGTGTACAATAACTCACTTGGGTCGCCGGTATGTCCTCCGCAACCTTTACCGTCCGCGTCAACTCAGCTGTCAAAAAGCGGCTTGAGAAGCTCGCCAAAAGCACCGGGCGTAGCCGCTCATTTCTGGCGGCGGAGGCGATCGGCGAATTTGTCGATGTGAACGAATGGCAGGTTGCCGGCGTCAAGGCCGCGATTCAATCTCTCGACCGAGGCGAGAGCATTCCGCACGAACAGGTCAAGGAAATAGTGCGCGCCTGGGGCGGCCGCAAGGCGCGCTCTACGCGTAAACGCACCGGAACATGATCATCGTCTGGTCGCCGCAGGCGATCGACGATTTGGCGTCGTTGCATGCCTATATCGCAGAGCATGACACGGCTGCGGCTCAGCGGACCCTTCTTCGCATTGTGCGCGATATCGAGCAGTTGCTCGCAGGCAATCCCGACATGGGGCGGCCCGGACGGGTGGCTGGCACGCGCGAACTGGTGATTGCGCGAACGCCCTACATCGTTCCCTATCGAATTCGGGATAAGCGTCTTCAAATCCTGCGCGTCTATCACGGCGCGCGTCGCTGGCCGGATCGCTTTTGAGCGTCGATAGTCCGCTCACACGTCCAGCAATTCCTCGCCGGCGAATTCGGCGTTTTCCTGAATGAAGGCAAAGCGCGTTTCGGCCTTGTTGCCCATCAGGTTCTCGACCGATTTGGCCGTGGCTTTGATGTCCTTGTCGGCCAGCATGACTTTGAGCAGCGTGCGCTTGCCCGGGTCCATGGTGGTTTCCTTCAACTGCGCCGCCATCATCTCGCCGAGCCCCTTGAAGCGGGACACCTCGACCTTGGCATTGGCGTTGAATTCGCTCTTGAGCAATTGCGTCTTGTGTGCCTCGTCGCGCGCATAGGCGATCTTGCCGCCGTGCTGGAGCCGGAACAGCGGCGGCACGGCGAGATAAAGCCTGCCGGCGTCGATCAGTTTCGGCATCTGGCGGTAGAAGAAGGTGATCAGCAGCGATGCGATGTGCGCGCCGTCGACGTCGGCGTCGGTCATGATGATGATCTTCTCGTAGCGCAGGTCCTTCTCGCTATAGTGCGAGCCCGTGCCGCAGCCGAGCGCCTGCACCAGGTCGGCGAGCTGGGCGTTCTGCGCCAGCTTGTCCTTGCCGGCGGAAGCGACGTTGAGAATTTTTCCGCGCAGCGGCAGCACCGCTTGATTGCGGCGGTCGCGCGCCTGCTTGGCCGAGCCGCCGGCCGAGTCGCCTTCGACGATGAAAATTTCCGAACCCTCTGACGCCGAGCTGGAGCAGTCGGCGAGCTTGCCGGGCAAGCGAAGCTTGCGCACCGCCGATTTGCGCGCGATGTCTTTTTCCTGCCGCCGGCGCAGGCGTTCGTCGGCGCGATCGATAACGAAATCGAGAAGCTTGTTGGCTTGCAGCGGATTGCCCGACAGCCAGTGGTCGAAGGGATCCTTGATCGCGTTTTCGACGATCTTCTGTGCTGCCGCGGTGGCGAGGCGGTCCTTGGTCTGACCCTGGAATTCCGGCTCGCGGATGAATACCGACAGCATGCAGCCGGAGCCGACCATGACGTCTTCGCTGGTCACCGGAGCTGCACGCTTTTCCTGGCCGACGCGCGCGGCGTGATCCTTCAGCCCGCGCAACAACGCCGTGCGCAGACCCGATTCATGGGTGCCGCCGTCGGCGGTCGGAATCGTGTTGCAGTAAGACTGCAGGAAGCCATCGGCGTCGGCGGTCCAGGCGATCGCCCATTCGACGGTGCCATGGCTTCCCGTTTTTCCCACATGGCCGGTGAAAATATCGGGATGCACCAGCGTTGAGCCTTCGAGACTGGCGGCGAGATAATCCTTCAGGCCATCGGCGAAATGGAACGTGGCTTTTTCCGGCACGTCCTCGACGCCCTTGAGCAGTTCCTTGGCGCAATGCCAGCGGATCTCGACGCCGCCATAGAGATAGGCTTTCGAGCGTGCCATCTTGAATACGCGCGCCGGCTCGAAGGCGGCCTTGGGTCCGAAAATCTGCGGATCGGGACGGAACCTGATCTTGGTGCCGCGCCGGTTGGGCGCGCGCCCGGCTTTTTCCAGCTTGCCCTTCGGCTTGCCGCGTTCGAAGGCCATCTTGTAGAGCTGCTGCTCGCGCGCGACTTCGACCTCCAGGCGCTCCGACAGCGCATTGGCGACCGAGACGCCGACGCCGTGCAGGCCGCCGGAAGTCTCGTAGACCTTGGAGTCGAATTTGCCGCCGGCGTGCAGCGTGCACATGATGACTTCGAGCGCCGACTTGTTTTTGAATTTGGGATGCGGATCGACCGGAATGCCGCGGCCGTTATCCGTGACCGAGACGAAGCCGTCGGCCTCCATGTCGACCTCGATCCAGCTCGCGTGACCGGCGAGGGCCTCGTCCATGGAATTGTCGATTACCTCGGCGAACAGATGATGCAGCGCTTTCACATCGGTGCCGCCGATATACATGCCGGGGCGGCGGCGGACCGGCTCCAGCCCTTCCAGCACCTCGATGTGTTTGGCGGTGTAACCGGATTCAGCGCTTGTCCCGCGGCTGGCGCGGGGTGCGGGTTTGGCGCGCGCGGGCGCCTTGCGCGCGCTCGATTTGCCCTTGCGCGCGGCGGGGCCGGAATCGAACAGATCGTGCTGTTTCGGCGTTTTTTTCTTGGTCGCGGATTTGGCCATCGAAGCTCACATAATATCTCGGCGAATCACTTGCCAGCACTATGCCACGATCGTTTGAGGATCGTGACCGCCTGAATTCGGGAAAACCGGAGGTTAACGCCCTGTTGGCGGCATTAAAGCGCCTCACGGGCAACCAATTCGCCGCTCCGCCGTTAGCCAACGTCATGAAGGGCGAGCGGGGATGGACAGCAAACTAGACGTCGTCGGCAACGCCC
Organism: Pseudolabrys sp.; assembly: GCA_036398395.1. GTDB lineage: Bacteria > Pseudomonadota > Alphaproteobacteria > Rhizobiales > Xanthobacteraceae > Pseudolabrys. The sequence goes on along the minus strand of DASWPX010000007.1, from coordinate 2,004 downwards.
AGCGGCAGCGCGCGTCCAAAGCCAAGTCAAAGCCCGCCTTGCCGGCGATTACCGACCCGTCGCCGGTCGTCGCGGTTGCCTCTTTGTGGCGCACCGCCGCGCAGGCCGCCACCATCGGTATCTTCATTATTCTGCTGATCGCGGGACTCGAATTCGCCCGGCCGATATTCCTGCCGGCGGTTTCCGCCTTCGTGGTGACCATGATGCTGGGGCCGCTGTCGACGCGGGCGGAGCGCGCCGGCGTGCCAACGCTGGTGACGGCGATCGTGTTATGGCTTCTGGTGATCGCCGCGCTCTACGGCCTCATCGTGCTGCTTTCGGCGCCCGCGGTCGACTGGATCGGCAAGGCGCCCGATATCAGCCGCATGATGCAGGAGAAGCTGCGGCTTTTCGACCGGCCGCTGGCGGCGATGCAGGACCTGCGCAACGCGCTGTTGCCGTCCGACAACAAAGGCGGGCTCGGTTTCGACATCATGAGCATCGTGCAGCCGGCGGTCACCATCGTGACGCCGGCCATCGGCGAAGTTTTTATTTTCTTCGGCATGCTGTTTTTCATGTTGCTCGGCCGCACCAGGCTGCGTCGCGTGCTGGTGGCGTTCTTCGACGATCGCGAGGCGCGGCTGCGCACGCTCAAGATCATGAACGACATCGAGCACAATCTGACGCGCTATCTGAGCATGGTGGCGATGATCAATATTTCGGTAGGTTTTGCCGCCGGCATCATCGCCTTCGCGGTCGGACTGCCGAACCCGATCGCCTGGGGACTCTTGGGCTTCATTTTCAACTTCATTCCCTATATCGGCGCGCTCCTGATGGAAGCCGGCCTGTTCTTCGTCGGACTGGTTACGTTTCCGGCGCTGACCCACGTGCTTATCGCGCCGCTCGTTTACGCGGCCTTTGCGACTCTCGAGGGATATTTTATAGCGCCGAGCCTGATCGGCCGCAGGCTGACGCTCAATCCGCTCGCCGTTTTCCTGTCGCTGGTGTTCTGGACTTGGCTATGGGGCCCGGTAGGCGCCTTTCTCGCGGTGCCGCTGCTGATCATGGGTCTGGTCGCGTTCGGACACTTATTTCCCGCGGACGAAGATCCGGATTTGCCGGAGTAGGTTTGACAACTTAGCCTTGGCGACTTGGCTGGCATTGCCCTGGTGGCCGCGCTAGACAAACGTCATGGATATCGAGGCTGCTTTTCAGACGATCGTCGATTTCGTGCGCAACAACGAACACTGGGCGGTGCCGGTGGTGTTCGCGCTCGCCTTCGGTGAATCGCTTGCCTTCATCTCGCTGCTGATCCCGGCCTGGGGAGCGCTGGTCGCACTCGGCGCTTTCTTTGCCGCGAGCGGCATCAACATCTGGCCGATCTGGATTTCCGCATCGCTGGGCGCGGCCTGCGGCGACTGGCTGTCTTATTGGGTCGGCCTGAAGCTCGAGCATTCGGTCGGCAATATCTGGCCGCTGTCGCGCCATCCTGAAATGATCCCGCGGGGCGAAGCTTTCATGAAAAGATGGGGCATTCCCGGAATCTTCATCGGCCGCTTCTTCGGGCCGTTGCGCGCCGTGGTGCCGCTGATCGCCGGAATTTTCGAAATGCCGTTCTGGCGCTTCCAGCTGGCCAATGTCTCGTCGGCCTTCGTCTGGGCGGCGACGCTGCTGTCGCTCGGCGACGGAATTTCGCGCGCGGTAAAATATTTCTGGCACTAAAAAATCCGCCGGGGTTTCGCCCGGCGGATTTCATTTGACCAGACAACCGCTACTTGGAGCCGGTCGTCGAGGGCAGGCCGGCGGCGCCGGCTTGCGAAACCACGTCGTCCTGCGAACCGGTGCCGCCGGATACGCCGATCGCGCCGATCACCTTGCCGTTGGCGACCAGCATGTTGCCGCCGCGCGACGCGATCACGTCATCGAGCGTCGTCAGGTAGGTGAAGTAGGCGCCCTTGCCGATTAGATTTTCGAAGGCCAGCGTCGGCCGGCGATAGCGCGCCGCGGTGCGTCCCTTGTGCTGCG
>DASWPX010000006.1:0-5737 GCA_036398395.1 Pseudolabrys sp. | reverse complement strand
AGATGGCCAACACCATCGTAGAATTGAAGAAGGAGGGGCTGTCGATCCTGCTGTCGGAGCAGAACATCCACTTCGCCCGGCTGGTGTCGGACCGCGTTTATGTCCTGGAGAAAGGCCAGATTCACTGGCAGGGCTCGATGGCACAACTCGCCGGCAACTTGGAGGTGCAGCGCGCCTATCTGACTGTGTAGCGGGCCGCTTTGTATCGGTTAGCCGACCGAGGGGGCTTTCGCCCTGCCGCGATTTATCACAGGATGAAACGGTCCGGCGAGCGCGCCCGTCAGAACGAACCTGAAATGCCGCGTGAAAAGTTGAAAATCGTGGTGCCGCCGGCCGATGCCGGTCGCGACCGCTATATGCTCGACGAGCAGGTGGGCTTTCTGCTGCGCGTCGCCATGCAGCGCCACACATCGATCTTCACCGCGCGCATGATCGAGCAACTGACGCAGACGCAGTTCGCCGCGCTTGCCAAGCTTTACGAGGTGGGGCCCTGTTCGCAGAACCAGCTCGGCCGGCTGATATTTCTGGATGCCGCCACCATCAAGGGCGTCATCGACCGGCTGGCCATCCGCGGGTTCGTCAGCGCGCTGAGCGATCCGAACGACCGTCGCCGCCGCGCGCTGACGCTCACCGAGCGCGGCCGTAAGGTCATCGAGGCTGCGACTTTCATCGCCGCCGAGATTACCGCCGCCACGCTGTCGCCGTTGACCGAAGAAGAGCGGCACGCCGTGGTGCGGCTCTTGAAGAAGCTCGGTTAGCTTTCCCGCCGATCCAGGATCGCCTTGAGCCGCTGTGGCGAGACCGGCAGCCGCGTCACCGCGCCCGGCGCTCCGAGCGCATCGTCGATGGCCGAGGCAATCGCCGCGCCGACCGGATTGGCGCCGCCTTCGCCCGCGCCTTTCAGCCCGAGCGGATTGAGGGGGCTCGGCGCGTCCTCGGTGATGAGGATGGAAAGCTCGGGAATTTCGTGCGCGGTCGGCATCAGGTAGTCGGCGAAGGTCACCGACAGCGGCTCGCCGGCCTCGTCGTATAGAAACTCCTCCAGCAGCGCGCCGCCCACCCCCTGCGCGAAGCCGCCGGCGATCTGGCCTTCGACCAGTTTCGGATTGACCGCCTTGCCGACGTCATAGGCGATCGCGTAGCGCTCGATCTTTACCGCGCCGGTGTCGGTATCGACGCGGACGGCGGCGACGTGGACGCCGTAGGGATAGACCATGTGGGCGGATTCGAACGTGTCTTCGGCCCACAGCCCGGCAAGTCCGCCGAGCGGCATGGACGCGCCGCCGCCGACGCGCACGATTTCCCCGTTGACGATGTCGAGCGCGGAGGCGGTCGTCTGCATCAGCTCGGCGGCCTGGCGCAGCGCCTTGTCGCGCAATTTGGCCGCCGCCAGCCGCGTTGCTTCGCCGCACATGACCGTAACGCGGGAAGCAAAGGCGCCCATACCCTTGTCGATGCGGTCGGTCTGGCCGTGGATGACCTTGATGCCGGCGTAATCGACGCCGAGCGCGTCGGCGCAGATTTGCGCGATCGCGGTCTCGACGCCCTGGCCGATGGACGCAACACCGGTCACGACTTCGATGCCGCCTTTGGCCGTAATTTCGACGCGCACGGTATCGAACGGCCCCAAGCCGCTTTTCTCGACGAACATGGCGACACCGCAACCTACTTTTTCGCCGGCCGCGCGGCGCGCGCTCAATTGTATTTGCAGATTTTCCCAATCGGCGAGGCCAAGCGCCTTGTCCAGCAGTCCGGCATAGTTACCCGAGTCATAGACGATATGCGTGCCCAATGTTTCCAGCCCAAGTGTGTAAGGCATCGCGTTCTTGCCGATCAGATTGCGGCGGCGGATTTCGACTTTATCCACGCCCACTTTGGCGGCGATGGCATCGAGCAGCCGCTCGCGCACGAAACTCGACTCGTAGCGGCCCGGCGCACGATAGGTGCCGCAGGGCGTCTTGTTGGTGAGACGGATGTGACCCACGACACGATAGGCCGGTACGATATAGGGTCCGGGCAGCATGGCGGCGGCGAGATCGGGCACAGTCGCGGCATGCGTCCGCATATAGGCGCCGTTGTCGTGGAAAAATTCGTCATCGATGCCGAGGATACGGCCCTGCGCGTCGATGGCGGCACGCACGCGATGCAATTGATCGCGCGAGTGGTTGGCCGCGATCAGATGCTCGCGGCGGTCCTCGATCCATTTGATGGGACGCCTGAAGGCGAGCGCCGCAGCGCAGACCAGAACATCCTCCGGATAGATTTCGCCGCGAATGCCGAAACCGCCGCCGACATGGCCCTCATAAAGCTGAACCGACTCCCGCTTGCGCCCCAGCATTTGCGCCAGCGTATCGCGGTTCCAGTGCGGCACCTTGGCCGCGCCGTGCATTTCCAGAACATCGCGCGCCTCGTCGTAACGCGCGATGGCGCCGCGGCATTCCATCGGCACACCGGAGTGCCGGCCGACGGAAAGTTCGAGGGCGACAATGGCATCCGCGCTGCCGAAGGCCGCTTCGATGTCGCCGTAGCCTTTGGCGATTACACCCGGTTCGGTGGTGAGGCGATCCGCAAAGCGGCCGGGCTCTTCCGCCACAACGAGCGTCGCCGGCAACGAGTCGATATCGATGGCAACCAGATCGGCGGCGTCTTCCGCGATGTATTGACTGTCCGCGAACACTACTGCGACCGGCTCGCCGATATAGCGCACGTAATCTTTCGCCAGCACCGGCTGCCGATAGGGCTCCAGCGTCTTGAGGCCGGTGAGACGAAACGGGATCGGCGGAATATGCGCTACATCGGCGGCGGTCCACACCGCATGGACGCCCGGCAGTTCGAGAGCGGCGCTCGCATCGATGGATTTAATCTTGCCGTGGGCGACGCTCGATCGCACCACCCGCATGTGCCATTGCCCGGGAAACGAAATGTCGGCGGCAAAGCGCCCCCGGCCCTCGAGCAGCGGCCGGTCCTCGAGACGCGCAACCGAGCGTCCGACGAATTTTTGTTTTAGCTCAGACATGGCCAGTTGCCGAAGTCTGCTCCCTCCCCCCTTGAGGGGGAGGGGTAGGGTGGGGGGTAGTTCTAAAGCAGAAAGACACCCCCCTCCCGACCGCCTTCGCTAAAGCTCCGGCGGTCGACCTCCCCCTCAAGGGGGGAGGTGAAGAAAGGAAACGCGCGCTCGTCACTTTCTCATCTCTTTGGCAGCTGCGCGCACCGCCTTGATGATGTTCTGATAGCCGGTACAGCGGCACAGGTTCGACGACAGCACGTCGATAAGTTCGTCGTCGCCGATGTCGGGCTCGCGCTCCAGCACGCCGACCGCCAGCATCAGGAATCCCGGCGTGCAGAAGCCGCATTGCAGGCCGTGGTGGTCCATGAAGGCCTGCTGCATCGGATGCAGCGTGCCGCCTTCCGCCAGTCCCTCGACGGTGCGGATTTCCTTGCCGGCCGCCTGGACTGCGAACATCAAGCAGGAGCGCACAGGCTCGCCGTCCACGATTACCGTGCAGGCGCCGCAGATGCCGTGTTCGCAGCCGATATGGGTGCCGGTCTGGCCGCAGTCCTCGCGGATGGCGTCCACCAGCGTGCGCCGCGCCTCGACTTCGATAGCGTGCTCGCGGCCGTTGATGGTCAAGGTGAGCGCGGCCTTCTCGGTCATGTGCTCTTTCCGCGTAGCGCCGCGCGGATGCGCTGCGGCGTTGCCGGGATTTCGTCGATCTCGACGCCGAAGGGCTTGAGCGCGTCATTGATGGCGTTGACGATCGCGGCCGGCGCGCCGATGCAGCCGCCTTCGCCCAGGCCTTTGGCCTTGGTGATGGAATTCTCGCTCGGCGTTTCCATGTGATGCAGCTCGATCGGCGGGATTTCATGCGCGGTCGGCGGCATGTAGTCGGCCAGATTGGCGGTGAGAATGCCGCCGTCCGCATCGTAGATGATCTCTTCCAGCAGTGCGTTGCCGATGCCTTGCGCCACGCCGCCATGCACCTGGCCGTCGGCGATCATGGGATTGATGATCTTGCCGGCATCCTCCGCCACCAGGAATTTCTCGAGGCTCACTTTGCCGGTCTCGACATCCACTTCGACAATGGCGACATGGCAGGCGTTGGAGAAAGTGCCCGGGGGATCGTAGGTGCCGCTCTCCGTCAGTCCCGGCTCGATCTCGCCCTTGAAGCGATGCGTCTGCGTGTAGGCATCGCGCGCCATTTCCGCGATCGAGATCGTGCGGTCGGTGCCGGCCACCTTGGCCACGCCGTTCTCCAGCACGATGTCGCCGGGCGCCGCCTCCAATAGATGGCTGGCGATCTTGATCAGCTTGGCGCGCACTTTCCGGGCGGCAATGAGCGAGGCGCCGCCGGAAATCACCAGCGAGCGGCTGGCGAAGGTGCCCCAACCATAGGGAGACGTGTCGGTGTCGCCATGCACGATCTTGATCACATCGGGCGTAACGCCGATCTCGTCGGCGATAATCTGCGCCAGCGTTGTGCGAAGGCCTTGGCCGTGCGGCGAGGAGCCGATGCGGGCCTCGACAAAGCCGGACGGGTCGACCGTGACGATGACGGTCTCCCAGCCGGGCGTGATCGCCATGCCGCGCGCCGCGAAGGCCGGACTGCCGTAGCCGGTGCGCTCGGAAAAAGTGGCAAAGCCGATGCCGAGATGGCGGCCTTTGGCGTGCGCCGCCTTCTGACGCTTGCGGAAGGCTGGCACGTCGATGGCTTTCACCGCCATTTCCAAGGTTTGCTTGTAGCTGGCTTCGTCGTATTCGAGGCCCATCACGGATTTATAGGGAAATTTGTCGATCAGGTTGCGGCGGCGGATATCGACAGGGTCGATGGCGAAGGCGGCCGACGCCTTGTCCATCAGGCGTTCCAGCGTAAAGGTGATCACCGGCCGCGATACGCCGCGATAGGCCGCCATGGTGCAGGTGTTGGTGAGCGCGCCGCGCGCCAGGCATTCGTATTGCTGCACGTCGTAAGGCCCCGGCATTTCCGCCATCGCCATCAAAGGCTCCATGCCGGCGGTGTTCGGGAAGCAGGAATAGGCGCCGATATTGGCAACGACGTCGGCGCGTAGCGCGATCAGCTTGGCGTTTTTGTCGAAGGCGCCTTCGAGCGTAATCGTCTGGTCGCGGCTATGGAACGAAGCGATCAGGTTCTCGCGGCGATCCTCGGTCCAGGCCACCGAACTCTTGAGTTTGCGCGCCAGCCACACCAGCAGGACATATTCGGCGCAGAGCGACATTTTCTGGCCGAAGCCGCCGCCGACGTCGGGCGCGATGACGCGCAGATCGCTTTCCGGCATGCCGAGCACGTCGGCAATCGCGGTGCGCATCAGATGTGGCATCTGGGTGGTGCAGGTCAGCGTGACGCGGCCGGTTGTCCTGTCGTAGGCGGCGTGCCCGGCGCGCGCTTCCATCGGCGTGGCGTTCTGGCGATGCGACCGCGCGTCGACCTTGACGATTCTCGCGGCGCTCTTCCAAACGGCGTCGAATTCCGCCGTCTTGAATTTGGCTTCGACGATGACGTTGCCGGGTGCTTCGGCATGGATTTGCGGCGCGCCGGGGGCGAGTGCCGCGCGCGCATCGGTCAGCGGCACGGCCGCGTCGATACCGACCTCGACCAGATCGGCGATGTCTTCGGCTGCCTCTGCGCTCGCAGCCACGACGGCTGCGATCGGCTCGCCGACAGACCGTACCACGCCGTCCACCGAGACCGGCAGGCCGACAGGCCAGTAATTGAATTTG
>DASWPX010000005.1:0-2620 GCA_036398395.1 Pseudolabrys sp. | reverse complement strand
GAGGCAATTGCGGCTGTCGGGACTGGAGGCCTTCGCGCTGACGCCGGAAATTCCCTTCGTCAACGTCGGCGAGCGCACCAACATCACCGGCTCGGCCAAATTCCGCAAATTGATCACGGGCGGCGATTACGCGGCGGCACTCAGCATCGCGCGCGAGCAGGTCGAGAACGGCGCGCAGGTGATCGACGTCAACATGGACGAAGGCCTGCTTGATTCGGAACAGGCGATGGTCACCTTCCTCAATCTGATCGCCGCCGAGCCCGACATCGCCCGCGTGCCGGTGATGGTCGACTCGTCGAAATTTTCGGTGATGGAGGCCGGGCTGAAATGCCTCCAAGGCAAGCCGGTGGTCAATTCGATCTCCATGAAGGAAGGCGAAGCGGCCTTCATCGAACACGCCAGGATCGTGCGCCGTCACGGCGCGGCCGTGGTTGTGATGGCCTTCGACGAGAAGGGCCAGGCCGATACCTTCGAACGCAAGACCGCGATCTGCCAACGCGCCTACGATATTCTGGTGAATCAAGTCGGCTTTCCGCCGGAAGACATCATTTTCGATCCCAATATCTTCGCCATCGCCACCGGCATGGAGGAGCACAACAATTACGGCGTCGACTTCGTCGAGGCGGCGCGGTGGATCAAAGCGAACCTGCCGCACGTGCATGTCTCCGGCGGCGTGTCGAACCTGTCGTTCTCGTTCCGCGGCAACGAGCGCGTGCGCGAGGCCATGCACTCGGTGTTCCTGTATCACGCCATCAAGGCGGGCATGGATCTGGGCATCGTCAATGCCGGGCAGATGGCGGTCAATGACGACCTCGATCCGCAATTGCGCGAGGCCTGCGAGGACGTGGTGCTCAACCGCCGCCGCGACGCATCCGAGCGGCTGCTGGCGCTGGCCGACAAATTCCGCGGCGCCGGGCAGGAGGCCAAACACGTCGATCTGGCCTGGCGCGAGCGGCCGGTCGAGAAGCGTCTGGCGCATGCGCTGGTGCACGGCATTACCGATTTCATCGAGACCGACACCGAGGAAGCGCGATTGCGCACCGCGCGGCCGCTCGACGTGATCGAAGGTCCGCTGATGGACGGCATGAACGTGGTCGGTGACCTGTTCGGCTCCGGCAAGATGTTCCTGCCGCAGGTGGTGAAGTCGGCGCGCGTCATGAAGCAGGCGGTGGCCTACCTGATGCCGTTCATGGACAAGGAGAAGGAAGAGCGGCGGCTTGCCGGGGGCGTGGCCGAAAGCTCATCGAACGGCAAGATCGTGATGGCGACGGTGAAGGGCGACGTCCACGATATCGGCAAGAACATCGTCGGCGTCGTGCTGGCCTGCAACAACTATGAAGTAATCGATCTGGGCGTCATGGTGCCGGCGGCAAAGATTTTGGAGACTGCGCGCGCTGAGAAGGCCGACATCATCGGACTGTCCGGCTTGATCACGCCCTCCCTGGACGAAATGAGTCACGTAGCGGCCGAGATGGAGCGCCAGGGCTTCGACCTGCCGCTCATGATCGGCGGCGCTACCACCAGCCGCGTGCATACGGCGGTAAAAATTCACCCCAACTACCGGCGCGGCCAGGCGGTCTATGTCAACGACGCCAGCCGCGCGGTCGGCGTGGCGCAGGCTTTGATGTCGGCTTCGGGCAAGGCCGGTTATGTGTCCGAACTGCGCGGCGAATACGTGAAGATCGCGGCGGCGCATGCACGAGCGCAAGAGGACAAAGTGCGGCTGCCGCTGGGCCGCGCGCGCGGCAATGCGCTCAAGCTCGACTGGTCCGGCGCTTATGTGCCGCCGAAGCCGACTTTCGTCGGCACCAAAGTCTTCGACAATTATCCGATCGCCGAACTCGTCGATTACATCGACTGGACGCCGTTCTTCGCGACCTGGGAGCTGGCCGGCAAATTTCCCGCGATTCTCGACGACGCCAAATACGGCGAGGCCGCGCGCCCGCTTTATGACGATGCCCGCGCCATGCTGGAACGGATCGTCAAAGAGAAGTGGTTTACGGCCCGCGCGGTGGCGGGCTTCTGGCCGGCGAATGCGGTGGGCGACGACATTCTTATCTATGGCGACGAGACGCGCGAAAAGCCGATCGCGACCTTGCATACGCTGCGCCAGCAATTATCGAAGCGCGAGGGCCGTTTCAACCAGGCGCTGGCCGATCTGGTGGCGCCGCGCGACAGCGGAATGAACGACTATGTCGGCGCCTTCACTGTCACCGCCGGCATCGGCGAGGACGAAGTCGCCGAGCGTTTCAAGCGCGCCAATGACGACTATTCCGCCATCATGGCGAGCGCGCTGGCCGACCGGCTGGCGGAAGCTTTCGCCGAGCGGCTGCACCAGCGCGTGCGCCGCGAATTCTGGGGCTACGAACCGAACGAGAAGCTTTCACCCGGCGATCTGATCGCCGAGCAGTATCGCGGCATCCGCCCGGCGCCCGGCTATCCGGCACAGCCCGATCATACCGAAAAGGCAACGCTGTTTGCGCTGCTCGACAGCCAGCGCATCGGCGTCAAGCTGACCGAAAGCTTCGCGATGTGGCCGGGGGCTGCGGTATGCGGACTTTATTTCAGCCATCCGCGCAGCGCCTATTTCGGCGTCGGCAAGATCGAACGCGACCAGGTC
>DASWPX010000004.1:0-2147 GCA_036398395.1 Pseudolabrys sp. | reverse complement strand
CGACGCGGCTGCTGCAATCCTGGTACGACACCGCGGTGGCCGGCGCCGGCGCGGCGCGGCACCTGCCGCAGGACAAGATCGTCGCCGCGCTGGAGGCCAGCCCGCAATTCAGCGAGGACGCCCGCGCCCGCGGCCTGATCGACAATATCGGCTTCGACGACGACGCGCAGAACGCGGCCGTCGCGCGCGCCGGCGACGGCGCCAAGGTCGTGCCGATCGCCAAATTCATCCGCGCCCAGCGCGATTCCGGCGCCTTCGGCAGCGGCCCGCGCATCGCGCTGATCCAGGCCTCCGGCGAGATCTTCGACGGCGGCGCCGGCGGCGCCAATGACGTCATCGCGGGCGACGACCTGTCCAAGGCGATCCGCGATGCGGCGCAGGACAAGGACGTGCGCGCCATCATCCTGCGCGTCGACTCGCCGGGCGGCTCGGTCACCGCCTCCGACCAGATTCTCGATGCCGTGAAGAAGGCACAGAAGGCCGGCAAGCCGGTCGTCGTCAGCATGGGCGGCGTCGCCGCCTCGGGCGGCTATTACATCTCGGCCTCGGCCAACGGGATCGTGGCGGAGCCCGGCACGATCACCGGCTCGCTCGGCGTGCTCACCGGCAAGATCTCGTTACAGCGCAGCCTGGCGCTGGCCGGCATCGGCGCCGACACCATCGGGATCGGGCACAACGCGCTCTACAATTCGATGTTCCAGCCTTACACCGACGAGCAATTGGCGGCGCTCAACCACGAGGCCGACGCGATCTATGCCGACTTCACCCAGAAGGTCGCGGACGGGCGCAAGCTGCCGCTCGCCAAGGTGCAGGACATTGCCAAGGGCCGCGTCTGGTCGGGCGCCGACGCACAGGGCAACGGCCTGGTCGACGAGCTCGGCGGCTTCTGGACCGCGGCCGACAGCGCCAAGAAGCTCGCCGGCATCGCGCCGGGCGATGCGGTGTCGTTCCGCCTCTATCCGCGCAAGAAGGGTCTGTTCGAAGCGATCGACACGCTGCTCGGCGGCTCGCCGACGGCGGTCAGGACGGTGGAGAGCTTCGTCTCGCTGATGAATGCGGCGCCGGTGCGCGCCGTGATCGGCACGGTCAACGAAATGCCGCGCGGCGGCGTGGAACTGCGCGCGACCAACCTGCCGCGCTGAGCAAAAGCCGCATTCACTTCATTCGATGAATCGAAATGCGGCTCTGGCTTTTTTGCCGTGCCGGACAATCCAACGGCGAGCCGCTTTCGCTCCGCCGGACGGTGTTTTTAGTGACCCGGCGGGTTCATCTGCAGATCTATCGAGGTCTGCTTGTTGACGTAGTCCGTCGAATCCTGGTGCTGCACGGCCCAGTCCTTGGCGGATTTGCAGATCGTCGGCCCGTTGAACAGCGATCCCGTGATATGTTCGCGGCGGCAGACCTGCTTGTCGTCGCCGCTGTTCGCCGCCGCGTCGGCCGGCGCTGCCGCCGCCTGAACGGGAGCCGGCGCCGGATCGTCTGCCAGGGCCAAACCGGGAACGAACAGGCCCGCGCCGAACGCGCAGAGGATTAGAATTTTTCTCATAGGCCGGACGCCCCTTCAATGATTGTCCTGAGAATGTCATAACTTCCGGGGAATTCAAGGCCCGATGCTGCAACTGCTCACTGACCGCGCTTCGCGCGAAAATCAGTCGACCGGATAGCCGAATTTTTCGACCCAGGGCCTCAAGATGGGCTGGATGGGCGCCAGCTGCTCCTCATAGCGCCGCCACTGCGCCAAGGCTTCGCTGTACAGGGGCTTGCGCACCTGCGTCGCGCTGGGCGAGCGCAAATCCACCGCCGGCGCGTATTTGTTGAAATCCTTCATGGAGTCGTTCCACGGAACGCCGACGAAATCGCACACCGCCCGCACGCGCGTCTCGAAGTCGACGACCATGTCCTCGTAGCGGTGTTCGAACAGGTTCAGGGGCAGCTTGTCGCGCAGGACCTCGGCCAGGGCCATGATTGCGGCATAAAATCGCGCCGAGTCCGTGAGATTCAGGAACTCGAACATCGTGGCGTTGACCTTGAAGTGCCGGCGGAAGCAGCTGAACACCACGTCGCGCGGATCGCGCAGCGCGAAGATAATTTTTGCATTGGGGAAAAGCTTGGCGATGAGCGGCAGCTTCACCGTATTGAGGGGCTGC
>DASWPX010000003.1:0-14396 GCA_036398395.1 Pseudolabrys sp. | reverse complement strand
CATCGTCAACATGATGCGCGAGCGCACGCCGTTCCTGCGCAAGGTGATCGAGGGCCTGCCCGACCTCAAGCTGCTGATCACGACCGGCGCCCGCAACGCTTCCATCGATCTGAAAGCCTGCGCCGAGCGCGGCATCACGGTTTGCGGCACCGGCGGCGTCGGCAGTCCGACCACCGGCATCGCCATCGGTCTGATGCTGGAGCTGACGCGCCGCATCGGTTTTGAAAACGCCCGCATGAAAGCGAACGAGGCCTGGCAGGTGACGATGGGCCAGGACCTGGAGGGTCTCACGCTCGTCGTGCTCGGCTTGGGCAAACTCGGCCAGCGCGTCACCAATATCGCCAGGGCCTTCGGCATGAAGGTGATCGCCTGGAGCCAGAACCTGACGCCGGAAAAGGCCAAGGAAGCCGGCGCGGAGTATGTGTCCAAGGAAGAGCTCTTCGCCCAGGCCGATATCGTTACCCTTCACGTGGTGCTGAGCGACCGGACGCGCGGGATTGTCGGCGCCAAGGAACTTGGGCTGATGAAGAAGACGGCTTATCTCGTCAACACGTCGCGCGGCCCGCTGGTCGACGAGAAGGCGCTGATCGCGGCGCTGGCGACCAAATCGATCGGCGGCGCCGGGCTCGACGTGTTCGATGTCGAACCGCTGCCGCGCGACCATGTATTCCGCAAAATGGACAATGTCGTGCTGACGCCGCATCTCGGCTATGTCAGCCAGCAGAACTACGCAAAGATGTATCCCGACATCGTCGAGGACATTCGCGCCTGGCTCGACGGCAAACCGGTGCGCGTGATCAAATAAAAATGGCCGGGAATGAGCCCCGGCCATTTCAGTTTCGCTGCAACTGCGCGCTAGTGCTTCTTTTTCTTCACGTCGGCGGCGCCGGTGATGCCAGGATTGAACGACGGCGCATCGCTGGCCGGGAAACTTTCGTCGGAATTGATGGTAACTTTGTCTTCTTCCGCCACGATGCGCTTGCGCTCGTGCTCAGCGTGTTCCTTGGGTTTTTCCGCCACTTTGTCGGTCATGGGAACTCCTGCATGGTCGCGGCCTGCCAAGAGGGCAGACCGAGCCTCCCGCAACAACCTTTGGACAGCCTTTTGGGTTCCCCATTGATTTATTGAGCGACTCAGGCGGCTTTAGCCAGTTCCCGGACGCAAATCCGAAGATCGGCAACGAACTGACGGTACTGCGTGGCCTTATCGTCGCTGTCGCGGATGCGCAAAATATAGGACGGGTGGATGGTCGCCAGCATGCGTCTGCCGTACTGCATCGGCAGCAGGCGGCCGCGGATATTGCCGATCGACAGCGGCTTGCCGGTGATGCTGCGCACGGCGGTGGCGCCGAGCGCGATCACAATCTCCGGCTTGACGATGTCGCGCTCGAATTCGAGCCACCAGTGGCAACGGTCGATCTCGTAGGCGTTCGGCCGCTTGTGCAGGCGGCGCTTGCCGCGCTGCTCGAATTTGAAATGCTTGACCGCGTTGGTGATGAATACGTCGCCGCGTTCGATGCCGGCCTCGGCCAAGGCCTTGGCGAGAATGCCACCGGCCGGACCGACGAAGGGCCGGCCCTGCTTGTCCTCCTGATCGCCCGGCTGCTCGCCGACCAGCATGATCCGCGCCCGCGCCGGGCCTTCTCCGGACACGACCTGCGTGGCGTGCTTGTAGAGCGGGCAGCGGGTGCATTCGGCCTCGGCGGCGTGCAGCGCCTTCAGAGATTTGATGTCGGGCTTGGCCTCGTCCATGGCCGACAACGGTCAAGGATGACCGGCGGTTCCTAGAGGTCCTGCGCGATCCAGGCTTTCTGCACGTCCTCGCACCAATTGCCGACGTTCCACTGGCCCCAGGCGCCCAGACCGCCAAGTTCGTCAGGCCCGCAATAGACCGGCACGTGCACGACCGAGAGACCGTCATGCGCCTGCGCGGCTTTCAGCGCGGCACGCAGCGCATCGGCATTATCGCCGCCGGACAACGTCAGAACGCCCGACACCGACGAGGCGAGCTTGACGTAATCGACCGCGACGCGGTCATTGGTGCGGAATTCGGCGTTGTATTGCGCCATCTGCAGGCCGGTGATGGCGGCCATGCGGCGGTTGTCGAAGATGACGATCATGCCGCGCAATTTGTGCTCGACCGCGTCGATCAGGATCTGCGGGTTCATCATGAAGGAGCCGTCGCCGGTGAAGGCGATGCTGTAGCGCGGCTTGTCGGCGACGGCCGAAGCCAGCAGGCCGCTGACCGCAAAGCCCATGTAGGACGCGCCGGTCTCGGTGAAGGTATCGCCCGAGCGGTCGTCCTCGACGATCTGGAAACCGTTGGCCTGCACGTCGCCGGCGTCGAACAGCTTGGCGGCGCCAGCCTGCTTGGCGAAATCGGCGACGACCTTGATCGCGGCGGGCTGGCCGAGCACCGGCTTGCCCCAGACTTCGTCGTGGATGGGCGCTGCGTCGAAGCGCTGGCGCTTGTAAGCCGCCCATTCGGCCTTCTTGGTGGCACAGGCTTTGAGCCATTCGGCTTTGTTCTTCGACGCGCTGAGCTTGGCGGCCAGCCGCGACGCGACGACGCCGATATCGCCCGGCAGCGCCAGCGTATTGTTGTAATGCGTGAGGTCGTTGAAATCGCCGTTGATGTTGATGACGGCCTTGGCGTTCTTGTAGCCGATGCCGGAACAATCGGCCTGGCAGACCGCGCGCGAGCCGATGACGATCAACAGGTCGGCTTCCGCCATGGCGTAATTGCCGCTGATCGACCCCTTCGAGCCGCCGACATGCATGTTCTGCGCATGCGCGTCGGGCAATACGCCGGTCGAGCCCGGCGACAGCACGACGGCGGCGCCGGAAGCTTCGGCCAGCGTCTTGATCGCCGCGTCATGACCGCGCGTGCCGCCGCCGGCCTTGATGGCGATCTTCGTGCTGCCGGCGATCATCTTGGCCGCCTTGTCGAAGGCGCTATCGTCGGCCGGCGCGAGCTTCGGCATATCCGGCCGGCTCGGCAGCGCGGCGAGATTGACCGTCAGCCTGGCCGGCTGGGTATTGAGCGGCAGCAGCAAATAGAACGGTCCGGCGCGGTAGGGATGATTGACGCAGAGCGCGCCGCGGCGCAGCGCGTCGCGCACGGCTTCCGGCGTATGCAGCACGTAAGACTGGCCGAGGATCGCGGTCATGCGGCCGAAAGCGCCCTGCTCTTCCTTGGGCACCTGCTGCATGTTGTAGCCTTCGCCGAAGGTCGTCTCGTCGCCATAGATGTGATAGACGCCGACGCCGTTCGAGGCCGCCGCCAGCGAACCGGCGAAAGCCTGCAACGCCCCCGGGCCGATCGAGGTCACCACCGCGGAGACCTCGCCGTATTGCCAGCGCAGCGCGGTGGCGGCATGCGCCATCTCGACTTCGTTGCGGCAATTGAAGGTGCGGGTGGCGCCTTCCTCCTCGTAGATGCGCAGCACATTGCCGAGATCGGTCGAGCCGTGGCCGAAGATGGCGAAATATTTGCGCACGCCCTGCTTGAGCAGGCCGAGCACCAAGGCTTCCGACAGCGTGCATTCGATCAGCTTGCTCACGCCGCCTTTGGCGAGCGCCTGCTCGACGCCGCCGGCCTGCGCGACGGCGCGGGCGCGCTCACGCATCGACCGCACGCTCTCGTTCTCGGGACTACGCGTCAGCATGGGCCCGCTCATTGGCGCGGATCGCCATCAGCACTTTTTCCGGCGTCGCCGGCAGGTCGAAAATGCGTACGCCGACGGCGTCGTAGATCGCGTTCATCACCGCCGGAATGGTCGGCACCATGGCCGGCTCGCCGATGCCTTTGACGCCGAGCGGTCCGATCGGATCGGGGTCCTCGATGATGATCGAGTTCACGCGCGGCACGTCGAGCGAGGTCGGGAGAATGTATTTCGCGAAACCCGAGGTCGAGGTGTGCCCGTCCTGGAGCACGTAGTCCTCCATCAGGCCCTGACCGAGCGCCTGCACGATGCCGCCCTCGATCTGGCCTTCGACGCCCTGCGGATTGACGGCGCGGCCGACATCGTGCGCGGCCCAGATGCCGAGCACCTGCACCTCGCCGGTGACCGTGTCGACCTCGACCTCGGCGACCTGACAGCCGAACACATAGGCCTGCCAGGGCCGGCCGGAACCGTCGACCGGATCGAGTCCGGTGGTGTCGGTGCCGAACGTTGCCGAGCCGACCGGCACCACGCCACGATTTTTGGCGCAATGCACCGCCTCGCCCATGCTGATGCGGTGGTTGGTGTTCTCGGCCCAGATTTCGCCGTTGCCGGTGTGGATCAGATCGACCTCGACATCCCAGATTTCGGCCATGACCTCGACCAGCTTCTTGCGCGCTTCGCGCGAGGCCAGCGCCACCACGTTGCCGATCATGTAGGTCTGCCGGCTGGCGCCGGCGTGCGAGGCCTCGGGCGCGCGCGCGGTGTCGTTGTCGCCGATCACCACGTGCTCGGCTTTCACGCCCATTTCGTGCGCGGCGATCTGCGCCAGTACGGTGAGGATGCCCTCGCCGATCTCGGTGACGCCGGTGACGATCTTGGCTGAGCCGCCGTCGTCGATCTCGGCCCAGGCGGCGGCGCGGTCCACCGTCGCGGTGCGCGCGATGCCGTACCAGCAGGCCGCCATGCCTCGTCCGCGCTTGCGGGCCATTATTCCGCCGCCTCTTGCTTGTGCGACGGCGTGAACCGCGCGCCGAGCGACACGGCCGGCCGCACGTCGTCATGATTGAGATCGCCGCGCGTGGCGCCGCGCGAATTCGGGACGCCCGTTTCCCAGCCGCTGGCCCTTTCCGCAGCGTCGAGCGCGCGCATCAGGCTCACGGTGCCGAGCTTTGCCTTGGTATGGGTGGTGGCGCCGTCACGCATCGCGTTGACGCGCCTGATCTCGAACGGATCGAGCCCGAGCCGCTCGGCGCAGACATCGAGATGGCTTTCGACCGCAAAGTGCGTCTGCAGGGCCCCGAAGGAGCGGAAGGCGCCCGACGGCGTGTTGTTGGTGTAGATGCCGTAGGTGTCGACCTTGACGTTGGGGATGACATAGGGGCCGGCGGCCAAAATCGCCGCCTTGCGCATGACGCCTTCCGTCGACATGCCGTAGGCGCCGCCGTCGCAGATCATCCGCAATTCCAGCGCGCGGATGCGGCCGTCGCGCATCAGCCCCATGCGCAGCGAGGTGCGCGAGGGATGCCGCTTGGCGGTGGACGTGATGGATTCCTCGCGCGTGAACACCAGCCGCACCGGACGCTGCGTTTTCATCGCCAGAATCGCCAGCATGCCCTGGTAGATCATGTCTTCCTTGCCGCCGAAGCCGCCGCCGACCGGGCTCATGATGAAACGCACTTTGCTGATCGGCTTGGCGATGATGCGGGACAGCATGTGGCGGTGATGCGTGATGTTCTGGTCGGGCGAGACGACGGTGACGACGCCGTCATGATCGACATAAGCCAGCCCCGCTTCCGGCTCGAGATAGGCGTGCTCGATCGCCTGCGTCGAATAAGTCTGCTCCACCACCAGATCGGAACCGGCAAAACCGGCTTCGACATCGCCGACGCGGATCGGGATGTGTTTGGTGATGTTGCCGGGCGCGTAGTCATGCACCGCGGGCGCGCCGGGCCGCATCGCCTCGTCCGGATCGAACACCGGCGGCAGCGGGGTGTAGACCACCTTGATGGCGGCGAGCGCACGCCTGGCGGTGAGCACATCCTCGGCCGCGACGGCCGCCACCGCCTCGCCGACATAGCGCACCTTGTCGCGTGCCATCACCGGCTGATCGTTGACGAAGACGCCGAAGCCGTCCTCGCCTGGCACGTCGGCCGACGTAATGACGCCTTCGACGCCGTCCATGGCTTCGGCTGCAGAAGTATCGATCGACACGATGCGGGCATGCGCATGCGGCGAGCGCAACACCTGCACATGCAGCATGTTCGGCATGGTCATGTCGCCAGCATATTTGAGCCGGCCCGAAACCTTGCTGGGCGCGTCGATGCGCCGCACGTTCTTGCCGATGACGTCGCCTTCGGGAATGTCCTGTTCGAGGAGCGCCGAGGCCGGCAGGCGGCCGTTGTGCACGTCGCGCGCCAGTTCGACGGCGTCGAAAATCTTCTGATAGCCGGTGCAGCGGCAGATGTTGCCGCCGAGCCGCTCCTTGATTTCCTCGCGGTCGGCAAACGGATTGATGCGCAGCGCAGCCGTCGCCGCCATCACCATGCCGGGGATGCAATAGCCGCATTGGCTGGCGCCGGCCTTGTGGAAGGCCTTTTGCAGCAGGCTCAACTCACCGGTCTTGGCCAGCGACTCGATGGTGTCGATCTTGGCGCCTTGCGCCTTTGCCACCGGCAGCAGGCAGGATTTCATCAGCACGCCGTCGACGAAGACCGAACAGGTGCCGCATTCGCCGGCGCCGCAGCCTTCCTTGTTGCCGGTCAGATTGAGGTCGTCGCGGATGAAATCGAGCAACCGCTGGCTCGGCTTGGCGGCGCGGGAAATCTTGCGGCCGTTGACGGTGGCCTTGAGCTGGATATCAACCATAGGCCGCCTCCAACTCGCCGGTGAAGGAATCCGGATGCGCGCCGGCGCGCTTGGCGGCGCTGATCAGCCCGCGCATCAGGAAGCCGCGCACCACGTCGCGGCGGTATTCCTGGCGGGTGCGCGATTGCACCAGATCGAGCGGCAAATCGGCGGCCTGTTCGACCAGCGAGCCCGACAAGGCCTTGCCGCGCAGGAAATCCTCGATCTCGCGCAGGCGTCGCGGAATCGGGCGGATGCCGGCAATCGCGAGGCGCACGTCGTCCAGGCGGCGGCCCGCGCTATCGAGCTTCACCAACACCGCAAGGCAGACGACGGAAATGACCAGCGAGCGGCGGTGACCGACTTTCTCGAAGCTGCCGCCGTAGCCGGGCAGCGCGTCGCATTCGACCGCCGTCAGCAATTCGCCGTCGGCGAGCTGCGTTTTGCCGGGGCCGGTGATGAAGTCGCGCAGCGGCATGCTGCGGCGGCCGCCGGCCGAAGCCAGTTCGACATTCGCTTCATGCGCGATCAGGCACGGCGTGACGTCGGCCGCCGGCGACGCATTCACGACATTGCCGCCAATGGTGGCCTGGGCGCGGATCTGGTCGTCGGCGAACCACACCGCGCAGCGCGGCATGTCGGGCAGCGCGCGGCCGAGCGCCGCGTCGTCGAGAAAACGCTGGACCGGCGTCGCGGCGCCCAATCGAACACGATTGCCGTCGACGCGCAGTTCGTTCAATTCCGGGATTTTCGACACGTCGATCAGCAGCGGGATCGACACATCCCCGGCCCTGCCCTCGCGCGCCCAGGGCAGCGTGTCGGTGGCGCCCGCGACAATTCTGTAGCGGCCGCGATTTTTCGCCATCGCGGAGAATGCCTCCGCGAGCGACCCCGGCGTCAGATATTCGTCGCAAATCAGCATTGGGCTCCGGCTATTCCGCCGCGACTTTATTCGCGGCATCCATTTTCGCCTTCACCACCACCTTGATGGCGTCGTCGACCCGGTCCTTGGCGTAGCGGATCGCGGTCGGCAGATCGTCGAGCGGGAAGGTGTGGGTGTGGATCAAGGTGGCGTCGAAGCGCTTCTGCTGCATGAAGGCCTCGGCGCGGTGCGTCGCGCTCTTGCCCTCGCCGCGGATGCCGTAGAGATAGATGTTGTTGCGCACGATATGCGCCACATCCACCGGCACTTCCTCGTGCGCGAAAGCGGCAAGGCAGACGCGGCCGCCACGGTTGACCATGCGCACCGCGTCGTTGACGGCTGAGGTCGCGGCCGAGCATTCGACCACGTAATCGACGCCCTTGCCGCCGTTGAGCTTCTTCACTTCGGCGACCACGTCGGGCGTCTTGCGGATATTGATGACCGCGTCGGCGCCGAGCTGCTTGCCGATTTCCAGCCGGTTGTCGCGCGTGCCGGTGAGGATTACCGGCTGGGCACCGAGCGCCTTGGCGACGGCGACCGCCATCAGGCCGATCGGGCCGGGGCCGGTGACGACGACGCTTTCGCCCGCGACCAAGCCGCCGAGTTCGGTCAGCGCATACATCGCAGTGCCCGCGGTAACGACCAGCGTGCCCTCCTCGTCCGTCATCTCGTCGTTAATCGCGACCAGCGTGTTGACGTGGTTGACCTGGTATTCGCAGAAGCCACCGTCGGTGGTGAAGCCGTTGGCGCGGTGGCCCTTGTCGACGTCGCCGTAATTGAGGCCGTAGTTGTGGCACGAGGTGTACATGCCCTCGCGGCAGCGCTTGCACTGGCCGCAGCCGGCGTGAATTTCGACCGCGACGCGGGTGCCGATCTTGTATTCGTCGACGCCGGGCCCCAGCGCCACGACCGTGCCCATATATTCATGGCCGGGCGTGAAGTTCTTGTTGAAGGGCAAGCCGCCTTGGATCGAGGACGGCGGACCGTGATAGATGATTTCGAGATCGGTCGCGCAGATCGCCACCGCGTCGATACGCACCAGCACCTCGGCTTTCTTCGGCACCGGCACCGGCTTGTTGGCGATGCTGAGCTGGCCGGGATCGCCGAGTACCCAGGCCTTCATGGCGTCGGGGATCGGAAATTCGTTGTGGTTGGTCTTCACTCCGGCTGGCGCGTACATGATTCCTCCAGATGCGAACGAGGTTCGTTGCCCGTCGTTCAATTGGCGATGGCGGTTTTCGATTGTGCGTTGGGTTCGCCGAATTCGGCGGACAGTGAGCGCGCCGCGGCGCAGATCTCGTCGCGCATCAGCGCAACGTGGTCTTCGCTGGCGCGCATGGTCGGCGTCGAGGCGCTGAGCGCGCCGATCACGGTGCCGGCCTGGTCCCGGATGGCGGCGCCGACGCAGATCACGCCCGGCAGATGCTCCTCGCGATCGATGGCAAAGCCGTTGCGGCGCACGACCCGAAGCGATTCCAGCAATGCCGGGAACTCGGTGATGGTGTGCTCGGTGAACCGCTTCATGCCAGGGGCGAGGATGCGGCGCATCTCGTCCTCGGGCAGCCAGGCGAGGATGGCCTTGCCGATCGACGTGGCATGCGGCGCTTCCGATTTGCCGATCTTGCCGGTGTCGACGCGCACGGCGTGGCGCGCCTCGCGCACCGCCAGCGTGACCACGGTGTCGCCATGCAGGCCCGCGAGATGAACGGTCTCGCCGGTGACGCGGTTGACCGTTTCCAGATAAGGCATCGCCCGGCGCGGCAGGTCGACCTGCAGACAGGCGTGCGAGAGATAGAGGATGCGCGGGCCCAGCGCGTAGAGCCTGCGGCCCTGCACCTTGGCGGCAAAGCCGCGCTTGATCAGCGTGGCCAGCAGATGGTGGCAGGTGGAAATGTTGAGGCCGGTACGGGTGGCAAGGTCGGTAAGCGTCGCTTCGCCCCCGGCCTCGGCGATGGTTTCCAGCAGGAACAGTGCGCGATCGACCGACTGAATGCTGTGGCGGTCGCTTTTGGCGCTTGCGGGCGACGGACGGCTTTTAACCCCCGGCCCCGGCAGGATGGTCGCATCCATTGGTTGTTTTCTCCCTGGGCGCAAAGGAAGTCGCCCAGGTGAAATGAGTCAAGTTAATTTCAGCATCCGGAATTACATTTTCTCAATATGAAAACGATGCCTGCCCATATTCCGGGGGAAGTGGGTGCCGCGGCGGCGAAGTCAGGCCAGACCGAGTTCGATTTCCAGGGCGCCGCAAAGCATTTGGCCCAGCAGAATATGCATTTCCTGGATGCGGGCGGTGGTGTCGGACGGAACCACCAGCAGGTGATCCGCTAGGCCCGCCATGTCACCGCCGCCCTTGCCACCCAAGGCCGCGGTAACCAAGCGCGTGGATCTGGCCTGCTTGAGCGCTGCGATGATGTTGGGGCTCTTGCCGGAGGTCGAGATCGCGATGGCGACGTCGCCGGGCCGGCCCAGCGCCTCGATCTGGCGCGCGAAGATGCGGTCGAAGCCAAGATCGTTGCCGGCGGCTGTCAGCGTGGATGTATCGGTCGTCAGCGCAATCGCGGCAATCGCCGCGCGGTTTGCCTTGTAGCGGATGGTCAATTCGGTCGCGAGATGCTGGGCGTCGCCGGCGCTGCCGCCATTGCCGAAGAACATCAGCTTGCCGCCGGCGCGGACCGACGTGACGCTCGCCGCGACCAGCCCAACGAAGGCGCCCGCCAGGGCCGCTTCGGTGCGGCGCGCGACATCGTGATGCTCGGCGAACTCGGATTTGAAGAATGCGGTCAGGTCCACGAAAAAGTCCTCATAATAATTAGGCGGCTTCGCCGCGAAATTCCGGCACCGCGTCGCGCAGCACGTTATAGATGACCGCGCGTTCGTTGCGCGCCAGGCCTTGTTCCAGCGTCGCCACCCAGCTTCGGATCGACTCGAGCGACGGCCGTACGGGCTTGGCGGCGACGATGCCGGGTATGCCGATCTCGGTCATCTCCTCTTCGCGCGCGAACAGAATCTCGTGCAGCCGCTCGCCGGGCCGGATGCCGGTGAAGGTGATCTTGATATCGCGGCCCGGCTCAAGTCCGCTCAGCCGGATGATGCGCTCGGCCAGATCGACGATCTTCACCGGCTGGCCCATGTTGAGCACGTAAACCGAAACATCGTGCCGCTCCGGCGCCAGCGCGTGGGTCGCGGCGGTGACGACCAGGTCGCAGGCTTCACGGATGGTCATAAAGTAGCGCACCATGTCCGGATGGGTCACGGTGACCGGACCGCCGGACTCGATCTGAGCCTTGAATTTCGGCACCACCGAACCGTTGGACGCCAGCACGTTGCCGAAACGCACCGAGATCAGCCGCATGGCGCGCTTGCCGCCGCTTTGATGGCGGCCGAATTCATCGTCGAGCGCCTCGCAATACATTTCCGCCAGCCGCTTGGTGGCGCCCAGCACAGAAACCGGCTCGATCGCCTTGTCGGTCGAGATCATCACCATGGCGGTGGCGCCCGCTTGCGCCGCGGCATCCGCGACGTTGATCGAACCGAACACGTTGGTCTTGATGCCTTCGTCCCAGTCCAGTTCGAGCAGCGGCACGTGCTTGAGCGCCGCGGCATGGAAAACGATGTCGGGCTTGAACTGCACGATCAGGTCGGCGATCCGCTGGCGGTCGCGGATATCGGCCAGGCGGCCGGAGATTTCCGCCCGGCTTTGCGCGCCTTTGAGGGTCTCGATCACGGCGTGCAGCGCAGGCTCCGAGTTCTCGATCACGAGGAGGCGGGCGGCACCGAAGGCGACGACGCGGTTGCAGATTTCCGAGCCGATCGAACCGCCGCCGCCGGTGACGACGATCGACTTGCCGGCGACGAATTCCTCGAGCCGGCGGTAATCGATCCGCACGCTGGGCCGCAGCAGAAGGTCTTCCACCGCCACCGGACTGAGCTGCACCGCCGGCCCGCCGCCTTCGAACGACGGCAATTGACTTAAGGACAGACCGAGCCTGCGGGCGCGCATCAAAATCGATTCCGGCCGCGCCTCCGGCGACAGCGCCGAGGGCGCCAGCACCAGCCGCGTCACCCGGTCGCCGCGCGACGCCAGATCGTCAACCACGCGCTCAAGGTCGTCGACGTCGCCGAGCACCGGAATGCCGCGGATCGATTGCCCGCGGTCGGCCGCCGACGGGGACAGAATGCCGACCGGCCAGATATTCTTCACGACGCCGCTTTCGATCGAACGCAACAGCACTTCGGCATCGGCGGCACGGCCGAGCATCAAGGTCGGCGTGGCGTCCGCGATTTTGACGCGGTGAATCGAGCGTGTGTACTGGAAATAGCGGTAGGCGACCCGGGCGCCGCCGAGGAAGAACATCTGCACTAACCAATACAGCAGGATGGTCACCTTGCCGAAGAAGAACGTGCCGTAGACATTGGGCGCCAGCAGGACGTAGTCGAGCGCCAGCAGCGTTATCGCCAGCACCGTGGAGGCGCGGAAAATATTGTAGAGGTCGGGAACCGAGGTGAAACGCCATTTGTTGCGTTGCAGCCCGAAGATGAAATAAACCACGGCCGCATAGACAAGAAAAACCGGCAGAAATATTTCGAGATGGTGCAGCTTGTCCTGAAACAGCGGGCCCTCGAAACGCATCGCGAGTGTAACGACGATCGCCGCGGCGGTGGCGACCAGATCGTGCAACACGATCAAGACCTGTCGCGACGTGAATTTCGGCAGACTTATCATTCCGCGGCTTTCTGAACCGAACGCTGCTTCACGCTGTTTGCCGGCAGGCGCAAAAACGTGGTCGCGAATGCATAAAGGTACCAACGCAGATAGGACGGCACCCAGTTGAGCACCTGAAAACGGCTGGCGCCCTGCTTACGCTCGAACCACTTGGCCGGCACGTCGGCGACCGGCCAGCCGAGCCGATGACACTTTACCAGCAATTCGAGGCTGTAACAGAAACCGCTGTCGGATTCGATCTCGATGCCGTCGATCACGCGACGCGAAAACAGCCGGAAACCGTTGGTCGCATCCCGCGTCGGCAGCCGGGCGATATAATAGAGTGTGAAGGCCGCGGTGCGGACCAGCGCCGCCTTGAGCCAGCGGCAGCCGACCATGCAGCCGCCGGCAATGAAACGGCTGGCGCAGACGACATCGGCGCCCTGCCCGGCCCTGGCGACCATCGCGTCGATGATGCCGGCGTTGAAATCATCATCGGCCGGAAACACCAGAACGAAAGGCGCCCGGCTGGCCGCAAAACCGCTCATTACGGCGCCGTGCGCGCCCCGCGAGCGGTTGCGGACGAATTCGATGTCGAGACCCGCGACTTTTTCCGGGTTTGCCCTGATCGTCGAGAGCGTGTCGTCGTCAGGCCTGTCGTAACAGATGAGAATGCGCGACGGCACCGTCACCTGCCGGCGAAGTTCGCCGAGCGTCGCCAGAATGATGTTCCCTTCGTTATAGACCGGGATAACGATATCGAGCCGTGGCGCCATGATCATGCGCTACGCGATGACATTCGCGTTCTTGAGAAAGCCCCAGACGTCCACCACGGGCTTACCCTTGAGGTCGGCCTCGGCGTAGGCGGAATGCGGCGTACACAGAATCAGAATGTCGCTGCGATCGACCACCTGGTCGAGCGGCAAGAGCGCCGGATCGGTCGTGACGAAAGGATCGGTGGTAAGCACGTTTCCGGCCGACATTTGCAGCATACGCTTGAGTTTGTAGCTCAGCGAGGCGCGCGTATCGTCGATCTCGGCCTTGAAGGCCATTCCCAACAGGCCGATGGTCATGCTCGAAATATCGTAAGCGCGCCGCAGGTCGTCGACCAGTTGCAGCACCAGCCCTTCGTTGACCTGCATCGCGGCGTGGCCGAGGCCGAACTGATTGCGCGCGTAGGCCGCGAGCTGCATGGTGTCCTTGAACAGGCAGGGACCGGCGGAGAAGCCCGGACGCGGCAGCGACTTCAGGCGCGGATAATTGTGCTTCATCGCCTGCACGATGGCGTGGTAGTCGGCGCCCGCCGATTTCGCGATCATGTAGAACTGGTTGGTCGCTGCAAATTCGATGTAGCGATAGGCGTTGCTGAACAGTTTGGCGAATTCGGCTTCCAGCGGCTTGATCACGACAAGCTCGGGCGCGATCTTGGAAAACAGCGCGACCGCCTCGTCTTCCGCTTCCTGGGTCATGCCGCTGACGATCTGCGGCATCTCGCGCAGTTCCTTGATGCCGTTGCCCTGCACGACGCGCTCAGGGCAGAACGCGACCTTGAGCTTGCGGCCCCGACGCTCGAGATAAGACGCCAGCCATGCTGTCGTGCCGGGATAAACCGTCGAGCGCAGCACCAGCAGTTGCCCGTCGTCCACGAAGGGCAGCAGCGCGTCGATACAGTCCTGCACCGCCTTCTGCACCGGATTGAGGAATTCATCGACCGGCGTGCCGATGGTGATGACCACCGGGCCAAGGCGGCCGATATTTTTTGGCGACGACGTGAAGATCAGCCGGTTGTCCGCCAGCGCCTTGACCAGCAGCGGCGCGGCGCCATGCTCGATGAACGGCAACTTGCCGGAGCGCAGCGTCGCCAGCGTTTCCTCGTTGAGGTCGTTGACGTTGACCGTCATGTCCGCTTCGGCGAAGGCCAGCACCAGCGGAATCCCGACATGGCCGGCGCCGCCGACCACGGTGATGTCGGCTTGTGCTGTGCCTAACGGTGCCGCTGCGACTGTTTTGGTGGATGGGTAGTTCAATGTAGCCTTTCCCCGCTGACAGGGAACTATACAGGGAATTGCTCGAACGCGCCGATACCTAGCAAATTTCCCGCAAAATGGAACAAGGAATTGGTTAACCCGTGAGCGTCGGGTAAGGCGATTTCGCCTATTTTCCGGCCAGAATTTGCCGTGTGCCGCCCTCGGCGAGCAGCTTCTCGAAATACGCGACCGTGCGAACCAGCCCTTCCTTGAGCTGCGTGCGCGGCTCCCAAG
>DASWPX010000002.1:0-3849 GCA_036398395.1 Pseudolabrys sp. | reverse complement strand
GACCCGCAGCATCTCGAAGGTCAGCGACGGCATGCTGGCGCCGCCCGCCTGCATGTCCAGCGGCGCGCGCCGCACGATGCCGTCGCGCTCGGCGCGGATGGTGAACAGGCCACGGCCTTTGGCGGCCTTTTCGATCGGCGGCACGTTGCGCAGCAGGCCGGGGAAGCTCATCAGATACGGCTCCGGGTTGCCGCCCAGTGTGGCGAGTCCAAGCAGTGTCGGCGGCTTATCGGTCTGCACCACAGGCTCCGGCGTACCGGATTCGCCCACCACTACGCGCGAGCGGCGCATCGCGTCGGCCAGCATCTCGTCGTTGCTCGGCAGCGCACGTAACTTCTGGCGAGTGTCGTCGTCGAGGTTGCGGAAGCTGTCGGCCGCAAGATTAGGCGACAGCCGGTCGGCTTCGGCGAAGACGATGTCGAAGCCCACGACCAGCGCGCCCATTTCGGTCAGCCGCGAGATCAGGTCGGCGACGCGGGTACGCGGCCATGGCCATTGGCCGAGCGCCTTGAGGCTTTTCTCGTCGATGTCGGCGATCATGACCGGGCGGGATTCGGCGATGCGCGGCTGGATGACCTGGTAGAGGTCGAAGACCCTGACGCGGAGTTCTTCCAGCGGCGGCGGATCGGCGGCGCGAAGGCCGGCAAGCAACAGCAGCAGGGCGACGCAAAGGGCGCGCGCAAAGCCGAATCGCTGGGCTTGTCGGGAGACCCACTTCATGTCGATCGAACCGAGTCCCCCCGGTAACACAGCGCCATCTTATTTTTCTCGGAACGCGCGCATCAACTGGTCGTGCAACGGTTTGACGAGATAGGAGAATACCGTGCGCTCGCCGGTCTGTACAAAGGCTTCGACCGGCATTCCGGGGATAAGTTTGACTTCGCCGAGCTTTGCGATCTCGTCTGGCGCCATGGAGATGCGGACGGTGTAATAGCTCTGCCCTGTGCGCTGGTCGGTGGTGGTATCGGCCGAGATGCGCGTCACCTTGCCCTGGATTTCCGGTGTGGTGCGCTGGTTGAACGCGGAGAAGCGCAGCATCGCAGGTTGGCCGACCGTCAGCTGGTCGACGTCCTGGGGATTGACCTTGGCCCCCACGATCAGATTATCGGCGCCCGGCACGATCATCATGATGGCGTCGCCGGCGGTAATGACGCCGCCGACCGTATGCACGGTCGATTGCAGCACGGTGCCGTCCTGCGGCGCGCGGATATCGATACGCTTGAGCTGGTCCTCGGCGGTGACCTTGCGCTCGACGAATTCGCCGATCTTGCCGTCGACCTCGCGCATGTCCTTGGCGACTTCGCTGCTTAGATCCTGGTCGATCTGGATGATCTGCAGCTCGGTTTCAACGATCTTGCCTTTGGCCTGCGCCACCGACGCGATGAGCTGGGCGCGCTCCCCCTCGATGCGGGCGGCGTCGCGCTCCAGCGTGGTGAGACGCGTGATCGGCACAAGGTTTTTCTTGAAGAGGTCGCGCACGCCTTCGAGTTCCTGGGTGATCAGGCCGATCTCGCGGGTCTTGGCGGCCTGCTGCGCGGTCAAGCCGCCGATCTCCTCCTGCAACTGATCGATGCGCTGGCGAAGCTGCGCTTTCTGACCGGCGCGCGCGGTGCGGCGCAGTTCGAACAACTTGCGTTCGTTGGTGACCGCGTTGGCCACCGTCGGCTCGTTCATCCGCGCCAGCATTTCGTCGGGAAAGACGATGGTCTCGGCACCGTCGCGCTCGGCATTGAGCCGCGCCTTGCGGGCGTTGAATTCGTCGAGGCCCTTGGTGACGATGGCGAGGTTGGCGCGCGTCACGGTGTCGTCGAGCCGCACCACTATCTCGCCGGCCTTGACCTGGTCGCCGTCGTGCACCAGCAGTTCGCCGACCACGCCGCCGGTCGGATGCTGCACTTTCTTGACGTTCGAATCGACGACGATAGAGCCTTGCGCGATCAATGCACCGGACAATTCAGTGGTCGCCGCCCAACCGCCGACGCCGCCGGCGAGCAGGATGACGACGACAATGCCGGCGACCATATGCTGGTAGATCGAGCGGTGGGCCGGCGTAAGCGTAGCGGAATCGATCAGGTTCATGGCGTGCGCTTTCCGCCCGCCGCTTCCGAGACGACCTTGAGCGGCCCCGGCAGAGCCTGCGGCTGCGTCAGCTTGGACATGATCGCGTCCTTGGGACCGAAGGCCTGCTGGCGGCCATTCTTCATTACCATCAGCAGATCGACGCCGGCAATCGCGCTTGGCCTATGCGCAACCACCACAACGATGCCGCCTCGCGCGCGCACCGCCAGGATCGCCTTGGTGAGGGCCTCGTCGCCCTCGGAATCGAGATTGGAATTGGGTTCGTCGAGCACCACCAGAAACGGATCACGGTACAGCGCGCGCGCCAGCGCGATGCGCTGCGCCTGGCCGGCTGAAAGCGAGGTGCCCTGCTCGCCGATCTGCGTTTCGTAGCCTTCGCTCAAATTCACGATCATGTCGTGCACGCCGGCCATTTTCGCCGCGGCAATCACGGCGGCGGAATCCGCTTCGGCTTCGAAGCGGCCGATGTTTTGCGCCACCGTGCCGGCCAGGAGTTCGACGTCCTGCGGCAGATAGCCGATATGGGCACCGAGCGTTTCGGTCGACCACTGGTCGAGCGCCGCGCCGTCGATCCTGATCTTGCCGCGCACCGGCTGCCAGACGCCGACCAGCATGCGCGCGACCGAGGATTTGCCCGAGGCGCTTGGACCGATGATGCCGAGACCGTTTCCCTTATCGAGTGTAATGGTGATGTCCTGCGCCACGACTTTTTGTGCGCCGGGCGCTGCCACCGCGGCGCCCTCGGCCTTCAAGGTCTTCGAAGGCGGGTTGAGCGCCATTGGCGGTGTCTGCTCGGGCATAATTTTGAGTAGCTGCGTGAGCCGCTGCCAGCCTTGGCGGGCGGTGACGAAGCCCTTCCAGTTGGCGATGGCGAGATCGACCGGCGCGAGAGCGCGCGCACCGAGAATCGACCCAGCGATGATAATGCCGGCAGTGGCCAATTGGTTGATGACGAGATAGGCGCCGACGCCGAGCAGCGTCGACTGCAGCATCATGCGCAGCACCTTGGACACCGCGCCGAGTCCGCCGGCGACGTCGCTGACGCGCTGCTGGCCGGCCAGATAGCGGTTGTTGGCGTCGTACCAACGCCTGGACATGCGGCCGAGCATGCCCATGGCGATCAGCGCTTCGGAATTGCGCCGGCTGGTTTCGGCCAGACCGTTGCGCGCGGTGGCAAAGCCGATGGCTTCTTTCATGGGTGCGCGGGTGCGCATTTCGGTCATCAAAGTCACGGTGACCAGGACGATGGCGCCGACCAGCGCGGTGAAGCCGATCAGCGGATGGAAGATGAAGCAGATGCCGATATAAAACGGCATCCAAGGCAGATCGAACATGGCGATCGGACCGCCGCCGCCGAGGAATGTGCGGATGGCGTCGAGATCGCGAAGCGGCTGCATGCCGTCATTGCGCTGGCCAACTTTCAAGGGCAGCCGCGAAATGGTCTCGAACACCCGGCCGCTGAGGGATTCGTCGAGGCTGACCCCGATGCGCACCAGAATGCGCGCGCGGATCATGTCGAGCACGCCTTGCGCGATGTAGAGCACCGCCGCCAGCACAATGAGCCCGATCAACGTCGGCACGCTGCGGCTCGGCAGCACGCGGTCGTAGACCTCAAGCATGAAGAACGAGCCGGTCAAATACAGAATATTGACCATGGCGCTCATGATGCCGACGCCGATAAAGGCGCCGCGGCAGGCGGCGAGCGCGGCGGCAAGTTCGGAGCGCGGCCCGGTGTGAACCGGGCGCGCGCCCGGGTCCGCCGCAGCGGCC
>DASWPX010000001.1:0-7918 GCA_036398395.1 Pseudolabrys sp. | reverse complement strand
GCGGGTCCTTTTCTTACCGGTATAGTTCGACCGTCAGGATATATTTGTCGAGCGCGACGCCGGTCAGCCGCGTCTTGAGCGCCGCATCGTCATCAATGCCTGCGTGCATGGTTGCAACCTTGCGCCGGCCAGCAACGACGGCGGCGACCGCACCGTCGAAGCCTTGCATGGCCTGCGGATTTTCCGATTTGTCGCTGTGGCCGCTGATCACAACAACAGAATCGTAGCGTTGCACGGCATCCAGACAAGCTTTGTTCGCCGCAAAATAGCTGGCGCAGCGATCCTCCCGCCCGCGTCCCCCGCGCAGCACCCATGGAATAATCGGATCGGTCGATACGATAAGCTGGCGCCCCGTTCCGTTGCTGTCGATGAAATCGACGATGTCCTGATAGGGAATAACGGAGTTTCGCTTGAACGGGTGCGTACCGCCATTGATATTGGCGATAGCCCCCACCGACGCGGCTACCCAAAGCGCCGCCAGCAATAGCGCTACGCCCGGCGCTCGTTTGACTTCCCGGTTGAAAGACAGCGCCAGAACGGCCGCGAGAACGGGCGCGAGATAGAGAAACGAGCGCGGCTTGGCAAAGCCCGGCAAAATCATCAATGCGCTTGCTGCCAACAACAGCAACAGCAGATGAACGGGATCAGCCGGCGTGTGGCGATCAATTTGACTGATCGCCGCCCAGACTGAAATCGCCGCCGCGGGAGCGACGATCCAGATTTGGCCTATGCCCAATACGTGGCCGCCGAAAAATCCGAGCATATTGGTCAATGCCGATCGAACGGCACCATTGCCGATCTGCGTTCCCACCATATCGGCGTGATGCGCAAACAGCGAAAAGGCCGAATAAATGCCAATAGCGGCAAACAGCAAAAAGACTGCCCAAAATTCCGCATCGAATAAAGCGTTGAACCGCCGCTGAAGACCATAACGGTAAATCGCCAGAGGCAAAATGACGATGATGGTGAGATAATTGGTCGAGGCGGCAAGCCCGAGCGGCACCGCCGCTGCCAGCCGTACCATGTCATTGCCACCGGCCAAATAGAGCGTGACAAAGACAGCGATCAGCATTGCAAACAGTGGATACCAGCGGATCGCATCGCCCTGACTGACCGCAAGCGCGCATAATCCAAACAGCAATACAGCGATCAACCGGGCGAACGGCGAAACCGCGCCAGGGTCGCGCCGCGCCATCGCCATCAAAGCCAGAAGGTGAAACAGCGTCAGCGCGATGGCGGTCATCGCGAGGCTGCACAACCGCATCCCGGCCTCGCTCAAGCCGAGATGATAGAGGCCGGAGGCAAATAAATATTGCAGCGGCGGATGGACGTCGGCGCCGCCGAGATAAAAGGCGAAAAGCTTCGCACCGGACAAGCGTTCGATTGCACCGAGAGTATAAATCTCGTCGTCGAACGGAAAGCGCCAGACACGGCCAGACACGATACTGACGGACAGGAACATCAGCACCGACGCCGCAAGGTCGAGCGCATAAGCACGCGCGCTGGCTGCGAACGTCGGCTCCCGGCCTGCGCGCAATTTCTTGGTCACCATCGTGCCCCGCCTCGATCAGCCCTTCAGCCAATTCCCGATCCGTTCGACCGCCTCGTCCATTTCGGCGGCCGAACCGGCGTAGCAAAAGCGCAGGAAATTATGGCCGTTGACCGGATCGAAATCGATGCCCGGCGTCGCCGCCACGCCCGCCTCGTCGAGCATGCGCTTGGCGAAATCCAGGCTGTCGTTGGAGAAGCGCGAGACATCGGCATAAAGATAAAACGCGCCGTCCACCGGCAGGAATTTATCGAGGCCGACTTTCGGCAGGCCTTGCGTGAGGATGCGGCGGTTCTCCTCATAGCCATGCTTGACCGCCTCCATTTCGAGGCGGCCTTCGAAGGCGGCCTCGGCCGCGATCTGCGCCAGCGCCGGCACCGAGATGGCGAGGTTCTGCTGCAAGCGCTCGACCGCGCGCAGCAGGCTTTCCGGCACCACCATCCAGCCGACGCGCCAGCCGGTCATGCAGAAATATTTCGAGAATGAATTGATCACCACCGCGCGCTCCGACAAATTCGCCGCTGTCTCGGCAGGAAACGCGTAGTCGAGGCCGTGATAGATCTCGTCGGAGATGACGCGGATGCCTTCGGCTTCCGCCACCGCGATCAGTTGCGACAGCGCGTCGGCGTCCATCATGGTGCCGGTCGGATTGGCCGGACTCGCGATCACCACGCCCGCGAGCGGGCGCTGGCGGTGGGCGGCGATCAGCGCTTTGCCGGTCATGGCCCACCGCGTGGCCACGGCAGTTTCGATCAGCACCGGCTCGCAGCCAAGCGCCGAAAGGATGTGCCGGTAAGGCGGATAGCCGGGATTGGCCAGCGCCACCCGGTCGCCGGCCTCGAACAGCGCCAGGAACGCCAGGATAAAGGCACCCGAGGAGCCGGTGGTCACCACCACGCGGGCCGGTTCGAGGCTGAGGTCATACGTTTGCGCATAATGCCGGGCGATCCGGGCGCGCAGGGACGGGACGCCGAGCGCCTCGGTATAGCCGATGCGCCCGAGTTCCAGCGCCGCCTTGGCGGCCGCAAGCGCGGTAGCCGGCGCCGGCGCCGCCGGCTGGCCCACTTCCATATGCACAACCCGGCCGCCTCGCGCCTCGATCGCGGCCGCCGCCGCCATGACGTCCATGACGATAAACGGCGGCACATCGCTGCGTTTAGAAGGTGTTAGCAGATGTTTTGCAGCTTCAAGCATAGCTTTAAGACTGGACCTCCGCCGCCGCCCCGCTGTTGCCGTATTCCCCGG
The DNA here is from genome assembly GCA_036398395.1 of Pseudolabrys sp. Taxonomy (GTDB): domain Bacteria; phylum Pseudomonadota; class Alphaproteobacteria; order Rhizobiales; family Xanthobacteraceae; genus Pseudolabrys. The sequence continues at coordinate 5,124 of DASWPX010000001.1, read as the reverse complement.
CTTTTGCTTGTGGGACAGACGTTTTTCATGACTCGGACGTGATCGTCCGAGGATATCGAAGCGTATCGCGTCGCGTTGACCGCCCTCAGGGCCGTCTCTAAAAGTTTGGCATGACCGAAGTCGGCACACCTTACAGGACGCATGGCTGCGCACCAGCAGGCCGCATCACCGCCCTGTTGACGGCGCTGGCGGTCGCGGCCGCCGGGGCGGTTCCTTCCAGCCTGCCGGCGCGCGCTCAGGAAGAAGCGACGCGCGGCATGCCGGTGGTGCGCGACACCGAAATCGAAAACCTGTTGCGCGACTATGCCCAACCCATCCTCAAGACGGCGGGGCTCGCCAAGCAGAACGTAAGGGTAGTTATCCTCGGCGACCGCACCTTCAACGCCTTCGTGATGGACGGACGCCACATCTTCATCAACGCCGGCGCCCTGTTCGATGCCAAGACTCCCAACGAGGTCATCGGCGTGTTCGCGCACGAAACCGGCCATCTCGCGGGCGGCCATCTGATGAAAATGCGCGAGCAGTTGGCGACCGCGCAAACCGCGTCGATCATCGCGATGATGGCGGGCGTCGGCGCTGTGGTCGCGGGCGCGCGCTCCGGCTCGGGGGGCAGCGATATCGGCGTGGCCGCGCTCATGGCCCCGCAGTCGGCGATCATGCGCTCGCTCCTGGCCTATGTGCGGACCCAGGAAGACCAGGCCGACCACGCCGGCGTGAAATTCCTTACCGCCACCCACCAGTCGCCCCGGGGCATGGTGGAATTGTTCACGCGCCTGACCAACGAATCCTTGTTCAATTCGCGTTACATCGACCCCTATCTGCAAACTCATCCTATGCCGGCCGAACGCGTCGCCGCGCTGGCGGCGCTGGCCAGGGCGAGCCCCTATTGGGATGTCAAGGACTCGCCCGAATTGCAGCTGCGCCACGATCTGATGCGGGCGAAATTGTCCGGCTTCCTGGAACAGCCGGACTCGGTGGCGCGCCGCTATCCGCTCGGCGACCACAGCCTGCCGGCCCGCTATGCTCACGCCATCTCGACTTACCGCCATTCCGATCTGCGCCAGGCGCTGGTCCAGATCGACGGGCTGATCCAGGCGCAACCGAACAATCCGTATTTCTACGAACTCAAGGGCCAGGCGCTGCTGGAAGGCGGCCGCCCGGTGGAATCGGTCGCGCCGCTGCGCCGCGCGGTACAGTTGTCGCAAGGCGCGCCGCTGATCGAGATCATGCTGGGGCAAGCCCTGATCGCGACCAACGATAAAAACGTCGCCGCGGAATCCGTCGAGCTGCTGCGCTCGGCCATCGACCGCGAACCCCAGGCGCCGGAAGCCTATAGCCAACTCGCCATGGCCTATGGCCGCAAGGGCGATCTGGCCCAGGCCGATCTCGCCTCCGCCCAGGCCGCCTTCGCCCGCGGCGATCTTATGACCGCGCGTCAGCTTGCCAGCCGTGCCAAGACCCGCCTGGCCATCGGTTCGCCGGCCTGGGTTCGCGCCGACGACATCGTCAACGTTAAGCCGACTAAAAACTGACAATGACCATAAGGACAAACCAATGACATCGAGCTTGCGCATGATCGCCGCCCTTTTGGCCGCGATGCTTTTGGCCGCCGCGTCGCAAGCCGCGCGCGCGGACGAGTTTTCCGCGCCGCAGAAAACCGAAATCGAGCGCCTGGTGCACGATTATCTGATCGCGCATCCGGAAGTGCTGCAGGAGGCGATGACCGAACTCGAGAAGCGGCAGAACGTCGCCGACGCCGAGAAGCACAAGGCCGGCGTCAAGGAAAACGAGAAGGCGCTGTTCTCCTCGACGCGCCAGGTCAATCTCGGCAATCCGCAGGGCAACGTCACCTTCGTCGAGTTCTTCGATTACAATTGCGGCTACTGCAAGCGCGCCATGAGCGACATGCTCACGCTGCTGAAGGACGATCCGAAGCTCAAGATCGTGCTCAAGGAATTCCCGGTGCTCGGACCCGGCTCCGTCGAGGCGGCGCAGGTCGCGGTCGCCGTGCGCATGCAGGACCCGGGCGGCAAGAAATATCTCGACTTCCACCAGAAGCTGTTGGGCGGGCGCGGCCAGGCCGACAAGGCGCATGCCATGGCCGCCGCCAAGGAAGCCGGCCTCGACATGGGCCGCATCGAAAAGGATTTGAACAGCCCCGAGGTCAAGGCCACGCTGGAAGAGAACTTCAAGATGGCCGAGGCGCTGGGCCTCAACGGCACGCCGAGCTATGTGATCGGCAACGACGTCGTGGTCGGCGCCGTTGGTCTGCCGGCGCTGCAGGAAAAAATCAGCAACGCGCGTTGCGGCAAGGCCTCCTGCTAGATTTGGCGAGTTACGAGGACTTCCGCCGAATTCGATAAAGCGTGAAGCGGACCGCGCGATCCAACTCCTCCAGCAAATCCGGCATGGGGTTCGGGATGCGCGGCCCGAGCACATAAAGATAGTCGTAATCCTGCGGCCATGACTTGATGTAGGCCGGCACGCCCGCGCCGGTCTTGCCGGCGGCAATGCCGGCCAGGATCGCCACCGGTACCGGTCCGCCATACGGAATGGCCAGACGCTCCGCGATCGGCCCGACGCGCACCGGCTGCTTGCCGGCCGCCGTAAAAAGTCCCGGCACGAAAGCATTGGCGTAGTGCGCGGCCAGCGTCGGCGCGTAATAAATCGGGTATTCGGTGAGGTCGTGAAACGGCGGGTCGTCGCCCGGCCCGCTGTCGCCGGTCAGCACCGACGAGCCGCGCTCGATCTTGCCGAAGGATCGGATCATCGCGGCATAATCGGCGCGGTAAGAACGCCAGACGAAGCCGACCACCGCAAGATTGGCGAGCGTTATGACGCCGGCGCAGGCGAGCGCCGCCAGTTTCCAGCGCGCCGTCGGCAGCGTGGGCGTGCAGAACGCCGGCAGGATCAACGCCGCGGCAGCCAGGATACGGAAGTCGACGAACGACGTGTCGAACAGCCGCGACGGCATCGCGCAATAGAGAATTCCAAATCCGATCGCCAGCCACAGCCCGCCCGGCGCGAATTTCAACAAGCCCTGCTTGGCCGCGACGTAGATAAAACCGAGCAGCAACACGACGCAGGCCGACGACACCGTCAGGCTATAGCCGCTCATGATGCGGAACAGCCAAAGCGGCTTATAGGCAAAGAACCAGGAGGTGCCCTCGCCGCCGACACCGCCGCCGGCAAGCTGCATGATCGCGAGCATCGCGACCACCGGCACGGCGAGCAACGCAAGCCGCAACGCCGCCTGCGCCACCGCTTTACGGCTCCACGCCCGCCACAGTTCGTAAAAGCCCAGCGTCGCGCCATAAATGCCGAGCGCGAAGAAGTGCGCGGCAAACAGCGCCACGACAAAAAACAAATTGACGCCGAAGCGCGTCAGCCAGCCGCGCTCCTGCACGCGCAGCATCGCTGCGACACCCCACAGCGCAACGCCCAAGGCAAATTCGAAATTCAGGAAGCCCCAGGCGAAGGGCAGGCAATAGAGAAACATCAGCGCCACGAAACCCGCGATCTGCACGCGTCCCTTCACCACGCGCTCGATAGCCATCGCGCCGCTCACGATCAGCACCTGGCTCACCAGCAGAAACAGCCGCGCCGCCTGCTCGACGCCGATTGCCCGCGCGATCTGCGGAATGATCAGGTCCATTGCCAGATTGGGATAGAGCGCCCAGACGATCTGATAGAACGGATTAGCGTCCGGCGTGCCGTCACGTGCGATCAGATACATGCGCGCGAGGTGGTTGGGATAATCGACCATCGCCGGGATCGGCGTCAGCAAGACTGGGCAGAGCGACAGGCCGAGCAGCACCGCAAACACGATTCTTGCGTCGATGTCATCAATGGTGCGCATGGCCCATCTGATAGCAAAGCAATCGTTAAATCATTGGGCATTTGCCTGGGTTGGGTGTCTTATCCCGAAGAGATTCTTTCGTTTGCGCATGGTCTAATCCGAAACCCGGTACCCATTTTTCGGGATCGCGCGCAAGGGAACCCGGCCCCACCCCAGCGAGTTGTTGCGCGCATGTATACCGTCGGCATGGAAGAGGAATATTTCGTGTTCGACGCCAAGACGCGCCGGGCACAGCGCCGCGTCGACAAGAAATTCTTCGCCGCGGCGCAAAAAAGACTTGGCGACCGCGTCATGACGGAAATGTTGCAATCGCAGATCGAAGTCGCAACGCCGCCTTGCGCCAGCATGGACGAGGCGCGCGGGCATCTCGGCAGCTATCGCCGCGTGCTTGCCGAGGCCGCCGCCGAGCGCAAACTGGGCGTCGCCGCCATGGGCACCTTTCCGCTGGCCTTCTGGCCGGAGCAGGTCGTCACCAAGAAGGCGCGCTACAACGCGATCATGGAAGACCTCCAGATCATCGGCCGCCGCAACATGCTGTGTGGCATGCACGTGCATGTCGAGGTGCCGAAGCTCGACGACCGCATCGACCTGATCATGCGGCTGACGCCGTTTCTGCCGTTGCTGCTCGCGCTCTCGACCTCCTCGCCCTTCTGGGAAGGCCATCTCACCGGCTTGTGCGGTTACCGGCTCGCCGCTTATGACGAAATGCCGCGCACCGGATTGCCGGAACTGTTCCGCACCAAGCAGGATTACGACGAATTCGTCGCGGCGCTGGTCTGGGCCAAGATCATCCCGGACGCGAGCTACATCTGGTGGGCGATCCGGCCTTCGCTCGGCAACCCGACCATCGAATTGCGCGTCGCCGACAGTTGCACGCGGCTCGACGACGCGCTCGCCATCGCCGCCCTGTTCCGCTGTCTGGTGCGCGCGCTCGACCGCGACCGCGCCTTCAATGCCGGCTTCGACCGCGTCGGCCGCGCCATCACGCAGGAAAATAAATGGCACGCCCAGCGCTACGGCGTCGCCGCCATTTTCGTCGATCCCTTCGCCCGCTCGCCGTTGACGGTAAAGGAATGGCTCGACCAGACGCTCGATCTCGTCGCCGCGGATGCCGATGCGCTCGGCTGCGCCGCCGACATCGCGCGCCTCGCCAAGATCGTGGCCGAGGGCACCAGCGCCGACCGCCAGATCGACATCTTCGTTAAAGCGAAGGCCGCCGGCCGCAAAAGGTTAACGGCCATCGCCGACGTGATCGACTGGGCCGC